>JAVVFH010000323.1:0-3613 GCA_032250585.1 Lysobacterales bacterium
GCAGCGACTTGCGCTGCGGGCGCTGTTCCCGCTGCTTCGATTCCTCATAAGCCGATCTTTTCGCATCACGCCTCGCCACACAGAAAAAGCCACCGCGAACATCGGAGCGCTGATGGCGGACGCCGAGCGGAAACTGGACGATGGCCGCCGTTCGCTGCTGGGCGGCGACGCGATCGATTTCGTCGACATCAGCTTCGCGTCCATCATGGCTTTGTGGCTGCAGCCGGCCAGTTTCGGCGCCGACACCGCCGAACACGTGAAAATCCCCCCGGACCGCCTGCCCGACCCGATGCGGCAGGACATCGAAAACTGGCGCGAGTCTTTTCCGAAAGCCACCGCCTTCATCGAGCAGCTTTACCGGGAACGGACGACGGCTTAGGCTGAAACGATCGAAGCAAATCTGAGGGGCCGAACGATGCCGACCATCCTGATCACCGGAGCGAACCGCGGCCTCGGCCTGGGCCTGACGCGTGCCTACCTGCAGGACGGTTTCCAGGTCATCACCGCAAGCCGCCATTCCTCACCGGAGCTGGAGGCACTGCAGAACGCCCGGCTGCGAATTTTCCAGGTCGACCTCACCAACGACGATGCCTTGCGCGAACTGGCCGACGAACTGTCCGGCAGCGACATCGACATCCTCGTCAACAACGCCGGCACGATGGCCAAACCGCCAGGCGCGGAAAGCGAACAAGGTGTTCAGGGCTTCGGACATTTCGACCGGGACCTGTGGCGCGAGCTGTTCGACATCAACCTGTTTACGCCCATGCGCCTGGCCGAACTGTTCGTCGAGCAGCTGGCCCGCAGCCCGCACGGGCGCATCGTGACCATCAGCAGCTCGCTGGGCAGCATGGGCATGAACGAATACGGCGGTCTCTACGCCTACCGGGCCAGCAAAGCCGGCGTCAACGCCATCATGAAATCCATGAGCCTGGACCTGGCCGAGCGCGGGGTGATCGCCGTGCCGCTGAACCCCGGCTGGGTCAAAACCCGCGTCGGTGGGCCCGACGCGCCCATGGAAGTCGAGGAATCGGTGGCCGGCATGAAGCGCGTCATCGATGGCTTGCAGCCTTCTGACAGCGGCCGGTTCTGGTCCTGGGACGGTTCGGAACTGCCCTGGTAAACGGGATCGCTTTGTTGTTTAAATGGCGCGCTGCGCCCGATTTCTCCGTGCCGATCAGGAAAACCGGGGATTATCGCCGTTGAGACGGCGTCTGGCATCACTAACCGATCTGATCTAACTGGCTGATATGTATTGGATATTCCAGTTTAAATACTGTATACTTTTATAGTATAAATGCAGCCGAGTGAAGCCCATGAACCCCGCCCGCGAAATCCGCCCCTTTCACCATTTCCCCGATCCCGATCACCACGACAATCTGCAGCGCCTCGAGCGTGACATCACCGAACTGGCCGCGCACATCAACGCGGCCAGTTACCAACTGCTGGAACTGGTCGGCATCTACGACGAACAGCAGGGCTGGGGTCAGCACGGCCTGGCCTCCTGCGCCCACTGGCTGCAGTGGCAGTGCGGCACCAACCTTTCGGCGGCACGCGAGAAAGTCCGGGTGGCGCGGGCCTTGCCCGATCTGCCGAAAATATCAGCCGCCTTTCGGGAGGGCCGGGTGTCCTACTCCAAGGTGCGCGCCATGACCCGCGTGGCCACACCCAGGAATGAAGACACCCTGCTCAACGTCGCCCTGCACGGCACCGCGCACCACGTCGAGAAGATGGTGCGCAACTACCGCCGCGGCAAACGCCTGGAGGCGCTGGACGAAGAGAACCGCCGCCACGCGCTGCGGGAATTGAGCTGGTACGTCGACGGCGACGGCTGCTGGGTGTTCAGGGGCTGTTTTTCCCCCGAGCAGGGGGCGCTGATCGCAAAAGCGCTGGAAAAAGCCATGGACCAGCAGTTCGAGGAGCGGCGCGAAGAACATCCGGACGTTTCCGCGGAAACGCCCAAAGGCGGAATTACGGAATGGGAGGAGCCGCAGCCCATCGCCACGCGCCGCGCCGACGCGCTGGAACGGCTGGCAGAATCGTTTCTTGCAGACGGGGAGAAAACATCCGCCGGCGGCGACCGTTACCTGGTGCACATCCACACTGGGGCGGAGGTACTGCAGGCCGACGGCGAAGGCGCCGAGTCGGAATGCGAGGACGGTTGCCACCTTAGCGCGGAAACCTCCCGGCGCGTGGCCTGCGATGCCGCGGTCGTGCACTGGCGGGAAAACGCAGACGGCGAGCCGCTGAACATCGGGCGCAAGTCCCGCACCATCCCGCCGGCGATCCGCCGGGCCCTGCAGCGAAGGGACGGCGGTTGCCGCTTTCCCGGTTGCAGCTGCCGCCGCTTCGTGGACGCCCACCACATCGTGCATTGGGCCGACGGCGGCGAAACTCGCATGGAAAATCTCGTACTGTTATGCCGCCGCCACCACCGGCTGGTGCACGAGGGCGGCTTCGGGGTACATCGCGCGCCCGGTAACGAGATCCGCTTCAGCTACCCGGGCGGCGACTCGCTGCCAGTTACCGCCGACGGACGTTACCGCGGTAACGTGACACGCATCAAAGTGCAAAACCGCGAGAAAGGCCTCGACATCGGGGCCAAAACACTGCCACCGCGCTGGCGGGGCGAAGTAATGGACTACGATCATGCCCAGTTCCTGCTGCAGCAGCGGGAGTGAGGTGCCTGGCGAGCGAATTTATGCGACGCGACTTATTCCTTAAGCTGCATGTTCATGCCCGGTTTCCCATCCTGGAAACACCAGAACTGCCGGGTGGCATCTGAGTACCCGTGCCAGGGTCTTGGCGCGCTCGACCCCCAGATTGATCCGATCGTTTTCGATAGCCGAAATGGTCGACTGCGGAATGCCGGACAGCCTGGAGACGTCATTCTGGCTCATACCTTGCAGTTCACGGATGATCCGCACCGACTCGCCCACCGAAACATCAATTTGCTTAGCCGCAGGTCTGTAATCATTCATTTCATTTCTTCCGATAGTCATGAGCGGTCAAATCGACAACTCTTACCTGTATTTTCTGAAACTCGATCCTGTACAGCACTCTGTATTTCTGACCGAGACGAGAGGAACGATATCCCTGCCACTGTCCTTGAAGCGCTTCGTCATTGAATCCGCAAATGGCCTTCAACCCCGCTGGACCCGAGATACGCACGATGTCTTTCCACTTCTCGTAGCGTTTCAGAATTTCAACCGGCAGGGACCTGAGTTTCCTTGAAAGTCGCTTATGCTCGAGTACCTGCCACATACTGAATTCAGTATATATACCAAATTAGATATGGGCAAGGGGCAGCCGCGTCCAACATGAAGTGATAATCGGGGCGCATCTCTAATTTCGTTTATTACGCAGATAACTCCACAGCGGCAGCGGCAAGGAGATCCGCTTCAGCTACCCGGGCGGCGACCTCGATGCCGCCACCCGCTTTCTGCAGAACAACGGGAGTGAATGTGCGCTTTCCGTCATCGCCCGCGCTGAAACCCTGGCCGGATTCACCGATGAGACCGAGCCGCTCGCGTGTGAACTGCTCGACAACTTCCCCACGCTGCCCCTCACGCGCGAAGTTGCCGACCTCGCGGCCCGCTTGCGCCGCACAGAACGC
>JAVVFH010000324.1:0-3583 GCA_032250585.1 Lysobacterales bacterium
GCCCAGGATGACGAAAAAGCAGTCCGGGAAGACGATTGGCCGTGGTCCCGGCTAGACAGTGGCAAGCTCATGCGGCTGCCTTCTCCTGGAGCTCGACCGGTGCGGGCATCAGCGGCTGGCCGGTTTCGGCTACCCGGCAGGTCAGTCGATCACCTTTAGCGGCATCGATTCGTGCCTGGAACCCGACGCAACCCTGATTGGGCGCGCCGTGGCGCTCCCATGCCTTTCGGGGCTGATCGGCGCTGACGGTCTTCACTTTTTTGTCGTTGATACGGATTTCGATTTGCACAGGCCGGTCGCTGTAATTGTCGTAGCACTCCCACCAGGCCCAGCCGGCGACCATGCCTGGTTCGGCCTTCTCGATTTCCGCATGGGCAAACGGTAATTTGTTTTCGGCGAGGTCACGGCGGAGATTGAAATACCACTCCGCGTCGGCGTACAAGGCGTAATCCTTACCATTGAGCCTTCGGAATAAGGCCTTGTCTTCTTCGCTGACGCTTTCCGGGCCGGGCTGGAAAAACCCTGAACGGTTGCGCCGCTTGTGCCGCAATTTCCAGCCGTACTGGTAATTGATCAATTGCAGACTCTTGCGGTACTGCTCGGTCAGGCCGACGAACCCCAGGGCACGCAGCGATATGCTGCCCAACAGTGCCGCGTGTACATTTTGATGGTTCGGGTTCTCGACGAACTCGCGAAAACTGCCCTCGAAACCGTGTTCTCGCCGGAAATGCAGGTATGCCGAGAAGGCACGGGCCAGCGGTTCACGAACGAAAGTCAGCGCGCGGGTGACGCCGACCAGGTCGAGGTAACGGCCGACGGCCTTGTGGCCGGCCACCAGTTGCATGCCTTGCTGCTCCCAGTGCCGGCGAAGACCTGCTTTGTCCTCGGCCTCGCCCTCGTACATGTAGCGGTGGACGCAGGCGGTGGTGACGGGCGATTCTTCGCCGTAATCGTAGGCGACCTTTTCAGGCGAGAACCAGCGCTCGGCAGCCACGCGAAAGCTGGTGCCGGCCGTTTTGGGGATATGGACGAAAAAATGCACGGCTTGCGCTCAGGAACCAGGTGTTTCACGAATTTCCAGGCCTGCATGGTGTGCCAGATAGCCCATCACGCGCTCGAAGGCGTGCGCGGTGGTGCCGTCGGTGGCGCCCTGCTCGATTTCGAAATCTTGCGCAGCGAGATCGAGCTGCCCGATGGCGCGGATCATCTCCGGCTTGAGCCAGTACATGGACCCGGCCGGAAAGCTCAATTGCTTCGATGCCGTGGAGAAGCCGACACGCCGGAGCAGTTCTTCGGTTCTGGCTCGGTTGGCGTCGCGCCTGCACTGCACGGGCAACTTGTTGCCGGGTGCGACCAGGATCCCGGCCTGCGGGTCGGCCAGGAAGTCTTCCAGCCAGGCCGATATTACGGCGCCGGGCAAAATGTCCTGGATGAGTCGCCGGCGCCATTCGGCCCCGTCCTCGAGTTGCGGCGAGCGCTTGGTATGCAGTTTGCAAACCGCACGGTAGCCTGAAAGAACGCCCGAGCCGATCAAATGCACCCAGGGAAAGATATCGCGGCCATGGTTGGGCATTGGCAACACCAGTGCCCCGGGCCATTCCCGGCCGATGGTCTCGGCAAGCGCCGTCGACTCCTCGCCCTGGGCCGTGATGGTGACGATCAGGTCGAACTCCAGGCCGCTGGCCCGAATGGTCTGTTCGATTTCCGGCCACATATGCGGATAATGGACGTGCACCACGATGGCGATGTCGGCCAACGGACTGAAAGCCGGCACTTCAGGCATTTCAATGACCTGGTTACCGTCCAGCGGGCTGGCATCGCGCGTGGGCCGGCGCTCGGCCCTGCCCTGCTCGATGTAGTGCCGGAAAGGCGGCATTCCGGTGGCCGCCACATCCGGGTTCAGCCGCAGGTAGGCCTGCGGTGAGAAATCCGGCCGCGGAAAGAAGCCGGCCTGCTCGCCGAGCAGAATGTAGTGGCGTTCCGGCAACCACAGAAACAATGCCAGCAGTTGCGGATGCTGCTGACGGTAAAAAACTTTGTCGAAAAGGCCGCTGCGGCGGACTTTGCGCAGATACTCGGCGTTTTCAGGACCGAACACGAACAGCCGGAAAATTGTAGCCAGGTAGCGGACCTTGCGCCGGATGTTTTGCGCAAGCCCCACGCTCAGCGCTCGAAGATGGTTGCTTCGCGCGCCAGTACGAAGCGCCGGAAATAGCGCCAGTAACGGCCGAGGAAGAATTCCTGCCGACGCATGACTTCGAGCACGGATATGCGCCGCACTGCGCCCTTCCTGCGCGCCTGCCGGATGACCGGCCAGTATTTGACGGTCTGTACCTGCGCCTGCCATTGCACCCTGAGCAGTCGCCAGCGCCCGGTGATCGCCGGAACGGCCAGCAGGGCGATGGTCTTGAGAACGATCCAGGGCAGGTTCCAGGCAATGACGGTCCACGGCATCAATTTGAAATAGGCGTAGTTGATGTTGAGCTGCAACCGGACGGCATAGTCCAGGTCGCGGATCTTGTCGATGGAAGCACCGATCTTGTGGCGAACCCGTGCGCGCGGTTGGTAGATCTGCGTGTAACCGGCCAGCATTGCACGGAGGCCAAGCTCTGCGTCCTCGTAGCCGGTGGAATAGAACTCGTCGAACAGGCCGATATCCTCGAGCATCTCAAGCCGCAGCAGGCAGGCGCCGCCGCAGACGCCTTCGACCTCATTCTCACGCGCGTGCTCCAGCGGCGATTCGGCGGTGCCGCGCGGGAGTACTTCACCGGTGTTGAGGAAGGCGTGGCCGGCATTGTCGAGCAGTGCCGGGTTGTCGTGCCGCAACATGCAACTGGCCACGGCCCCGGCGTTCGTGCTTTCGGCGGTCTCGACCAGGGCTGCCAGCCATTCGGGTTCCGGGAAAGCGTCGTTGTTCAGCAGGACAACATACGGGCTTTCGCCGTCGCCGGCAGCCAGCAGTTCGGCCAGGATCCGGTTCATGCCCCGGGCAAAGCCGAGATTTTCGGTGTTGCAGTGCAGGTCGACCAGCGGGTGGTCGCCGTAGCGGCCCTTCAATCTGTCGCAGTCGTCGCCGTCGGAACCGTTGTCGACCAGGATGACCCGGAAGGAGACGCCCTGTGAGGCAAGCAAGTGGTCGACGCATTGCTGCGTGTCCTCGAAACCGTTCCAGTTGAGAATCACAACCGGCACCGCCGGTTGTACGGTCTGTTCGGCGGCAGATGCTGGATGACCGTCGTCGATGACGGGCGCAACGGTCACCGGACTGCTTTTTCCGCCCCCATGAACTTTTCAAGAAACCAGCGCAACGGCCGGGTGATTTTCCACGACTTGCTGTTGCAAATTGCCTCGATGGTCGCGCGGGCTTCTTCCAGTTCGTGGCTGGTCCCGACGCCATTCAGGTAGTAGGATTCGAGTTCTTCCTGCACGTGATGGAGTTGCTGCAGCAGCAGTTCGTTTTCTTCTTCCAGATCCTGGATGCGGGCTTCTGTCTGTTTCTTGTCGCCGCGAAGTGTCTGGAGCTCTTGTTCCTTCTCGCCAAGCTGTACGCTGATGTCTTGCTGTTTGCCGGTTGCCGTCTTCA
>JAVVFH010000325.1:0-3567 GCA_032250585.1 Lysobacterales bacterium
GGTCGCTGCTTATCGGATCAGAAACGCTGCTCCGATCACGGCCAGAGGAAATAAATGGCCGCGCCGCAAGCCAATGCGACCGCACCGGTACTCCAGATCAGGCGCCGCAACAGGTCCGAACCCAGCAGACCCGCCACCAGCACTTTGAACAACAGGTTCGACAGGGAGCCGAGGAAAATCGCCCGCCATGCCGGATCGGCGCCCAGTTTCTTTTGCTCGAACAGGTGTCCAACCGAGAGCGTCAAAGCGTCGACGTCCGTCAGCCCCGAAACCAGCGCGACGACCTGGATCGCATCTTCCCCGAAGTACTGCCGGGATGCCTCGACGGCAAACAGAATCAACACGTAAAGTCCGCCGAAGGCCAGCGCCATCCGGATTTGCGCCGGATTCTCCCGCTTGGGCAATTCAGTGTCGGTTTCCCCCTGCAGCCTGAACGAAAGGAGCGCACCGAGGCCGAGCAACACGGCCGAGAATACAATGCTCGGCCAGACCATGAGTGACACCAGCGCCGGCGCCACCACCGTCAACTCGAGCAGAATCCTTCCATAAACGACAATCGAAGCCACCAGGATGACCAGGGCCGCCACACCGCTGATCCGCTCGTCCTGCCGGCTCATGCCCGCATAGCTGAAGGTAGTGGCTGTGCTCGAGACCAGCCCGCCAAGTACACCGGCCAGCCACCCGCCGGAAACTTTGCCAACGAGACGGAAGGCGATGTAGCCCGCCAGGTTGATCGCGACGATCACAACCACCATCAGCCAGGCATGAAACGGATTGAATACGTCCAGCGGGCCGAACGTGCGGTTTGGCAGCACAGGCAGGACAATGAGGGTGATCAGCAGGAAACGGGCGATGATTTCAAAATCGTCCGCGCCCAGCTGGCCCACCCAGGCATGCAGCGGTTTCTTCCAGTGCAGCAACAAGGTCACCACACCGCCCAGCACCAGCGCATGCAGCCAAAAGCCGGCCACGGCGGCGGCGCCGATCAGGTAAACGACCAGCGAAGCCATTACGGTCGTGATTCCGCTGACCTTCAGGTTGTGCACGAAGGCGGCCAGGACCAGGCCGAGCGCGAGAAAGCCAGCGGCGATAACCCAGATGCCCATCGGTTCGACCAGCAGCGCTGCCATGCCGCCCAAGGCGCTGATCAGTGCAAAGGAGCGCATGCCCACCGGCTTGTCCTCGGCCCATTCGCGCTGCATGCCGATAATAAAGCCGATACCCACGGCGATCCCGAGCCCGATCAGCCGACTGTCAATGCCCGTTTCCATAAACCTATTATGCCTCCCACAAGCCCCTGAGATCGCACCGATGCGGAAAAAACCCGTGGGAACGGCTTCAACCGCGATCGATGTGGCTCCGCGGTCAACAAATCTTTGGCACAAGCCAACCCAAAAGGAAATCGGGGCTGAAGCCCCTCCCACACGCCCTACGGGATAGCCCTAATCGTAAGCCCCGTGTGCTTGCGTTATGATTTAATCAGGCCACGGTCTCTTCAGTAACGGACTTGGGTGCCGTATTGTTTTTCCGCGATACGGGAACAACCAGGTTTGGAGGAAATCATGCCGACCGCCCTGATTATCGACGACATGCCAGAATCGCTGCTCGCGTTGAGCGAAACCGCGCGCAACTGCGGGTTCTCGGTCGATACCGCGAGGGATCTCGAGAGTGCGCGCAAGCACTTGCTAAGGGAATTGCCCGAGGTCGCGATCCTCAACATCCAGATTGGCGATGCCGATAGCGAGGAAGAAGCCTTCCGGCTGTTCGCACGCACAGATCTCGCAGACGTGCTCGAAGTCTATCTGGTCACCGACAAGCCGACTTTCGAATCCGCGCGGCGCGGGATGCAGGCCGGCGCCTCCGACTGGTTCCGGCGCCCCGTCGACACCGAACGGCTGAAAAAAAGCCTGGCGCGCCTGCAACAGGATCTTTGCAACTCGCCGACCGGGGCGGAAAGCATCCGCGCCAGCGCCGGCGGACTGCTGCAGGGCAGCTCCCCGGCGATGGAGCGCGTCTACCGCATGATCCGGAAAGTAGCCCCCACGGAGGCCACGATATTCCTGGCCGGCGAGAGCGGGACCGGTAAGGAACGCATTTCCCAGGCCATTCACCAGCTAAGCCGGCGCGCGAAAGGCCCGTTTGTCGCGATGAACTGCGGCGCGATTTCCAAGGACTTGATCGAGAGCGAAATGTTCGGCCATCGCAAAGGCGCCTTTACCGGGGCCGATAGCGCGCACAAGGGCTTTTTCGAGCGCGCGGACGGCGGCACGCTGTTGCTGGACGAAGTTACGGAAATGAATCCGAACCTGCAGGTCAAGCTGCTGCGGGTGCTCGAAACGCGCATGATCCTACCCGTCGGCGGCGAAAAAGAACTGAAAACCAATGTGCGGATCATCGCATCGACCAACCGCGACCCCGAAGCCGCGGTCGCCAAGGGTATTCTGCGTGAAGACCTGTACTACCGCCTGGCTGAATTTCCCATGCGCGTGCCGCCGCTTCGCGAACGCGGCGACGACGTCATCCTGCTGGCCGACGAATTCCTCGCCGAAATCAACCAGAGCGCAGCCGAACCGAAAGCGTTCCACAAAGAAACCCTGGAACTGCTGCGCCTGCACGATTGGTCAGGCAACGTTCGCGAACTGAGGAACGCGGTTTTTCGCGCTTTCATCCTGGCCGAGGAAGAAATCCTGCCCGGCGACCTGCCAGGCAACATTCCTGCCGGCAGCGGCATGTCTGGCGACTACCTGCGTTTTCCCGTCGGTTACAAGCTCGATGAGGTCGAAAAACGCATGATCCTGGCCACGCTGGAGCATTTCGACGGCGACAAGCCGCGGACCGCCGAGGCACTGGGCGTCAGCCTCAAAACGCTGTACAACCGCCTGAAGAAATACGGACAGAAATAGCACCCGCTGCGTGTACCTTTTTCAAGCGCCCATGTAAACACGCCGCCGGGCAGCTTCTGACCCAAGCGATAGAGTCTCTTTTTTCTAACCTAATCATTCAGTTGCCGAATACAGGAGTGGGTGGTTCAGATTTTGCATTACTGGTGTCGCAAGACATGTATGGATGCCACGCCCCAACGACGGGGAAATTGGCCAAACTTTCCATCACCAGACAGGCGAAAAAGATGCCCCGAGGGGACACGCAGATCGAGTTGAAGCGCTTGGCCGGGAAGCCCGTCGAAACAGTGGACGGGAAAGTGCTCGGCGAGATCGACGAACTGGTCGCCGATGCGCGGGACGGGCGCATCGAATATGTGACGCTGCGACTCAGGGCCGGCAAGTCGAACGCGGGAGGAAGGGTCGCCATACCCTGGAGCCAATTCCGCCTCGCATCGGGCGGAAATCATCTCGAACTCGACATCAGCCCCTCGGTCCTGCAGGCGGTCGCTGCCCGCCGCTCACAGGACGCCTGATCCTGCGATGCGTAAATCAGATATACTGATACCTAACCAAATACTTATAGAGGATATTATCGATGAAAACCAAATTTCTGATATTGGGAACTCTGCTTCTGACGGCTGTCGCACTGACCGCGTGCGAGCAGGAAGGACCGGCGGAGCGCGCC
>JAVVFH010000326.1:0-3555 GCA_032250585.1 Lysobacterales bacterium
CCGCAATGCAAACCGCCTCGAAGGACCCGACCTTGCTGATGCCCATCGAGCGCCAACCCAGCTACAACCACTGGATCCCCGGCCCCCACGCCGGTCGCTACTACGTGCTCGACCCCGTCACCGGCACGTTGATCCTGGTTGGCCTGGGCGCCCTCGTCAGTGTCGCACCGCTTATGCCCCGACAAAAATCCTGAACCGCACAGTGCCGGCCCGTCCTACCCCGACTATTCTTCGAGCCCATGAAACTCCCGTGCGTCTACATCCTCGCCAGCAAGCGCAACGGCACACTCTATGTCGGCGTCACCTCCAACCTCGTAAAGCGAGTCTGGGAGCACAAGAACAACCTGGTCGAAGACTTCACCCAGAAATATGATGTACACCAACTTGTCTGGTACGAAGTCCACGAAGAAATGGAATCCACCATAGCGCGCGAAAGCAGCTGAAAGGCCAGAGGCGTGCATGGAAGATTTCATTGATCGAACAAGAAAACCCGGAGTGGATAGACCTGTACGACTCGATCCTGTAAGGCAATACCATTGAATTCCGGGCAAGCCCGGAATGACGAAGAAGGCTTGTCATCAACTACCAGGAACAGCACCGCCCGGGAATCTGGAGCTACTGGCCTTATAACACTTCGGCTCTGGCTGACAGCCGTCGAATCATTTCGTAATCTCCGGCATAGAGCTCATACACACGAGTTGCGGCCGGTTCTGCCTTTCGCAACTGCGCCCCTGGCCATTTCGCTGTATCGCGGTAATTCAACGCCACCTTCCAGGGATCGCCTTCCACATCGGTTCGCCCAACGTCCCTGGCATGTCGTCGCGCGGCTTTGGCAATTGCATCCGTTCGGCTGCCGGCAGTGTTACCTGGCGCGACTTGCTGATACTGATCAACCTTGGTCAGCGCGTCATCCAGGTCCGTCTCATCGGCGTTGATGAAGAAAATCCTGCCGTAGCCTGGGTCATCCATTGGATGGGCCTGCAGGCGATGGTGGATGTTGCACCGGGCCAGATCGATTGCAGAGAGATACTCTAGGAACGTCTCGTAAGAAAAGCCCTGGCGGTGATCAATCGCGCGTTCCAGCACTGATGACATTTGAGCATCCGCATATCCATACCGGAGCGCATGGCGATAAGAGGAGACACATCGCGCCACAGGGTCACGCACCACCTTCACGTAGGTCCAGCTCCTGGCCCCCTGCATCGACAGCATCGTGCGTGAGAGACGGTCGGCGAGCGAAGGGTAAAGCACCTGGATCCGATACCGATGAAGCCAGGCATGATGTGATTGGGCTGCCTCCAGCAGCCCCATTCGCTGCAGATACCAGATCAGCACGTGGGTACACGCTGATTTGGCCGACCAGCTCACCACAGTGCGCCGACGCGCATCGACCAGGGGCACCGGCGGCTGTCGCACTCGAAAGGCCAGGAATCGCATGAGAAACGAGCGACCGAATTCCCGTTGGCTGGTATGGCTTTGCCCTTTCATCGCTACTGCATAATCTCGAACAGCGGGACACGTTTTCGCCCATAGCATTGCCATGGCAAGCAAGCCGGCCTCATGCCGTGACCCTTGCGGTCTCGTGCTCGTCTCCGCGGGCCACATCCAGGTATTCAAGCAACTGCGGGATTACATCAAGAGCAGCGGCGTAGGCTTCCTGGGCTGTCAGGCGGTCAAGCTGGCTCGCATGAACGACCAGCGGTAACGCCCATTCGGGCAACGGCTGGTCCGGCCAGTCCGGCTGGCTCATTTCCTCGCCCAGCTTCTCGGCCGAGTACTGCTTGGCTAGATCAGCCGGCACCAGGTCCGCTCCGATCACCTCGAACCGGATGGCCTCCCAATGCAAAAGCACCGGCTGCTCGTCCGCATCCAGCATGATGTTCGCGGCCGTCAGCGCACTGTTGCTGAGCACGCGGGGCAGGCTTTGCAATGCGTCGACCAGTGCGCGCTGTCGCTCCAGCAAATGATTCAGTAAGGCCGATTGTTCCGAATCGTTGCAAGCCAGCCGCATACGGGCCAGTCTCTCGGAATCGATCCTGGCATCCAGAGACGGGAAGCTTCGCAGCAATCGGGCAGCAAGCTCCCTGTCGGGCCGATGCTTCCAGAGACGCATGCGGATACTGCAGGCATGTTCTCGAACTCGCTCGGCCGGACACGGCACAAGCGTGCCGGAACGTAGCAGCAGATATCCCCGCCCGAACAGACTGCCGGTATCGACAAGCTCGCACGACAGAGCCAGAGACGAAGCCGATTGACTGCGATGGAACATGGTCTCGCGCATGAGCCCGGCATCACCCGCGCGCATTTTGACCTTGAGCCGATACTCCGGATCCTCAGCGCCCACGGGCTCACTGACAAACAGCGCCGTGGCCTTCCCCGGCGCATCGCGCCATTGCCAGGCCCGCTCGGCAAGCTGCACGCCCGCCATGTCACCAACCGTCCTGAAGAATCGACCACGCCGGTCGGGCATCAGCAAATGCTCGAAACTGGCACGATCCGAGGAATACTTTTCGCGCAGGTGCCGACCCGGATGCACCAGCGCATCGATTCGTTCCCGATTCTGAAGAAAAAAGCTCGCGTCGCCGAACATGCTGGCAGTTCGCGTCAGAATCTGCCGGGCCAGCAGAAACATCAGGATACCCACCAGGAAATTCATGCTCGGGTCGGTCAGAAACAACACGACCAGCCCAGCAAACAGAATCAACACGTTGATCGCTGACAGGCTCTGCAGGATCTTTCCGCGCCCTTTCTGCAGCCGCTCGCGGTCCTCGGCATGTTCCGGCGCGCTGACGCGATTCCAATAGACCACAAAACCCACGAACTCGATCACCACCGCGGCCAGCACCAGCACCACCAGCCGCCACTCCAGCCACAAACCCAGCGCAACGGCACCAACCGACATGACAAGCGTGCCCCAGGTCGAGGCGACCCGCAGGAACACATCGCTGGCAAAACGATCCTGGTCGTCGAACAGACCGGTCTTGCGGCTATGCTCCAGCACGCGTTCCCCGCCGCGCCTGCCCAGCCGGGTCAGGATGACGCCGCCTAACAGATGCAGCAGGAACATCCCGACCGCCCCTGCGGCCAGCCCGACAAGCCAGGCGTCGCGCGTCTCCTCGGTCATGAAAAACCGGAAATAGCGCGGCACACCGTCCGAGCCGAGCATGATGATGACCTTCAGTGGCAGCATCATCGAAAGCACGAACGAAACCTGGTTGACCAGGAAAACAGGCACCGCCGCCGCCAGGCGAACCGGGCTGCATTGGAGTATCCGACGTGTCAGCAGCAAAAGCTGGCCGGCGAACATGCGGACAAGGGTTAGGAAATCAGTAGACAAGTCAAAAATCCGGAGATTTCATCAACGCCGCAAAACATCATTATAAATTTCCCCCAACTTCTTTCGATACACGCCAACATCGAACTCCCGAAGCGCCTTCTTCCTTGCGCTTTGACCCAGTCGCTCAAGCAGATTTCGATCATTCGCCAGTCTTTCAATAATCGGAACTGCCGCGAGCGGCTCACGATATGGAGTCACGAAGCCAGTCTCACCATCCT
>JAVVFH010000327.1:0-3502 GCA_032250585.1 Lysobacterales bacterium
GGACCAGCTCATCGCCGAGGGCTTCCGCAGCCAGGTGGATTTGCTGGCCGTGCCTTGTGAAGCCGTACTGCTGCGGGCCATCGAGGAGAGCGTGCCGCTGATCCTGGAGGGTGTCCACGCGCATCCGGACCTGCTGGAGCGCGTGCCGCAAGACACCGACGCCATCGCCGTCCACGTCACGCTCGCGGTGCTCAAATCCACGGATCTTCAGTCGCGGCTGGTGGGGCGCGGCGAGGAAATACCGCACCGGCGTTCCAACCGCTACCTGAATAACTTCGATGCGATCTGGAGCCTGCAATCTTTCCTGCTGTCCGAGGCCGACCGCTGCGACGTGCCGATCATCACCAACGAAGAGAAAGACCGTTCAGTCCAGCAGATTATTCACCAGATCAACCACGAACTGGAAAAGCACTTCGACAGCAGCGTCCCGGCGGTTTTCGGCGACGTTGTCGATGAGCTGGGAGAGCGGGCCGGGAAGCTGGAGTGGCAGGAACTGGTGCCGCTGGTCCGTCGCGAGCCGGTCCGATGACGGCTGGGCGAACCAAAGCGGTTTTACTGATCATTGACGGCCTGGGCGACCTGCCCATTGCGGAACTCGGGGGCCGGACACCATTGGAATCGGCGGCAACGCCGAACCTGGACGCGTTGGCGGGCTCCGGAGCTTGTGGTGTCGTCGATCCTATCGAGACCGGTGAGGTCCCCAATACGCACACCGGCACCGGCGTTCTGATGGGCGTGCTGGCGGGGCAGGCGGCGAAACTCCAGCGCGGCCCGGTCGAGGCGGCGGGCGCCGGGCGCCGGCTGGAGCGGGGCGAGGTCGCGGTGCGCGCGAACTTCGCCACGCTGCGCGATAGCGAAGGCGGCCCGGAGGTCCTGGACCGTCGGGCCGGGCGGATTTGCCGCGATACAGACCGGCTGGCTGCCAGCCTCAGCGGCATCGATCTCGGTGACGGTAATTCCGGCACCCTCGTGGCGACCGATCAGCATCGGGGTGTGCTGATCCTGTCGGGGCCCGGACTCGATCCCGCGGTCAGCGACACCGACCCGGGTGACCGGGAGGTCCCCGCGCCGCTGTTGCCTTGCCGGCCACTGCGCCCGGCGGCCACCCGCACGGCCGATAAAATCAATCGCTTCCTGCGCGAAGCGCGGCGGCGACTTGAGCAGCACCCGGTGAACGTGGCGCGCCGGGCGCGCGGCGAATTGCCTGCCAACGGGCTGCTGACCCGGGGTGCCGGAGGCTGCTGTGAGCTCCAAAATCTGCTCGGGCCGCTCGGAATTCGCGGCAGCATGATTGCGGGCTGTAATACCGTGCGTGGGCTGGCCCGGCTGTTCGGCTACGACGTGGTGGTCGACGCGCGTTTTACGGCCGACCTGCAAACCGATGTGGCGGCGAAAATAGCGGCCGCCCGGGACGCGCTGCGTGATCACGAGATGGTGTTCCTGCATTTCAAGGCGCCGGATATCTGCGCACACGACCGCCAACCGCGCGCCAAACGTGATTTTCTCGAACGGATCGACCGCGAGTTGGCTCCGTTGCTGCAGGAAAACCTGGTGGTCGCCGTGGCGGCCGATCACACCACCGACAGCAATACCGGGCGGCACACCGCCGACCCGGTGCCCGTGCTGATTGGCCGGGCACCCCTCGACCTCGCGGCGCCACCGGTTGCGTTCGGGGAAGCCGCTTGCCGCCGCGGCAACTTGGGGCGCCTGTCGAGCGAGGCTTTCCTGGCGCGAACCATCGAGGCGATGGGCTATTGAGCGGTGCCAGCGGGCTTTGCGGGGCAGGGCTTGCTGGGGGTACACTACTCTCACGGGGCAAGGGTTCAAATCGTAGATTATTTTTTTCTTTAATCAGTTGATTATAAAGACTAAATCAAAAATGGATCCCAAGCGGGCCAAGTCGATTTTTCACAGAGTCACCCCACGGCCGCGATAGCGCATTGAAGCGATCCGCCGGGGTTGATATACCGGGAGAAGTAAATGTCAGGACTCAAGCGATCTTTCCTGTTCGCGAGCATCGCGGTGATCAGTGCCTGCGGCGGTGAACCGCGTCAGGTCATTCAGAACAAGGGTTCGGACACCCTGGTCAACGTTGCCCAGGCCTGGGCGGAGGCCTACCAGGAGGTCAGGCCGGAGGTCGTCATCGCCGTCAGTGGCGGGGGTTCGGGTACCGGCGTTGCCGCGCTGATCAACGGCACCGTGGACATCGCCAATTCCAGTCGGGCGATGAAGGATCAGGAGATCGAACAGGCCCGCGATCGCGGCCAGGAGCCTGTGCAGCACATAGTCGGTTACGACGCGCTGGCGATCTTTTTACACGCGAACAACCCCATCGACGCCATCAGCATCGACCAGCTGGTGGAAATCTACGCCGACGACGGTGCGTATAGCCGCTGGACCGACCTCGGCATCGAAGTGCCCGGCTGCAAGGACCAGAACATCGTCGTGGTCAGCCGCCAGAACAATTCCGGCACCTACGCGTATTTCCGCGAAGCAGTGCTCGGCGATCGCGATTTCCGGCTCGGCACGCGCGACATGCACGGCTCGAAAGACGTGGTCGACCTGGTGGAGAACACCCCCTGCGCGATCGGTTACAGCGGCCTGGCCTACACAACCGATCACGTCAAGCTGCCTTGCGTAGAGACCGAAGCGGGCGGCGCCTGCGTGCAGCCGTCCGTCGCGACCGCCCTGGACAAAAGCTACCCCATTGCCCGTCCGCTGTTCATGTACACCAACGGCGAGCCGACCGGCATCGTCGGCGATTACCTGAACTGGATCAAGAGCGACGCCGGCCAGTGTATTATTCTTGACAAGGGTTATGCCCCTGTCGCCAAGGTTGAATGCGGCTGAATGCCCGTCACCGTTCAGCGGGCCATGACGGCATGAACTACAGGGCGCGGTTGGCCGGGGACCCGGCCACTGATTCATGAACGTTTGATTGCGGGACGCCAGGATCGAACATGAGCCATCTGGAAGAACGAATGGAGGCCGACCTGAACCACATCCGCGACTGGTTGTGGAAGATCGGTGACGACGTAGAAGACGCGTTGCGCAACGCCAAGAAAACGCTGCTGCTGCGCGATGCGGAACTCGCTTACAAAACGGTGCTGGGCGACTACCCCATCAACCGGGAGTCACGCGAATGCGATCGTCTTTGTCACCTGTTCATCGCGCGGTTTCTGCCGGGCGCCGGGCACTTGCGCGAGATGGCGTCTACCATCCGGGTCAACGTCGCGCTGGAGCGGATCGGTGATTATGCGGTGACCATGTCCCGCGAAGCCCTGCAGCTGGAGGGACCGCTGCCGGAGAAATTCTCGCTGCGGTTGGACGAATTGGCGGACGAGGCGATCATGATCCTGTCCGAGTCGCGGCGCGCTTTTCGCGATGGAAATCCGGATCGTGCCATCGTGTTGATGAAAATGGCGAAGGGCATCGAAGCCAAGATGGACCCGTTCTACGAGGACCTTTTCGCGGCTGACGACCGCATGGACGCGCGCACCAT
>JAVVFH010000328.1:0-3495 GCA_032250585.1 Lysobacterales bacterium
GCTGGTGCGCGACGCCTGGACGCTCGAGTCGCTGGTGGACCGGCCCGGCCAGCTGCAACTGATGAATACGCTGGCCCTGGGCGCGCCCTACCACAATGTCCTGACCGAGGACCTGGGGCGCATCGTCAGCGGGGACTGCGCCTGCGGGCGCTCCGGCAAGCGCTTCGAACTGCTGGGGCGCGTACCCAAAGCGGAAGTGCGGGGTTGCGCCAATGTCTGAGCAGCTTCACTATTTCAACTCGCCGGCGGGATGTGCGGCCGTGGCGCTGCCATTCGATTATCGCCAGGCCATCGCCGACTGGGCCGCGCTGCGCAACCGCATGGTGAAGGCGGTGCCGCCGGCCTTCACCCGCGACGAGTGGGCCTACCTGGTAGCCTTTCTCGAGCCCGGCAACCTCGAAAAGCCGTTCATCGAGTCTTTCGGCACGCCGCTGGACAGCCCGGCCGGTGCCCTTAACGTGCTCTACCGCCCGCGCGGCGGCATCGCGGTGTGGCTGCCCAACAACGTCTCCCTGCTGGGCCCGCTGACCCTGGTGCTGCTGAGCCTGACCGGGCAGCCGATCCGGCTGAAACTCGGCTCCGCGGCGGAGGACCTGACCGGCGCCTTCCTGGACTACGCAATGGCCAACCTGCCGGACGGCGCGCTGGCCCGCGCGCTTGGTAACGGCGTGTTGGCCGTATCGTTCGAACGGGACGATCCGCGCCACGCCGAGTGGGCGCAAGCGGCCCGCGTGCGCATCGTGTTCGGCGGCGACCAGGCCGCGCGGGCCATTCACCAGCTGCCGCATCCGCTGGACAGCGTGGGCTTCTCGTTCACCGACCGCCAGTCCGAAGCCTGGCTCGAGCCCGGCGCCATCGACGAGCGCGTAGTGGAGACCCTGCTCAAGGTGTTCGCCATCTACGGCCAGGCCGGTTGCACATCGCCAAAGCGCGTGATCCTGCTCAACGCCAGCCAGCAGGACGCACACGACCTGCGCGACCGCTTGCTGGACGCCTGGCCGCGCGTGCTGCCGGGTGAGACGCCCATGCACGTCGCCTCGGAAACGCTCATGGCCGAACAATGGGCCCGCGCACTCGGCTGGGCGCCGCTCCGGGCGCCCGGCAACGCCGGGCTGCTGGCCAGCGGCGCGGCCGGCCTGCAGGCCTTCGAGGCGCAGATGGCGCTGCGCATCCAGGCCGCGACGGTCGAGCAGGCCCTGGCTGGACTGCCACCGAACATCCAGACGGTGGGCCACGCACTGGAGCACCCGGAAGACCCCGCCTGGCAGCGGCGGCTCGCCGGCAGCCGCATACTGCGCTTTGTGCCGCTGGGCGAAATGCACTATTTTGGCAGTCGCTGGGACGGGCAGGATTTCTGGCGCCAGTGTTTCGAGACAGTGGAGATCGGCCGATGAGTGAAGCAACCGGGCTGGTGAGCGTGGTGATACCCGTGTACAACGGAGCGGCCACGATCGGGGAACTGGCGGAACGACTGTTGGCCACTTTTCGCCGGCAGTCACAGGACTGCGAAATCATCATGGTCAACGACGGCAGCCAGGATGACAGCTGGGCGACGATCACTGCCCTGGCGGCCAACCACCCGGAGGTTACCGGCCTGAACCTGCTGCGGAATTTCGGTCAGCACAACGCATTGTTGGCCGGAATTCGCAGGGCCAGGGGTACGGTGATCGTGACCATGGACGACGACCTGCAAAACCCGCCGGAAGAGGTGCCCAAGTTGCTGGCGAAAGTGGCTGAGGGACATGCCGTGGTTTACGGCGTTCCCGGCGCAGGCCGACACGGCATTTTCAGGGATTTTGCGTCTTTTGCGGCAAAATTTGCATTGCGCGTGGGGCTCGGCTTCAAACATGCCCGTCACACCAGCGCATTTCGGGCTTTCAAAGCGCCGCTGCGCGATGCTTTCGCGGATTTTGGCGCGAAATACGTCTCCATCGATGTCCTGCTCACCTGGGCCACGACCGATTTCTCGTGGGTGGTTGTCGACCACAAGGAGCGCGACGCGGGAAAATCCGGCTATACCCTGCGTAAACTGCTCAGCCATACGTTGAACATGGTGACCAGCTTCAGTTCCCTGCCGCTGCGGCTCGCGAGCCTCATCGGCTTTGTGTTCATGGTGTTCGGCATAATGGTTCTGCTCTACTCCCTGGGCGTTTATCTGTTTCGTGGCCAGGTCGTGCCCGGCTTTACTTTCCTGGCCTCGATCATCGCCATATTCTCGGGTGTCCAGTTGTTCTCACTGGGCATCATCGGCGAATATATCGGGCGCATACACCAGCGCGTACTGGACCAGCCCTGCTACGTGATCGACGAAACGACGCCTGGTCGCGATGAGGTCAAGCCATGATCAAGACCCATGAGTTCAACACCCGCTGGTGGGGCCGACCCGTCGGCATCGTCACCGAGACCCGGTTCTTCGACGCCCCGGCGGCGGAGCAGCGGCACTTGCTGGAGCAATTCGACTGGGTCGAATTCCGCATGCCGCTGGAACACCCACCCGTCGATCTCGTAGCCCTGCATCGAGCAGGCTTTTTCCAGGTCGACACGCAGATCAACTATCGCCTCAATCTGACCCGGCTCGACCTGCCTGCCAGCCTGGATTCATTGACGGCCGAGTTTGCGGACGAGGCGCCGTTCAAGATTGACGCCGCGGATATCAGGGCGTTTGAACACGAGCGTTTTTTCAGGCTTCCCGGCGCAACTGAAGAGCAGGTAAACGAACGCTACGTGCTCTGGTGCCAGCAACATCTGGCCGCACACCCGGGCACGAGCTTGCGCATCCTGAGCCGGGGAAAAGTGGAAGGATGGTACCTGGGGGACGACACAGCCGGCGTCGGCCTGAACCTGACCCTGGCGATGCTGAGTAAACAATCGGAAATCTCCGGTTTGCTGCTGTTTCTCAAGGCTTACCAGGCATATGCAGCCAGGGGCCATCGGCTGGGCTGGGCGTCTTTCAGCGTGCAGAACTCCCCCGTGCACAACATTTACGCGGCCATCGGCGCCCGCTTCCTGAATCCGACCGGTCACTGGTTATGGGTCCCTTGAGCAAGGGGAAGATTCGAGATCGGTCAGGAACGAGCAAGCATCGTCGAAACCACGCGCCGTAGCCTGCCGCGCATCCAGGTGGAAGTCGGCGTCGCGGGATCGGAACCGGCGATTGCGGGCACGGTCAAGAGCATGCGGACGGCACTTTCGGCAGGCGCCTGAGCCGAATTTCCGGCCGACGGACTTGCGCACTGGAACGGTTCTCCCCGCAGAAGATGGCCCTGCGCATCCAGCACGACCTGTGGTACATCCAGAATGGGGCGCTGTGGCTGGATTTGAAGATTCTGCTGATGACGCCCAAGCTAATGACATGCGTGCTGGTGCATCGAAATGCGTATTGATGGATCCCGGGCCGAGCGAACACGGTTCCGGACCCCCGCGGCCCTGCAACGGCTTTCACCCAGTGCCGGAAATCCGTGACCGAGACGGAGGATCGATTATTTCCGCTCGGAA
>JAVVFH010000329.1:0-3468 GCA_032250585.1 Lysobacterales bacterium
TTTCAGCGCCACCGTGTACCGCTTCGGTCCGGACACGCGCACGATCCAGTTGCGCTTCTGGCAGTTGCAATCCGGCGTCGAGTATCGCGTCGAGGCCGGTCCGGCGGCGCATGGACGACCGCGGCCGGGTCGCCGAATTCGACTGGCTGCAGACTTGGCGCCAACGCCTTGCCACGGACGCTTAAGAGACAAGCTGAATGAGGCAATACTTACGGTTGCATTAGTAAGCGGGCAACAAGCGTCATTCTCGATCGGCCCTGGATCTTGCTGGCCACACCACACCACGCCCCGTGAACACAGCTTCCAAGGCTTTGACGCTCGAAACGCCATGCAGCTATTGAGCAAATTGACGGACATCAAGCGCTGCCGTGAGAAGCCTTGTTAGGCTTGACCCCGACCGTTCAAAGCACGTGGTTCAGATCGAGCCTCTGACAGCATTTTACGAGTCTCTGCAGATGCAACTCCGAATCAAGTGAAACCATCTTCCAGATATTCAGAACCAGGAGAAGTTCGATGCGTACACCTCTGATACGACTTGCCGCGTTTGGATGTTGCATTTCCATGCTGGTTCCCGCGTTCGCCGGAAACCTCGCGATGACCGACTTCGAGCCCGATGCTCGAGGCCAGCAAGCCCAAGCCACCACGGGCGGCGCAGACGGGCCGCGAATCAGCTGGATTGGCGGTGCGATACAGGCCGTCGATCACGTCGAGCTCCGAGCATCCGGCAAACATGCTCTGGTCGGTTCACCCGTTCTTGCCACAGCCGTCTTTTCCGAGCCGGTCATGAACGTGGAATTCTTTTACGTCCACGGCCATGGCATCGGCAAAGGTACGGCAACTGCCTATGGACGAGATGGCCGGGTGATCGGATCAGTCAAGAGCCGGCCGGCGACCACTTTCGGAGACTTGCGCAACTTCGTACAGTTCAAGACCCGCGAGCCGATCTCCATGATCGAGTTCGACGGCGGTGCCGTTGACGCGTTCAGCGCCAGCGCGTTTGAAATCGACTATCCGTTGGTGCGAGGACAGTGGGTGGAAGATCTGGATACAGGACAAGGAAATTCCCAAGGCATCACATTCGATTTCATTAGCACTTCCAACCTTCTGTTCGCCGCTTGGTTTACCTACATTGAGGACCCCATCGAGCCGACATTCGAGGAAATTGGTGCCTTGGACAATCGCTGGCTGACCGCTCAGCTCGACATCGGCGCCGAAGACCCCAACGTCGCCAGCGGACCGGTTTTTGCAAGCTCCGGCGGCGCTTTTCAGCAGCCCAGCACCGGATTCCAGGAAACTGTGCAGGTCGGTTCCATGACGGTCGAATTCCTCGACTGTGATCTTGCCCGCGTCAGCTATCAGATCGATACGGCCGGACGAAGTGGCCAGTTCCAAATAATTCCAATAGAAAAAAACGTCAACCCCAACGGCTTCAGTTGCGACCCGGAGGCCTCGAGGCCGATGGTATTCGAACCGGATATCTCAAGAACCGATGGCAATATCAACATGCTGGTGCGTGCCGCACGCGATCAGAACCGCATCGCGATGCAATTCCAGTGGCGCAGCAACAAGAATTATCCGGGTATTCTGCATGACCTCAGGTCTCTTGACGAAAGCGGAAGCTGGAGCGCGCCTGTTTCCAACATCAGCCGTGACAGCGTAACGCGAGTCAATGAAGACCGTATCGCGCTGATTTTTCAGGCTGAAACCGATGATCGAATCCTGTCGGACCGGACCCGTAATTTCGGCTGTTTCATGGCTTGCCATGAAGACATGGATCGTATGCCGAAAGCGACTGGTGACGCCACTCACTACATCATCAACCCGCTGGTCGCGCCTGGTACTTACCAGGCCGATATGTGGCATTGGCGCGGCGCCCGGTCTGGCCCCATGGGGTTTGCCGAAGACACTTGGGTCAGCGCCGAATTACTGGAGGATCCCGACTCCCAAGGTCGGCAGCGTGATGCAAATTCGATCGGGCCGAATGGTGAGCGCTGGCGCCTGCGGGAAAATCAGAGCTTTTCGAACGAGGTCGAAGTGGTCATTGACGGTCAGCAAAGAATGATCCAGCTTCCGGACCTTGTCTATAATCCAGCCCTGAACAGCGGCTTCTATTTCCTCAATGACGGCTCGCGCCTGATTACCGAAGATCGGATCGGTGATCTGTGGGCCTTCAACACCATTGAGAGTATGGAAGCAGGTGAATTGCAACATGCGCTGATCCCGATCGGCCCCCGCGCCAACGCCCTGTTCGTGGCCGATCTCGATCAGGATGCGCTCAACGAGGTCGCCCGGCAGGCGTTGGCTGGCGGGGTTGTCACCCGTGTCCGCTTGAATGATGACTTCACCGGCGACAGTGACCAGCACGATGTTCGCTCCATGCGGTCGTTCGAAAGCGGCTTCTGGACCGTAACCATGGTGCGCGAGCTTTCAACCGGTTCGGCGGCGGATATCGACCTTTCAACGATTGAGCAGCGCAACTACAGCTTTGGCGTGGCCGTGCACGACAGCAACAACGGCGGGCGCTCACATCAGGTCTCCGTGCCACTGAGGGTGGGCCTGGATGGCGACATCGTTCCGGCGGTGGTTGATAAGGTGGAGGACGTCGACTGGCTCTCATTGCCGGCATTTTCTACCGTCCTGTTCAAACCAGGCGACATGTCGTTCGAATGGCTTCAGGACAAGACAAACGGCCACCGGATCCCGATCGAGACCCGCTGCAGCACTTGCCATGGCCAAGGCGGCGTAGCATCCCGCGCACCGATCAATTTGCAGGATTAGTCCACCACGATCTGCGTGGTCCACTAGTTTCATCACTCATGAAGGACAACGAATACTCCTCGCCAGGCGAGGAGTATTCATTTCAGCGCTGGGCTCAGGCTCCCAGGACCAGCAGATGCGCCTGCTCAACCGTCCGGCATCACCAAATCGCATATCTCCCAGATCGAAAACGGCACGAAATCCGGATCCCTGGAATGCATGCGCCGGATCGCCGATCGGCTCGCGGTCGATTTGGGCGACGTCGTCGTCGCACCAGACGCTGCCCGGCGCTGAGCTCAGATCGGCGGGATCGCTTTCGGAGCTCGTTCCATTCTCGGCAACCGGTCGTCAGGGCCATTCCAGCGCCCGCGGCGGCAGGGTGCGATCCATCGCGATGATGGCGGTTGGCGAGCCGGGGCGGGTCAGATCCTGTTGTCGCTGGCCACGACCAACGGCCTGGAAAGCAATGTCGTGCCGTTGCCGGTGGTCGAGGGCGAATTGCTGTTCGCCGACGGTTTCGAGCCATGAAGCAGATGCGGCGTACACACTGGCCCGGGCGGCGCGCGCCCGCGGTCTGGCGCTGCCGGCCACCGATATTGTGATTGCCGCATGCGCAAGGGTCCATCAGGCCCGGCTGGAACACAGCGATTCGGATTTCGACCGGATCGCACGAGTCAGCGCCGAAGCCTGAGCCTCCGCGCCGGAAATCGG
>JAVVFH010000032.1:0-21289 GCA_032250585.1 Lysobacterales bacterium
CCTGCTGCCGGGCCTACGAGACCGCTGCCAAGCAGCGCGGCGTCGAGATCACCCCGTTGCGGGTGCGGCTCAGCAAGCGCCTGCCGATCGGCAGCGGCCTGGGCTCCAGCGCCAGTTCGATCGTCGCCGCCCTGGAGGCGCTGAACCGCTGGCACGGCAATCTGCTCAGCCTGGGCGAAGTGTTCCGGCTGATGGCGGAAATGGAAGGGCGTATCAGCGGTGAAGTTCACCTGGACAACGTCGCGCCCTCACGCTACGGCGGCTTGCGCCTGTGTCCGCCCGGCAGTCAGCACGAATACGGCTTGCCCTGGCCCGGCGCCTGGCGGGCGGTGGTCTGCTGGCCGGGCACGCGGCTGGAGACGCGCGCGGCGCGAGAGGTGCTGCCCGAGCAGATTCCGCGGCGGATCGCCGTGCGTCACGGCGCCCAGTTCGCCCAGTTCGTGCACGCGCTGCATACCGGCAAGACCCGACTGGCGGCCGAATGCGTCGTCGACCACATCGCCGAGCCGTACCGGCGTGAATTGCTGCCGGGCTTTGACGAGGCGCGCAGCGAACTGCAAAAGCTCGGCGCGCTGGCCGTCGGCATCTCCGGTTCGGGCCCCACCCTGTTCGCCCTGGTCGACGACTTCGAGGTTGCGCGCCGGACCCGGGACTGGCTCGCCGGGCATTACCAGCAGAACGAGCGCGGCTTTGCACACATTTGCCGCGCGGATCTCGGTGGCGCACGCACGGTCGATTGAACGGAGGCAGCCGATGCGATTGATCAATATCAAGCACCCGGCGGAGCGCGTCAGTTTCAAAGAAGCCGTGCTGCACGGACTGGGGCGCGACCAGGGATTGTACTTTCCGGAGGCATTACACCCACTACCCGATGTCGAGGCCTTGCTGGGCGAAGAATTCGTGCCGCGCAGCGCAACGATCCTGCAACACCTGACGGAGGCGGAAGTGCCTGCCGCCACCATGCAGGCGATGGTCGCCGCGGCTTTTGATTTTCCGCTTGAAACCACTGTGCTGGACTCGCGCATCCGGGCTTTGGAGCTGTTCCACGGCCCCTCGCTGGCCTTCAAGGATTTCGGTGCCCGCTTCATGGCGCAGTGCCTGGCCCAATTCCACGACGGCGGGCCGATGACCATCCTGACCGCGACCTCCGGCGACACCGGGGCGGCCGTCGCGCATGCCTATCACGGCCAGCCCGGCATCCGCGTGGTGATCCTCTACCCCAGGGGCCGCATCTCGCCCTTGCAGGAAAAGCTGTTCTGCACGCTGGGCGGCAACGTGCACACGGTGGCCGTGGAGGCGGACTTCGACAGCTGCCAGCGCCTGGTCAAGCAGTGTTTCGACGACGAGGCGCTGAAGCGCGACCTGGGTCTGAATTCGGCCAACTCGATCAACATCGCCCGGCTGCTGGCGCAGATCTGCTATTACTTCGAGGCGGCCGCCGGCGCCACTGCGGTCGAACGACTTGTGTTCAGCGTGCCGAGCGGTAATTTCGGTAACGTCACGGCGGGCCTGCTGGCGCGCGCCATCGGCCTGCCCTATCGGCGCATCATTGCCGCGACCAATATCAACGACACCGTGCCGCGGTTTCTGGCCTCGGGGCGCTGGGATCCGCGGCCGACAGTCAACACCCTCACCAACGCGATGGACATCTCGCTGCCGAACAATTTTCCCCGCGTGCTGGAGCTGGGCGAACGCCACGGCCTGCCGCTGGAGAAGCTGCTGTCTTCGGTAGCGCTGGACGATGCGGCGACTCGCGATGCGATGCGTCGCCTGCATGACCGCGGCTACCTGGCGGATCCGCATTCGGCGCTGGCTTGGGCGGCCCTGGATGCCCAGCTCGGCGCTGACGAGGAAGGCGTGTTCCTGTGCACCGCCCACCCCGCCAAGTTTCTCGAGGTCATCGAGGAAACGCTGGGTATCGAGGTGCCGCTGCCGGAGGAACTGGAGGCCGTGCGACACAAAAAGGTGCTTTCCAGCACCATTCCGGGCCGTTTCGAGGCCCTGAAACGGGAATTGCTCGCTCCGGGGTAGTTTCCGGCGCGGTCGTCAAAAGGGTTTTCTGATTACGTACACTATTCAGCTATCGATTGGCGGGAAACGTGTTCGCAGGCGTTCGCTTGCCACTCGCTTGCGCGAGCGGTTCGCTGCAGTGCGCGGAGCGGCCGGCGGGCGCGCAACTCGCTGCGCTCAGACAGGCGCGCCCTGCTTCCGGTCGCTCCTTGCGCGCTTCGCCTGCGCTCCCTTATGTCTGAACACGATGCCCGCGAACACGTTTCCCGCCAATCGATGGCGGTCTCGCTGCCCTTGTAACGACGGCCGAGCCATATACGTAATCAGAAAGGGGTAAAAAGATAATTATGTACTCCAGCTACCTCGTCGATATCCTCTTTTTGCTGGCGGCCTCGGTGATCACCGTGCCGCTGTTCCAGGCGGCGCGCCTCGGGTCGGTGCCGGGCTTTCTGGCGGCCGGGATGATCGTCGGGCCGTCCGGCCTGGGGCTGATCGACAACGTCGACAAGATCGTGCAGCTGGCGGAAATCGGGGTGGTGCTGCTGCTGTTCGTCATCGGCATCGAACTCAAACCCTCGAGGCTCTGGTTGATGCGCCGCCAGGTGTTCGGGCTCGGCGGCAGCCAGGTCCTGTCCGGTGGCGCGGTACTGGCTGCAGCGGCCTACCTGCTGTTCGACATGCCGCTGCAAACCGCGGTGCTGGTGGGCCCGGCCCTGGCCTTGTCGTCGACCGCTTTCGTGCTGCAGATTCTCGCCGAACAGAAGGCGCTGATGTCGCCCTATGGCCGGGCTTCCTTCGCGGTGCTGTTGATGCAGGATCTGGCCGTGGTGCCGCTGTTGGCGCTGGTGCCGCTGCTGGCGATGACGGAAACGGGCGCGGCGGACAACGTCGCGCTGGCACTGCTCGAATCGGTGGCCGTGCTGACGCTGGTGGTGGTCGGGGGGCGCTACGTGCTGCACCCCGTGCTGCACCGGGTCGCACTTTCGGGGAGCCCCGAGGTGCTGACCGCTTCGGCCGTGCTGATCGTGCTGGGGGCGGCGATGGCGACCGAGCAGGCCGGGCTGTCGATGGCCATGGGCGCCTTCCTGGCCGGCCTGCTGATGTCCGAATCGATGTACCGCCACCAGGTCATCGCCGAGATACAGCCGTTCCGCGGCCTGCTGCTCGGGCTGTTTTTCATGTCCATGGGCATGCTGTTCAACCTCGGCTTGCTGCTGGAGAAACCGATCACCGCGGTGGCTTTGGCGACCCTGCTGATCGCGGTCAAGGCCGCGCTGCTGTTTCCGCTGGTCCGGCTGTTCGGGCTGGCATCAAGGCAGTCGCTCGCGACTTCACTGCTGCTTGCGCAAAGCGGGGAATTTGCGCTGGTGCTGTTCGCCCTGGCGCGGCAGATGGACTTGCTGACGCCACAATTGTTCGAGGAACTGCTGCTGGTCGTTCTGTTGAGCATGCTGGCCACGCCGGCCTTGGCGCAATTGGCGCGCAGACTGGCTGCGCCGCGCCACGGCGTGACCGTCGATGCGGGCGAAACGCCGACAGCGGGGCCGATCGTGCTGGCCGGCTACGGGCGCGTCGGCCGCCGCATCGGGGAAATCCTGAGCCGCAGCGGGAAACCGTTCGTCGCGCTCGATTCAGATGCAGCGACCGTCGCCCACGAGCGGGCGCTGGGTCATCCGGTGTATTTCGGAGACGCCAGCCAGCCCGGCGTGCTTCGATCCGTCGGTGCCGGCGATGCCAGGCTCATCGTCGTGACCCTCAACGATCCGGACGCCACGAGCCGGCTGCTGGTCACGCTGCGGGAACTGTATCCAGGCGTTCCGGTTCTCGCCCGCGGGCACAACCTGGAAGCCTGCCGGGAGCTGACCCGGATGGGCGCTGCCGGCGTGGTTTCCGAGAATGTCGAGGCAAGCCTGGAACTTTCGCGCATGGCTTTGGAGCGTATCGGCGTGGAAGACAGTCTGCGCGAAGACGTTTTGGCCGATTTTCGCGAGCGTTACCACCAACAGATCAACGAGCTGGAGCGCGAGCCCGGTTCGCGCCGGGGCGAAGATGCCGGGACCTGAGAGCAGCAGGTTTCGTGGCCCACCGGCACGCGAAATCGCCACGCCGGACCAGTCCAGAAAAACCCCGGAAAACCCTGGAAAAACCAATGAAGAAATCACTGCAAAAGATGCTCGGCAAAGAGGAATGGCAACAGGTCAGCAAGCGGAGCCAGCCGGAGGAGCTCAAACCGATGCTGGCGACCTTGACCCACAACCACTTTTCAGATCCGAACTGGGTTTTCGAGCGCAAGCTGGACGGCGAGCGCGTGCTGGCATTCCGGAAAAACGACAAGGTCCGGTTGCTGACGCGTAACGGCAAGAACATCAACGCCAGTTATCCGGAAATCGTCGAGGCACTCGAGCAGGCGGACGCTTCGGACCTGATCGTGGATGGCGAGATCGTCGCGTTTTCCGGCAAAGTGACCAGTTTTTCACGGCTCCAGCAACGCATGCAGGTCAAGGACCCCGGCGCGGCACGAGCCACCGGCATCAAGGTTTACTGTTACCTTTTCGACATCCTGCAGGCCGACGGCTATGCACTCGAGGACCTGCCGCTGCGCAGTCGTAAAAAAGTGCTCCGGCAGCTGCTCGTCTTCGACGGGCCGCTGCGCTTCACGCCGCACCGCAACACCGAGGGTGAGGCCTATCACGCCGAGGCCTGCGAGAAGGGTTGGGAAGGCATCATCGCCAAGCGCGCCGATTCCCGCTACGAACACACGCGCTCGCGTGACTGGCTCAAGTTCAAATGCCATAAGGGCCAGGAACTGGTGATCGGCGGCTTTACCGAGCCCGAAGGCAGTCGGGTGGGTTTCGGCGCCCTGCTGGTCGGCTATTATGACGGTGACGACCTGCGCTATGCGGGTAAAGTGGGTACCGGCTACGACGATGAGTTTCTGCACGATTTCCGCCAGCGCCTGGACCGCATCAGCCGAGCAAGCTCGCCGTTCGCGGACGAGCTGCCCAATGCAGAATCGGTGACGTGGGTGACGCCGAAACTGGTCGGCGAGTTCGGTTTTACCGAGTGGACCGATGCCGGTAAACTGCGACACCCGAGGTTCCTCGGCCTGCGGCGTGACAAGGAAGCCGGAAACGTGGTGCGAGAAGACTAAGTCGTTTGTTTCGCGAGGGCGGACCGGACTTTCTGGAGTTTAGCTTTGAATCAAAAAACAGCGTTGCCGCGAAACCCGGGTCTTTGGTGAACCATGCCTGCTAGCGGAGTTCCGGACACCGGTAAAACGGCCGGAGAAAAACCTTTTTTGCGGCCCGGTGAAACCTGTTGGCGGATCGGCCATGCGGAGCGCGTCCGTTACCTGGTGGACGGTGAACAGTTCTTTCCGGCCTTTCGGGCGGCCGCGCTCGAAGCCGAACATTCGATCCTGATCCTCGGCTGGGACATCCACAGCGAATTCAAACTGCTGCGCGAGGCGGCAGACGACGGCTTTCCTGTCGGGCTCCGCGACTTCCTCGATGCGCTGGTGGAGCGCAAAAAGAAGCTTCACGTGCATGTGCTCGCCTGGGATTTTGCCATGATCCTGGCGCCGGATCGCGAATGGGCGGTCAGCTACAAGATGGGCTGGAAGACGCACGACCGCATACACTTTCAGCTGGACGGAAACCATCCGGCCGGCGCCTCGCATCATCAGAAGGTCGTGGTCGTCGATGACCGGGTCGGCTTTGCCGGCGGTTTGGACTTTACGCTGGGCCGCTGGGACAGTCGGCAGCACCGCCCGGATGATCCGCGGCGATCGGACGACGGGCATGAAATTCCCCAGCCCTACCATGACGTGCAGTTGATGGTCGATGGCGAAGCGGCGCTTTGCCTTGGGGAACTCGCCCGCGAGCGTTGGCGCGTGGCGACCGGTGAAAAGCTGGCGCCTCCCCGCAGCCGGCCGGCTCACGATCCCTGGCCGCAGTCCGTCGCAGTGGATCTGGAACAGATTCCGGTGGCCGTGCTCAGGACCTTGCCTGCCTGCGAGGACCGCCCGGCGGTGCGCGAAGTGGAGCGCTTGCTGGTGGAAGCGATCGAGCGGGCTCGGGAGTGTATTTATCTCGAAAACCAGTACTTTACCGCGCCGGTCATTCGCGATGCCCTGGTCGCCCGTCTGCAGGAAGACGACGGCCCGGAGGTCGTGGTGGTGCTGCCCGAATGGACAGATGGCTGGCTTTCGCAAAACACCATGGACGTGCTGCGCGAACGGGTGCTGCGCTGCCTGTTCGACGCCGACCGGCACGATCGGCTGCGCGTCTATTACCCCTACCAGGTGGGCCTGGACGGACAGTGCATCAATCAGCATGCCAAGGTCACCGTGGTCGACGAGCGCCTGCTGTGCGCCGGTTCGGCCAACCTGAACAACCGCTCCATGGGCCTGGATTCGGAGTGCAACCTGGCCATCGAGGACGGCGGCGAAGAACATCGCCGCGCGGGGATCGTTCTGTTGCGTGACCGCCTGCTGGCCGAGCACCTCGATGTCGGCATCGAGAAACTGCGCGAGGCCCTCGGGCGCGAAGCATCGCCGATCCGCGCGATCGAATCGCTGAGGTCGTCCGGCCGCAGCCTGCGGCCGCTCGAGTTGGTCGTGTCAAAGGCGCGCGATGCCCGCATTCCGGAGACCGCCATCGCCGACCCGGAACACGCCATCGATCGGGAGTACCTGCTCGGGCAACTGGTCGCCGGCGAAGACAAGCGGCCGGCCCGGCGCGGCCTGTTCACGCTGGCGGCCATCCTGTTGCTGGCGCTGCTGCTGGCGGGCGCCTGGCGCTGGACACCACTCAACGAATGGGTCGACGCCAGAACGCTGCTGGAGCGCCTGGCTGTTTTGCGCGGCAACTGGCTGGCGCCGCTGGTCGTCATCGGCATCTACCTGATCGGCGGCTTTTTGATTTTTCCGGTCACCCTGATGATCGTCGGCACCGGCCTTGCTTTCGGCGCTGTTTACGGCTTCTTCTACGCCCTGCTTGGCGCCGAGATCAGCGCCCTGGCCTCCTATGCCATCGGTCAATACGTCGGTCATGACGCCATCCGGCACCTGTCGGACCGCTGGGTCTCGCGCGCCAGCCGCTACCTGGGCCGCCAGGGACTGCTCGCGATCGTCACGCTGCGCATCGTTCCGGTGGCGCCCTTCACGGTGGTCAACCTGGTTGCCGGTGCTTCGCACATCGGCCTGCGCGATTTTGCCTTGGGCACCTTGCTGGGCATGTTGCCGGGAACGCTCGCGCTGGTCGTGCTCTCGGACCAGATCGTCAGCGCGATCCGGTCCCCCGATGCGGCGCGGATCACCCTGGTGGTAGGGCTGCTGATCCTGGCCGGCCTGCTTTTCTGGGGCCTCAGGTACTGGGTGACAAAACGTGAAACCGAAGAATCCTGAGTGCCCGTCAGAAGATTCGGAGCGGTGTGTCACGCTTTGCAGCTACAACATCCATGCCGGTATCGGCATCGACGGCCGCTTCGATGCCGCCAGAACGGTCAAAGTATTGCAGGAAATCAAGGCAGACGTCGTGGCGCTGCAGGAAGTCGAACACCACGCGGTAGGTGACGTCGACCTGCTCGACTACCTGGCGGCCGAGACCGGCATGACAGCGGTTGCCGGCGCGACCCTGCTGCGGGAAACACGGCATTACGGCAACGCCCTGCTCACGCGCCTGCCCATCGTCAACATCCACCGCATCGATCTCACCATGCACCGGCGCGAACCCCGCGGAGCGCTCGATGTGCTGCTGGACTGGCAGGGCGACAGGCTGCGGGTGGCAGCGACGCATCTCGGCCTGCGCCCATTCGAGCGCCGCGAACAGACCCGCCGGCTGCTGTCGATGTTCGAGACCAGCCGCGAAGACGTCGGCGTGCTCATGGGCGATCTCAACGAATGGCTGCTGTGGGGCCGACCGCTGCGCTGGCTGCGCAGGCATTTCGCGGCGACCCCGGACCTGCGCACCTTTCCGGCGCGCTTCCCGCTGTTCGCCCTCGACCAGATCTGGGTCAAGCCGCGCCGAACGCTGTTGCGGCTCGAAGTCCATCGCAGTCCGACGGCGCGCGTGGCGTCCGATCATCTGCCGCTCACGGCGGTTCTGTCCAAGGAGACCCTGGAGCCGCGGTGAGGCCAGGCGGCTCCTGACGGGTTTTGGGTCTACATCGCAGTGAACCGGCAATCAACCAGCGGCACCCGAGCGGCAGAATCAGCCAGGGTATTTGTAAAAACGCCTTCCGGCGATGTAAATCATGCAGCGCGCTCAGGGTGGCTCCTGCTCGTACATTTCCGGTTTGGCTATCTTCGGGCCGGCCAGCGCCCAGATCACGAGCCCGAGCAGCGGTAGCAGCACGATGACTGCGCTCCACAACGCTTTGGCCCGGGTCGAAGCGCTGCTGTGCAGCGTTTTGTAGATCGCCCAGGCATCCAGGCCCAGCAGGACCACGACGAAGAACGCCGTCCTCACGGTTCTTCGCCTTTGCCCACTTCCGGGCCGAGTTCCGGCTTGACCTTTTCGTGATCGCCGAGCTTGTCCTGGTCCGGTGTTTCATTTCCCAGCAACGCCTTGCCCGTCTGCCAGAGAAATTCCAGCTTGCGCAGGCCGGCGCGGTCCCAATATTCGCCATATGTGGGTTCCACCCGGATCACCGTCAAATCGGCGTTCGCGGCGCCTTCGGGAAACCACAGGTTCATCGCCGGCGACCAGAGCTTTTTGGTCAACAGCACATCGGTATCCAGCCGTCCACGGCCGCTGATCGACAGGAAGCGGTCGCTGCCCTGCATCGTTACGGCGACCTCCGGTGATTGCAGGATTTCCTCCAGCTTTGCGTCCTCGGCCCGGGATGCGAAGTACAGTATGCCTTCCTCGCCGAGTCCGGCGATGGCCATGGGCCGGGCCCGCAGTTCGCCCTGCAGCGACCGCGTCACCAGCATGGCGGTATCGAAGCTGTTGATCAGTTCGTCGAGCCGATCCTGGTGTGTGTCATTCATCTGTATCTTTCGGGCCTGGCAAGGAGCGCCGATCGCGACCGGCGGCGGCGCTCGGGATGAAATCTATTTCGAATACCTCAGCTGCAGTACCGCGCTTACTCCTCCAGCATGAAGGTGATCAGCAGGTGGACGCGCCATTCGGTTACCTGGTCGCCGTCTACCTCGACGTTCTGTTCCTTGACCCAGGCGGACTCAATGTTACGGATGGTACGCGCGGCCCGCACAATACCGTTCTGGATCGCGTCTTCGAAGCTCACGCTCGAGCTGGAGGAAATTTCAGTTACTTTTGCAATGGCCATTTTCGGTTCTCCCTGGTGATGGTTGTCGGTTGCCTGGGGCCGTCTTCCGGCCCGTCAAAAAAACCACGTGCAAGCGAAAATATGCAAACATTGTGCCAATGTGAGCAGTTCCTTACCCTGCAGCGGTCGCCCGTTTGCAAAATTGACAGCGGCGATCCCGGCCCTCTAATCTGCGGAGAGAAATTTCCCACCACGGGGCAAACCCATGAGAAAGACTGCTGCCTGGCTGGTCCGCCACGCGCTGGAGGAGATCGGTGTCCGTTTCACCTTCGGCATTCCCGGCGTGCACAACATCGAGTTGTACGACGAGCTGCAGCAGTCCGGGCAGATCCAGCCACTGCTGGTGACGCACGAGGTCGGAGCCGCATTCATGGCCGATGCCGTAAGCCGCGTCTCGGACCACCTCGGGGTCCTGGTGGTCGTGCCTGCGGCGGGTTTAACGCACGCCATGAGCGGCATCGGCGAGGCCTTTCTGGACGGCATCCCGATGCTGGTCATTTCCGGTGGCGTGCGCAGCGACCTGCGTCAGGGCTTTCAGCTGCACGATATCGACCAACAGGCCCTGATGCGCCCCCTGACCAAGGCCTGTTTCCGGGTCGAACGTTACGACGAGGTGGTCGCCACGGTGTTCGAGGCCTGGCGCATCGCCACCGGTGGCGAACCCGGCCCGGTATACATCGAACTGCCTGCCGACCTGCAGTTGCTGAGTGGCCCGGTGGGCGATTTGCCGGAGCGGCCAGCGCCGCAGCCCGCGCCGCGCGTAGATGCCGAAGCCATACGCGAAGCCGCGAACTTGCTGACGGCGGCGCAGCGCCCGGCCATCTTCGTCGGCTGGGGCGCGCGCGGGGTGCTCGACGCCATCCGCCAGATCGCCGAGCAGCTCGGGGCACCGGTGGCCACGACCCTGCAGGGTCTGGCCGTGTTTCCCGCCGACCACCCGCTGCACACGGGCATGGGTTTCGGGCCGTCAGCGGTGCCGGCTGCGCGCAACGCCTTTGCCGGGTGCGATGCGATGCTGGCGGTCGGGACGCGTTTCGCGGAAATCTGCACCGGCAGCTATGGCGCGGTGCCGCCGGAACGTCTCGTGCACATCGACATAAACGCCGCGGCGCTGGGGCGCAACTACCCGACCGCCGTTGCGATCCATGCCGATGCCCGCGACGCCGTGCCGGCCCTGGCCGCCGTGCTGCGGGAAATCGCGCCGGCCCGCGATGCGACGGCGCTGAGCGCGTCGATCGCGGCGGACAAGCAGGCCTGGCTGCAGGAGTGGCTCGCCCACGACTCGGGTGGGCGGGTCAACCCGGGGCTGTTCTTCAGCGTTTTGCGCCAGCAGCTCGATCCGACCGCCGTCATCGTGGCCGACGACGGAAACCACACGTTTCTGACCGCCGAACTGATGCCGATTCACGGTGGCGGCAGTTACCTTTCGCCGACCGACTTCAACTGCATGGGTTATTGCGTTCCAGCGACGATCGGGGCGAAGCTCTCGCAGCCGGATCGCCAGGTGGTGGGCATCGTGGGTGATGGCGCCTTCCTGATGACGGGGCTTGAAACCGTCACGGCCGTGAGCAACGGATTGGGCGTGGCCTGGTTCGTGTTCAACGATGGCCAACTCGCCCAGATCGCACAGGCCCAGGAAGTGCCCTACCAGCGAACAAGCTGCACGACGCTCGCCCAACTGGATTACCGGGCTTTCGCCTCAGCCAGCGGCTGTGGGTTTGTCGCGATCGACAACGATGCCGCGGTCGAAACGGGCATCGCGCAGGCCCTGGAGTGGACCGGGGCGGGGCGGCCGGTCGTCGTCGATGTGCGCATCGACTACTCGAAACGCACGCAGTTCACCCAAGGCACCCTGCAAACGAACATCAGGCGCCTGGATACGCGCAACAAACTGCGCATCGTGGGGCGGGCGCTGTGGCGGAAAATGCGCAAACCCGAATCCGGAGCATAGTCCGGGATTTCCCGGGCTGTACGTGGGGGCGGCTTCAGCCGCGATCTCGATGGGTCTCACAATGTCAGCAGCCGGCTGCGAAGTACGGCCGTTGCAGGCTACGAAAACCCCAGTCGAATCACGAAAACCCCGATCATCAAAAAAGCGATCGCGAACTTCACGGCCGTCGCCACGACCATGCCGAGCCAGGCTCCGACGCCGGCTCGCCCGGACTGGAGCATGTCTCGCCCGCCGCTCAGCTCACCTGCCACGGCGCCGAGGAACGGGCCGAGCACGATGCCGGGCAGGCCGAAAAACATGCCCACCAGCGCGCCGATGGTGGCGCCCCAGAACGAGCGTGAAGTCGCGCCCAGATAGCGGGCCCCAAAGGCCCCGGCGACGAAGTCGATAAGCCAGGCGACCAGCGTCAGCACGGCGAGCACCCCGATCGTGAACCAGCCGACCACCTGGAACCCATCGATCCAGGCACCCAGCAGCAGCCCCGCGAAAATCAGCGGCACGCCCGGCATCGCGGGGAGAACCGTTCCGGCCAGGCCAGCGGCGATCAGCAGGATTGCCAGCAGCCACCACAGCACAGCCCAGTCCATTCAAGGCCTCCCGGCCGGACTTACTTGTAGGGCCAGTCGTCGAGATGCACGTCCTTGCGGATGACCTGCATCGGCGAACCGACGATCAGCGGGTCCGGCCCGACGACCACATCCGGGTCCCGGTCGGGGTAATCGAGCATGCTCAGAAAATGCTGCATGCAGTTGAGGCGTGCGCGCTTCTTGTCGTCCGATTTGATGATGGTCCAGGGGCAGGAAGCTGTGTCGGTGTAGAAAAACATGGCCTCCTTGGCGCGTGTATATTCCTGCCACAGACCGATCGACGCCTTGTCTACGGGACTCATTTTCCATTGCTTGAGCGGATCCTGCTGACGCTCCGCGAAACGCCGGCGCTGTTCCTTCTTGGTGACCGAGAAGTAATATTTGAACAGACGGATGCCCGAGTTGACGAGCATGCGCTCGAACTCCGGGCACTGGCGCATGAACTCGAGATACTCGGTGGAGTCGCAAAACCCCATCACGCGCTCTACTCCCGCGCGGTTGTACCAGGACCGGTCGAGGAAGAGGATTTCTCCGCGGGTCGGCAGGTGAACGGTGTAGCGCTGGAAATACCATTGGCCGCGCTCGTGCTCGTTGGGTTTCTCCAGCGCGACCACCTTCGCCGTGCGTGGGTTCAAATGTTCCATGAAGCGCTTGATCGTTCCCCCTTTACCGGCGGCGTCGCGTCCCTCGAAGATCACGACGATCTTCTCGCCGGCGGTTCGCACCCAGTTCTGAACCTTCAGCAGCTCGATCTGCAGCCGGGCCTTTTCCTCCTGGTAGCGCTCGCGGGGAATACGGTCGGTATAGGGGTATTTGCCTTCCCTGAACAGCTTCCCGATGGCCTGCGGATCCTTGCGAAGCCGGGATATCGTGGCCGACGAGTAGGAGCCGCCGACATATTGCTCAGGCATATCCAATGGTTTTTCCCCGGCCTTCTGCGCGGTTTTTTCAGGGCCGGGGCCGGCTGGAATTTCCTTTTCTACGGCCTTCAAATCTGAACCCATCACTTGATACCTTTTGCATGTTTTGGCCTGGGGCGCTTCCAGACTATAACAACGGCGCGCGGCAAATGAAAATGACCCCATCAGGCGGCACAAAATTCACCATGGGTGTGCCGAATTGTGAAGCCAGTCTGTCCGCCTTGGTGAAAAATGCGGGTCAGACCGGCAGGGTCGAACCACGGCGGCAGGATGCGTCTCAGTCCGTGAACAGGCTTTCGATTTTGGCCAGCAACGCCGTCGCCTGGTCGCGATCGCGGGCGCCCAGCCGGTCGAACTTCTTTTTCAGAAACTCCACCTGCCGCGGAAATTCACGTTCGTAGACGCGCTCGCCCTTGCGCGTCAGCGCCACGATGGTGCGCCGCGCGTCGCCTTCCACTGCCCAGCGCTCCACCAGGCCTTTTTCCTCGAGCCGATCGACGACTCCAGTCAGAGTGCCCTTGGTGATCAGGGTGATTTCGCCGATCTCCTTGCAGGTCATGCCCTCGGTACCGCCCAGGGTGAACACCACTCGGGCCTGCGACGGCGTCAGATTCGAGCCGGATTTGCGAAGGCCTTCGGCATCGTAAAACGAATAAGCCTGGTGAGCGGCGGCGAGCTGCCGGACAAGCTCCAGGAATTTCTCCCCTGAAGCGGCACTTGCGGTCAATTTAGTCATGTTTTTTCCTCTGGAAACCAATAGTTGGTACAAGAACTATTACATAGTCCTGATTTTGACCAAATTCAAGGGCGTCATGGTGTTCCGGAAGGCCTCCGGAATCAAGGTCCGCCTTTGCCAGGCGTAGGGCGGAAAAAATCAGGCGCTTTTCAGCCGTGGCTGTTTCATTTCCAGGTATTGCACGATGGACAACGCGGTCTCGCGTGCATCGGCGATGGCGGTGACCACCAGGTCGGAACCCCGGACCATGTCGCCAGCGCCGAAAATCGCCGGATTGCTGGTCTGGCCGGGCAAACGGTCGGCGACGTGCAGCAGGCCGTTCTCGTGCGTGTCTACACCCAATGTGCCCAGCCATGGGGGCGGGCTGGGACGGTAACCGAAGGCAAAAATGACGGCCGTGGCCGGTAAGCTGCGTTCACTGCCGGGAATGATTTCCGGTTTGGCGCGCCCGCCTGCAGCAGCAACCAGACGGGTTTGCGCCACCTCGATGGCCTTGAGCCGCCGGTCTTCATGGACCAGCCCGAGGGGCATCGTGTTGAACTCGAATTGCACGCCTTCGCTCATCGCGTTCTTCACTTCGCGCGGTGAGCCCGGCATGTTGGCCTGGTCGCGGCGGTAGACGCACCGCACCGAGCGGGCGCCCTGGCGGATGGCGGTCCGCACGCAGTCCATCGCCGTGTCGCCCCCACCGAGCACGGCCACGTCTTCGCCTGCCAGATCGATGTGCGGGAACGCCGGCAAGTCCAGTTGGTACATGTGGCTGGTCTGACCGATCAGGAATTCCAGCGCCGGTACGATACCGCCCTGTTCCATGCCAGGCAGGCTGGCTTCCACGGGTCGGTAGGTGCCGAGGCCCAGAAACAGCGCATCGTGCATCTTTCGCAGTTCGTGGGCCTGGATGTCGCGGCCTATTTCGCAATTCATCCTGAAGTGCACGCCGGCCCCTTCGAGGATTTCCCGGCGACGCCGCATCACCTGCAGCTCGAGTTTGAAATCGGGGATTCCGAAGCTGAGCAGGCCACCGATTTCCGGATAGCGGTCGTAGACCGTGACACTGATGCCGTTGCGGGTCAGCACATCGGCACAGGCGAGGCCGGCCGGTCCGGCTCCGACGACGCCGACGCTCCAGGGTTTCGTTTTGACGTGGGACAGGTCGGGCTTCCAGCCTTGCTTCAGCGCTTCGTCGACGATGTATTTTTCGATGGCGCCGATGGTCACGGCGCCAAAACCGGTTTGCAGTGTGCACGCTTGCTCGCAGAGGCGGTCCTGGGGACAGATCCGCCCGCAGACCTCCGGCAGGCTGTTGGTTTCATGGCATAGATCCGCGGCTTCCAGAATGCGGCCTTCGCGTGCCAGCTTGAGCCAGTTCGGGATGTAGTTGTGCACAGGGCACTTCCACTCGCAATACGGGTTGCCGCAGTCAAGGCAGCGCTCGGCCTGTTCGGCGGCGCTTTGCGGGTCGTAGGGCTTGTATATTTCGCGGAACTCGCTGCGACGAATCTCCAGCGGATAGATATCCGGGTCGCTTCGCGAGCGGTCGAGAAAGGCAAAATGGTCGAATTTTTTCGTCATGTGTCCCTTATGCTTTGACCAGGCGCAGTGGTACGTCCTGTTGCGAAATTTCATTACTGGCGACCAGCGATTTGGGCACGATGTAGACCCAGTGCGGCAGCATCAGGTCCCATGCATCGAGCACCTTGCGGCCCCATTCGCTGCCGGTCAGACTGACGTGAGCGGAAACCAGGGAATGCAGGCGCCGCTGCGGTGCTTCGAAGCGCTGCTCTTCCAGTGGCGAGGCCTCCACGAATTCGGCATTCAGCAGCCGCTCCACCTGCCGGCCCTGATCCAGCACGAACAGCTCGCCGCCGGTCATGCCCGCCGCCAGGTTGGGACCAAACGGTCCCATGATGACGACGGTGCCGCCGGTCATGTACTCGCAGGCGTGGTGGCCTACGCCTTCGACAACCGTTTGCGCCCCGGAGTTGCGCACCGCAAAGCGTTCACCGGCCTGCCCCTGGGCGAACAGCTCGCCGCCGGTGGCGCCGTACAGGCAGGCGTTGCCGCAGATCACGTTGCGGCGGGCGCGCTCGCGGTCGGCTTCGTGGGTAGTCAGCACGATGCGGCCGCCGGACATGCCCTTGCCCACGTAGTCGTTGGCGTCGCCTTCCAGGTGGATGGAGACGCCGGGCGTGTTCCAGCAGCCGAGGCTCTGGCCGGCGGTGCCGCTGAGGTGCAGACGGATGCGGTCGGCCGGCAAACCCTCGCGGCCGTGCTGCCGCGCCAGTTCGCCCGCCAGCGCGGCGCCTACGGAACGGTCGTAATTGCGGATCGTAAAGCGACCGCTCCAGGCTTCGCGGCGTTCAAGCGCTTCGCGGGCGGCTGCGAGGATGTCCTGGTTGAGCTGGCCTTTATCGAAAGGTGGATTGCGTTCCAGTGTGCAGAAAGGGGCCTGCGTGCCGCGGACCGCGGCCGAGCGCAGGATCGGACCGAGATCCAGTGCCCGCTGCTTGGGTGTCAGGCCCGGAAGCTGCTCGAGCAGGTCGCTGCGGCCGATGAGCTCGGTGAACTGCTGGATGCCGAGTGCCGCCATGATCTCGCGCACGTCGCGCGCCAGAAACTGGAAATAGTTCATCACCCGTTCGGGCAAGCCGTGGAAATGCAGGTCCCGCAGCGTCTTGTTCTGGGTCGCCACGCCGGTCGCGCAGTTGTTCAAGTGGCAGATGCGGAGGTATTTACAGCCCAGCGCCACCATCGGCCCGGTGCCGAAGCCGAAGCTTTCGGCGCCGAGCATGGCGCCCTTGACCACGTCCAGACCGGTTTTGAGCCCGCCGTCGACCTGCAGGCGGATCTTGTGGCGCAGGCCGTTCTCGACCAGAGCCTGATGGGTTTCCGCAAGTCCCAGCTCCCACGGGACGCCGGCGTACTTGACCGAACTCAGCGGGCTGGCGCCGGTACCGCCGTCGAAACCGGCGATCGTGATCAGGTCGGCATAGGCCTTGGCCACGCCGACTGCGATCGTACCAACCCCCGAGCTGGACACCAGCTTGACCGAGATCACGGCTTTCGGATTGACCATTTTCAGATCGAAAATAAGCTGCGACAGGTCTTCGATCGAATAGATGTCGTGATGCGGCGGCGGCGAAATCAGCGTCACGCCGGGCGTGGAGCAGCGCAGCGCGGCGATCTCCGCGGTCACCTTGCCGCCCGGAAGTTGCCCGCCTTCGCCGGGCTTGGCGCCCTGCGCGATCTTGATCTGCAGCACGTCGGCGTTCACCAGGTAGTGCGCGTTGACCCCGAAGCGCCCCGAAGCGACCTGCTTGATCCGCGAATTACGCTCGCTGTTGAAGCGGGCCGGGTCTTCCCCGCCTTCGCCGGAGTTGGAGCGCCCGCCGAGGCGATTCATCGCGATCGCCAGTGACTCGTGCGCCTCGGGCGACAGCGCGCCGATGGACATCGCGGCGCTGTCGAAACGGGGGTAGATATGATCTTCCGTTTCGACCCGGGCCAGCGGCAGGGGCTGCTCAACGGGTTTCAGCCGCAGCAGGTCGCGGATCGCCAGCGGCGGGCGCTGATTGACCGCGTCGGCGAAACGCCGATAATCATTCCAGTCGCCGCTGGCGGCGGCTTGCTGCAGGCTCATCACCACGTCGGGGTTGAAGGCGTGCTGCTCGCCGCCGTGCATGTAGCGGTAGAGGCCGTCGCGTTCCGGGCACAGCTGATCCGCCCAGGCCTTGTCGCTGCGCCGGCGCAGGTCCGTCTCCAGTTCCGCGAAACCGGCGCCCGCGATCTTGGACGTAACCTTGGGGCAACACAGCGCCATGACCTCCGGCGCCAGCCCGACCGCCTCGAACAACTGGGATCCGCGGTAGCTGCCCATGGTGCAGATGCCCATCTTGGAAAGAATCTTCAGCAGCCCTTTGCGGATGCCGCGCCGGTAATTCTTGCGCAGCTGGATCGGATCGCCTTCCAGCGCGCCGATTTTCTGCTGCTGGTTGACGCTCTGGAACGCCAGGTAGGGGTAGATCGCCGTGGCACCGAGGCCGAGCAGCACCGCGAACTGGTGCGGGTCGCGGGCCGAGCCGGTTTCGATCAGGATGTTGGCGTTAGGGCGCTGGCCGGCGCGCATCAGGCCCTGGTGCACGGCGCCGACGGCCAGCGGCGCGGGCATGGGAAGTGTCTCGCGGGCGATCTCCCGGTCGCTGAGCACGATGATGGTCGCCCCGCCTTCCACGGCCGCCAGGCAGTCGTCCGCGAGTTTTTGCAGTGCTTCGCCGAGGCCTCGCTCGTCGGGCCGGTAATTGATGTTGAAGCGGACGTTGCGGTAATACCTCTGATCGAGGCCCAGCAGGGTCTGGTACTTGACGTAATTGAGCACCGGCCACGGCAGCAGCACCCGGTAGGCGTGCGATGCGGTCTCGTGGAACACGTTGTGTTCGCGCCCGATGCAGGTCTCCAGCGACATCACGGCCGATTCGCGCAGGGGGTCGATGGGCGGGTTGGTCACCTGCGCGAAAGATTGCCGGAAATAATCGTAGATCGAGCGGTCTTTCTGCGACAGGACGGCGATCGGCGTGTCGTCGCCCATCGATCCGACCGGTTCCTGGGACTCCAGGGCCATCGGATTGATGATGGTCTCGATTTCCTCGGCGCCCAGGCCGAACATCTTCTGGAAGACGGGCAACAGGTTGGCGGATTCGCGCATGAACTTGTTGGCGGCCTTGCGTTCCTGCTCGTCGTTGTTCCACACCCGCACCACGTTCTCGGTCATCCACTCGCGGTAGGCGTGAGTGGATTTGAGGTTGTCGTCGATGGCGTTGTTTTTCCAGAACCGGCCGGTCTCGGTGTCGACGGCGATCATTTCACCGGGGCCGAGCCGGCCGCGCCGCTTGATGCGCCCTGGCGGGCAATCCCATACACCGGTCTCGGAAGCCACGGTGAAGACCCCGTCGTGGGTGACACTGTAGCGAGCCGGCCGCAGCCCGTTGCGGTCCAGGTTGCAACAGGCGATGCGCCCGTTGGTGGCAACCACGCCGGCCGGCCCGTCCCAGGGTTCCTGGTGCATGGAGTTGAATTCAAGGAAGGCCCGCAGCTCGGGGTCCATGTCCTCACGCAGCGCCGGCGGTATCAATAGGCGCATGGCACGGAATATGTCCATGCCGCCTGCCAGGAATACTTCCAGCAGGTTGTCCAGCGAGGAGGAATCGGAGCCGGTCTCGTTGACCAGGTGCGAGAGGTCCTCGAGTGTCGGCAGCAGTGGTGAGTGCAGGATGCCGGCGCGGGCATTGGCCCAGTCGCGGTTCGCGTTGACGCTGTTGATCTCGCCATTGTGCGCCAGGAAGCGGAACGGCTGTGCGTAGTTCCAGCGCGGCAGGGTATTGGTCGAAAAGCGCTGGTGGCAGATGCCGATCGAACTGGTCATGCGCTCGTCGCGCAGGTCGGGGAAAAAGTCCGCCAGGTGCTCGGCCTGGACCAGGCCCTTGTAGACCATGGTCAGATTGGAAAGCGTCACGATGTAATACAGCGGATCGCTGTCGGCCAATTTCCGCTGTTCTTCGAAGGCGAAGCGCCGCGCCGCGAACAGCTGGCGCTCGATGTCGTGCGACCGCCAGCCGGCGGGCGCGTTCACGAAGACCTGGTAGATCGCCGGCATGCTGACCAGGGCCTGGTCACCCACGACCTCCGGTCGCGTGGGAACCTCGCGCCAACCGACCACGCTCAATGCGAGGCGGCTCAAATGGCGGCTGAGAATTTCCTGGCCGCGCTCGATCAGATCGGCGTCGTGGGAAAAAAACACCAGGCCCGAAGCGAAGCGCTCTGACAGACGGATGCCACAGTCCGCGGCGACCTCGCGCAGGAAGGGTTCTGGAAATTGCAGCAGAATGCCGCAGCCGTCGCCGGATTTGCCGTCTGCGGCAACGGCGCCGCGGTGCGTCAGGCGCGCCAGTGATTCGAGAGTGGTTTGCACCAGCCAATGGCTCTTCTCGCCATCCATGTGGGCAAGCAGGGCAAAGCCGCAACTGTCCCTGAAGTCACGCAGTGCGTCGTGCAGTTTGTCAGATCGGTCGGGCAAAGGCGGCTCCGGGTGGTTAATGGGGAAATTGTGGAACAAAGAACCACAGGCTCAATGTATCGGAATGCTCATCATTGTGTAATTTAATATTTTGAATAACCAGCGCTTTAATATTTATGCTTGTCTATCATAACCCACTGGAAAATGCCTCCAAAGTGGCGGTAGAGTGTGCCGGGCTCCAGGCGAAAGACATCATCATGCACAGACGCGCGTTTCTATTGTTTGTCCTGTTCGTTGTTCTGGCCGCGTTTTACGGCTCGCTGACCCGCGAGCGCGTGCCGGTCATTGCTCAGGAGCAGCAAAACCAGACCCGGCAGCTGAACAATCTGGATCAACAGGTGTTGGGTCGGCCTGAAATGGATGAGACTGGCGACTGAGCGGCCCGTTCAATGGAACCTCGACCCCGGATCGCCGGTCAGCTCAATCATGTCGAAGCGAAACCGATGGCTCCAGCGATTGCTCGCGCCCGCGCTTTTGATCGCCATCGCCGCGATCGCCTGGTGGGGCCGGGACCATCTACCGACTCCGCAGCCGATCCGATCCGCAGCCGACTCCGCCGCGCGAAACCAGGTTTACTACGGACCGTCCAATTCGATCGCCGTTCTGCCTTTCACTGACGCCTCGGGCGAGGGGCAGGCCGCACTGGGCGAGGGCTTTTCGCGGGAACTGATCGACCTGATGCAGCACATACCGGCGCTGCAGGTGACCGCGCACAGCTCTTCGCTCTTTTTTCGGGGTCGCGCGCTGCCGGCCCGCGTCGTGTCGGAGCAACTGCGGGCCGCCCACATCCTCAGCGGCGCTTACCGGGAGACCGACGGACGGGTCGAAGTTTCGATCAGCCTGGTGTCCGCCCGTCGCGACGAAGAAATAGAGGCACGGACTCTGGCCGGCCCGCCCAGTGGTGTCGACGCCGTCCATGGCGACGTACTTGCGGCCGTCCTGCAGGCCATGGACATCACCGTACCGGATCCGCTGCCCACCACGCGGCCGGCATCGGCGCCGGCCAGGCGACTCGTATTGCAGGGCCTTTATGACCGGGTGCCCGGCGATGCAGCCACGCTGCAAGCGGCACGCGAAGCTTTCGATGCGGCGCTGCAGCTCGAGCCCGGGTACGGATTCGCCTGGGTGGCGCTGGCGCAGACCTGGCTGGTCTCCGACACGGCCGACGCGGTCGCTGAGGCGCGCGTGGCGCTTGACCAGGCGCTGAGCCTCGATCCCCAGGATGCCGACGCACTGGCGCTGCAAAGCTACCTGCGTCGTACGCATGACTGGGACTGGCAAGGGGCGGAGGCGGCTGCGTTGCGGGCGCTGGAGTTCAAGCCGGGCGATGCGGCCCTGATGAGCAGCGCGGCGCTGGCCCTGTCGGCTCTGGGCCGTTTCGAGCAGGCCGTCGAGTTGCTGGAGGGCGCGGTGCGCAGGGACCCCCTCAACCTGAGCGTGGGCATTCAACTGGGCGTCGCGCAGGAGTTTGTGGCCCGATACGACGACGCGTTGTCCAGTTACCGCCGGGTTGCGGCTCTTTATCCCGAGTTTCCGGGCGTTTATGCTTCTCGTGCCCGCATCAAGCTGATCCAGGACAAGCCGGAATCGGCCTTGCGGGAAAGCGAAAAGGAAGGCGACAGGTTCTGGCAGCGCTACGCCCGGGCCCTGGCGCTCACCGCGCTGCAGCGTACCGCCGAGGCAGAGCTTGCGCTGGATGCCCTGATCGATGAAGACGGACAC
>JAVVFH010000330.1:0-3451 GCA_032250585.1 Lysobacterales bacterium
TGTCAACCTGATGTACAACGCCGGTTACGATCTCGCGTCCGGTTTCGAGGTGTACAGTTTCGGCAGCTATTCCGACCGCAGCGCCGAGGGCTTCAACTTCTTCCGTTATCCGGTCAGCGCCAACAACGTGCGCTCGATCCATCCGGAAGGCTTCGTGCCGATCACCGAAGCGGACGTCACCGATTATTCGATCGCGTTCGGGCTGCGGGGCGAGGTGTTCACCGGCTGGCGCGGTGACCTGAGCATCGTGCACGGCGTCAATGAATTCGACCAGGACCTGCGCAACAGCGTCAATTCCTCGCTGGGCGAGGCCAGCCCGACTGCCTTCGACGTGGCCAATTACAAATACGAGCAGACGGTCATCAACTTCGACGCTTCGCGCGCCGCGGCTTGGGGTGCGATACCGGTGCATGTCGCCGCGGGTCTGGAACTGCGCGCCGAGGAGTATCGCACCCAGGCGGGCGACCCGGCTTCTTTCGCCGCGGGTGACGCGATTGCCTGCGCCGAATGCGTCACCTTCGGCAACAGCGACACGGCACGCCCGGGCGCGCAGGCCAGTTTCGGCCTGCGGCCGTCGGACGAGGTCGACGAGAGCCGTTTCGCCGTCGCCGCCTACCTCGACCTGGAGTTCGACCTTACCGAGCGCTGGCTGTTGTCGCTGGCTGGCCGGCTCGAGGATTACGACGATTTCGGTAGCACGGCCAACTACAAGGTGGCTTCGCGGTTCGAACTGGCGCCTGGCTTGGCGCTGCGCGGCAGCGTCAGCTCGGGCTTCCGCGCGCCGGCGCTGGCCCAGGCTTTTTTCGCGGGCACCACTACCAGCTTCGGCGAGGGCCGCAGCCTGGTCAGCACGCTGAGCCTGCCCGTCACCGATCCGTTGGCCCAGGCCAACGGCGCCCGCGAGCTGGAAGCCGAGGAGTCAATCAACACCAGCATCGGTTTCACCTGGTTTCACGACAGCGGGTTCAGTTTTACCTTCGATTACTATGAAGTCGACATCGACGACCGCATCGTTCTGTCGGAGAACCTTGACGTCGAGGGCGTGCCCGGCGTCGGTCAGGTCCGTTTCTTCACCAACGCCGTCGACACCGAGACCACCGGTTTCGACGTGGTGGCGTCCTACACCCTGGAGGAATGGCGTTTCCTGGCCGCGTACAACCGGACCGACACCGACATCACCAACGTTCCCGACCCGGCGGTCTTCGGTATCGAAGAGCGCAACACGCTGGAAACCGCACCGCCGGAAGACAAGCTGGTGCTGACCGCAGAGTGGGCCGGCGAGACCTTCACGGCGCTGGTGCGCGGCGTGCGTTTTGGTGAAACCGAGCGTATTTTCGATTTTGGCGGCGGCTTCGAGCCGCAGCAGGTCTACGGCGCTGAATGGTCTCTGGACGCCGAACTGGGCTACCGCATCAACGACAACTGGAGCGTCGCGCTCGGCGGCAACAATCTGCTGGATCAGTACCCGGACGAGTCGATTTTCGATATCAGCTTTTTCGGCAACCTGCCCTACGACACGGTTTCGCCGCTCGGCTTCAACGGCCGTTTCGTGTACCTTGAAACGAGGTTCCGTTACTGACCGACGGTTGACAGGCCCTGATGCCGGCTGACGGGGGCGTTCGCAGTGGCGGGCGCCCCGCGTCCGGCCCATCGTCATCGCCAGACCGTTCCCACACCCATTCTGTAAGGAGATTCCCTATGCTCTCGATCCAATTCAAGCCTGCCCCGGGGCAGGCACTCAGGGCCCGCCGGCCCCGTCGCAGCTTTGCCCGTCTGCTGGTCGTGCTGGTGGCGCTGGCCGCTTTGTCGATCTGCGGCCCGGCCTGGTCCAAAGGCGTGCTGGTGCTACAATCGGACTTCGGCACCAAGGACGGTGCGGTGGCTTCGATGCGCGGCGTGGCCGTCGGCGTTTCAAAAGATCTGGCGATTTTCGACCTGACCCACGAGATTCCCACCTTCAACATCTGGGAAGCCTCGCTGCGCCTGGCGCAGACCAGCTCGTACTGGCCGGAGGGCACGGTCTTCGTCTCGGTGGTCGACCCGGGCGTCGGCACGGAGCGCAAGTCCGTGGTGCTGAAAACAAAAACCGGACATTACTTTGTGTCGCCTGACAACGGCAGCCTGACGGCGGTGGCAGAATCGATGGGTATTGCCGGGGTGCGTGAGATCGACGAGGCCGTGAACCGCCTGGCCAATTCGGAAAAATCCTATACCTTCCACGGCCGGGATGTGTATGCCTATACCGGCGCGCGCCTGGCCGCCGGCGTCATCACCTTCGCCGAGGTCGGCCGCGAACTGCCCGCCGAAGTGATGATGATCCCCTACCAGAAGCCCCGCTTCGAGGACGGCCGGGTGTACGGCAATATCGAGATTTTCGACCCGAACTACGGCAATGTCTGGACCAACATCGACCGCGAGACCTTCCGCCGGCTGGAACTCGAGCCCGGCGACCGGGTCGCGGTCAGCGTCAGTCACGAAGGCAAACCCGTGCTGCAGCACACGCTGCCGTATCACCGCACTTTCGGCGAGGTGGCCCTGGGCGAGACGTTGTTGTACCTGAACAGCCAGAACAAGGTGTCGCTGGCAATCAACCAGGGTAGTTTTGCGACCACCTATGGCATTGGCTCCGGCCCCGGCTGGGACATCGAACTCAAGCGCGCGGAAGATCGGTAGAGTGTTCGGTCTGGCCGGAGGCTGCCAAGTCCGGCCTTGAGCGCAGTGCTGCAATGAATTCGCGACGCGGCCGGTCGTTGGAAACGATGAAAGCCTTTGGCCCGAAGATTGCGGCAGTATACCGCCGGTCGCTATTGGCCTGCATTGCGGGCCTGTTACTGCTGTCGGCTTGCAGCACGACGCCCGAGCCGGACCTCCGGCGACTGTATGCGCAGAGCCAGGAAGTGGAGCAGCCACCCGTGATCCTGATTCACGGCATCATGGGCTCGCGTCTTGAAGACCGCGAAACCGGCCGCGAAGTCTGGTACGGCAACGTGCTGAAACTGGCATTTTCGGATTACAGCGAGGTGGGGCTGGACTTCGATCCCGAATCGCTGGAGCCCAGGCCGTCGTCGCTGGTGCCATCCGGACTTACGGACCGGGCGGCGGGCCGGGATTTTTACAGCGGCATCATGCGCACGCTGGAACAGGCGGGCCGCTACCGCCGGGCGGAACCGGGTCAGCGGCGGGACCCCGGATCGCGCTCCTACTACGTTTTTCTGTACGACTGGCGGCAGGACAACGTCCGGTCTGCGCAACAGCTATACCGGTTCATTGAACAGATTCGCGAGGATCACGCAAATCCGCAGCTGAAAGTCGACCTGGTGGCGCACAGCATGGGCGGGCTCATCGCCCGCTATTTCCTGCGCTTCGGCAAGCAGGATGTGCTCAACGACAACCGGCTCGAAGTCAACCTGGGCGGCGCCGAAAAAGTGCGCCGCGTCGTGCTGCTCGGCAC
>JAVVFH010000331.1:0-3443 GCA_032250585.1 Lysobacterales bacterium
TCAGCCCCTCCGCGCAGTCCACCACCCAGTCGCGGCGCGCGAACGGCACGCCGTGGTGCTGGCCTTCCAGGTAGGCGCGGCTGAGCAGGTCGCAGAGGTTCAGGTAGCCGCGGCGATCCCGGCACAGCAGCGTCAGGCGCGAGACGTGGTCCGGGTCTTCAGGCGAGCGCAGCCGGATATCGGCGCCGACGATCGGCTTGATCCCGGCCGCCTCCGCCGCGCGGTAGAACTTCACCAGCGCGAACAGGTTGTGCTGATCCGTGACCGCCACCGCCGGCATGCCCAGTTCGCGGACTTTTTCGATCAGCGGCTGGATGCGAACCGTGCCGTCGACCAGGGAGTATTCGGTGTGCAGGCGCAGGTGAACGAAGGGAGCGGGCATGCGGGAAGGTTAGGGCTTTGCAGCTATTCTGTAAAGCGGTCCGGCCCGGGGTTCCAAAAGCGATTTCGGAATGCTTGCGGAGGCGCCTGCAAACATCGGCTCAGGGAACCTGAAGCCGTCCCGGAATACATTGACAGGCCCGCTCATAGTCTATACCGTGAAGAGTGAGTTCCATCACCGAAAGGATTCGATGATGGGGCAAGGAAGCGTTGAACGGCGGCAGGGATGCAGCTTCGTTTTTCAAACTTCAATTTCACCGCGTTTACCTGTCGTGCTACCAGTTTGGCGCTGCGGCTCTGCCGTGCGCGCCGACACGCATTAACAACGTTCAACGCCTGTTTTTCAATGTCTTTCAAGGAGATATACGACATGAATAAATCATTGATGACGTTTTCTGCACTGTGTTTGGGCGCCTTTGCTTATTCCGGGGTCGCAGTGGCACAAAACCAGCCGGATCCGCTGGCGACGGTCACCCCCGACAGCTGTGATCTCGTCCAGATTGCGCCGTTTGGCACCAGTTTGCTGGCCAGTTGGGGCTGGGAAGAGGGTACGGACCAGACCAAGTTCGGCGGCGACGCCGTTTACGAGGTTGACGCCACCGTGGGCGAGGACACCTCCACCTTCGAGGTCGAGTTCGAACTGGTGCAATTCGAGCCGGGCACGCTGGCCGAAGACTATCCGGGCGAGCTGGTCTACAGGTGCTCGAACGCCATGACCGAGCTAAGCGGTAGCTGTAACGGTTCGGTACTCGGCCTTCGCGATGCGATTCGCGATGCCGCGGCGGATGAACTGGACGTTCTTCCGGAAGAAATCACCGGGCTTGTCGCCACTTTGCAGGGCGTCTATGTCAAGGCCATGAATCCCGGTAAGGGCAACGGCCGTCAGAACTATGAGCTCGTGGACGTGTGCGTGGAGCCTGTTCTGTAGACCTTTCAGTTCGAAGCTCCACCTAAGCGCCCCCTTTTGCGGGGCGCTTTTTTATACCCGCTCAGAACCACGGGTCCGTCTCGCGAGCGGCCAGCGTTTTGCGTGGTTCCGGCAACCCGGTCGGCCCATCGCCTCGAACCGGGCACTGGGTTGTTCAGGGTATTGTCGCCGCAGCGCTTGAGCCGCGCCGTCGCCTCGTGCTAAATTGCGCCGCCCCCAAACAGTTATGAAGCAGTTATACTGGACAGGCAACAGGGCGCGTAGCTCAGCGGTAGAGCACTGTGTTGACATCGCAGGGGTCACTGGTTCGATCCCAGTCGTGCCCACCAATCAAATCAGGGAGCCAGGAACGCAGATCAGTAAGGAGCGAACCGGGCGTCCAGCGATCTGCAATCACGTTCCAAGACAAATCGCCCCCCGCGCGGGGCCCCCAGAGCACTTCCCGAACCTCACCGGGGGCGCGGACGCAAAGCGTCCGCTGCGGCGGCATAAGTGCGCTAGCGTACAGACCTGTGTCCGTCTGGAGCGCAGGCTCGTCTTTTTAATGACCAGTGAAATCAGATGAGCATATCCAGAGCAACACAAATGGTAGCAGCCCTCGCGCTGCTGGCGACGGTTGCCGGCTGTGCCACCATCAAGGGCACGGAAAGCATAGCGAATACCAGCAGGACCGGTACGATTCACGATGTGAATTTCGAAGACCGCATGACGCCGGTCAACCTGTGGGTGCGGCCGGGAGATGAAGTTCGCTGGGTGAATAAGCGCAGCACACCGGTAACGGTCGAGTTTTTGGGCGACGCCCTGGACGACGTGACCTGCCAGCGGGGATTTTCGAGTCTTCTGCGCAGGCAGCAGGAGACGGCCACAATCAAACCCAACGAGAGCGCCAGCCTCTGTTTCGGGAAAGAAGGTACGGTGACCTACAATGCCCGGTTGGAGTCCCCCGTGGCCGGCGGACAGCAGATTGAGGCGGGCACGATCCGGGTTGGTCAGTAATTCGGGGAAGCTGACCATACAGGCAATCGCCAACAGCAGCGCGCGTCGCGCACCTCCTCATTGTCATTGGCCTCCAGCGCCGCCTCGAGAAGCTGGCGTGGACACCACCACCTTCGAGACCGAGTTCAAACTGGTGCAATATTCGGGTTAGAGGTGCTCCACGGCGGCGACACACGTAAGCGGTAGCTGCAAAGGTTCGATGTTCGTGATGCGATCCGCTTCCGTGTCAGGTCAACGGTGAAAAAATAACGACTGCCGATTGAGGAACGGGCTGCTTCGGCTCTTCTCAGTCGCGAAATCCGTTCTCCTTGAGATAATGAGCCGCGCGCAGCGCATTCGCGTAGATGCTCAGCGACGGCGCCTCGCCGCCGCCCGAGCTCGGGAAAATGCTCGCGTCGGTCACCAGCAGGTTGCGCCAGCGGTGGCTGCGGCACTGCGGGTCGACGACTGAAGTTTCCGGGTCCGTTCCCATGCGCGTGGTGCCGAACACGTGGGTGGCGTTGAACATGTCGTAGGCGCCGTATTCCTCGATCAGTGTCTCGACGCCGCAGGCTTCGAGGATTTGCCGGCAGGTTTTGGCCATGTGCGACAGGCGCTTAAGTTCCATGTCGTCCAGGCGGCTGTTGATGCGCGCCTTGGGCAGCCCGTGGGCATCTTTTTCGGCGGGGTCCAGGTCGATGAAGGAACCGGGGTTGGGCAGGCTTTCGCCGATGGCGCCGACCGACAGCACACGGCCGAACTGTTCGCGCATCTTTTCATGGTGCGCTTTGCCCCAGCCGCCGGTCACGCGACGCGCGTAGGCGATCGGGCCGGATAAATCCGTCTCCAGCGTGGCCGGCGAGTAGCGCGCGCCGCCGATCACCCCGGGTATGGCGTCGGGCGCGTTGTCGTCCCAGCAGATCGCGTCGGAAGGTATGCCGCGGTAGCTGCCCAGGGGTTCGGGATGCAGGCCGCTGCTGGTCCAGGAAATTGTTTCCATGAAGTTTTTGCCGACCTGGCCCGTTTCGTTGGCGAGGCCGTCGGGCGCGCCCGGGCCGGCCGAGTTCAGCAGCAGCCGCGGTGTTTCCACCGCGCCGCAGGCCAGCACGAAGAGGTCGGCCTCCGCGCGCTGCATCCGGCCCGCGCCGTCGGCGTAGAC
>JAVVFH010000332.1:0-3434 GCA_032250585.1 Lysobacterales bacterium
CTGTGGCGCCGAGACCAGCAGCGCCGGCTGGCAACCCGGCCAGGTCGCCACGGGATCCGTGGTGGAGGGCGTCTGGGAGAGGGACCCGGAGGAATTCATCCGCCGGGTCGAGCCCGAGGAGATGCGCACTGTCCTCGGCCGGCGCACCCGCACTGCTGCTGGCGCATTTGGAGCGCGCCAGAGCCGTGCTGGTTTTCTCCGAACCGACCCTGACCGAACTTGCCACGCGCCTGATGCGGCAGAAGTTTGACCGCTACATCGACCGCAATACTCGACTCAGTTTTCTGGCGGAAATCCAGGCAGTGGCAGAGTTTGCCGGCATTACCGGCGCCCTGATGGGTTGCCGGGATCGCGCCGATGATGCGTTCCTGGAGACGGCCCGGATGGGAGACTGTGAACTCATCGTCAGCGGGGATCAGGATCTGCTTTGCCTGCATCCTTGGCACGGCATCCGGATCCTCACTCCCGCCGAAGCTCTGGAAACACTGCGCAGCAATACGCCGGACGAGTGACGCGCGCGGGAAAGGATCGAGGTCGTTGTGCGTGCGGCATATCCGACTTCGGTCATGCCAACAGGTAAAACCGCCTCCCCGACATACCGGCCTTGAGCCGGCATCCAGTCGAATAACGTGTCGGGCACAGCCCGACGCCTTGTTGTACTGGATCCCGGAGATTCGCTGACGCGAATTCCGGGATGACAATGGAAGGGATTGGAGGCAGCGCGTAGCCCGGGTCTGCGCCCGGGAGCACGGCAGGCGGTGGCAATTCAACGATTCACAACGTCACCATGCAATCCCGTCAGTGCATCGGGGTTGGATTCGACAATCTTCAGCAACGCTCGCGCCGGCCCCGCCGGCCGGACGCGCTTTTGCTCCCAGTTCTGCAGGGTTTTGGGCTTAACACCAATCAGGTAGGCAAATTGCGGCTGTGACAGCCCCGTGCGTTCGCGGATCGCTTTCACATCCGGCTCCGGAAACTCACGAACCCTGGCACCCGCCACCGCTTCTCCACGCATGTGGCGACCCATGTCACGCAAGCTTTCCAGAAGCTCGGAAAATTTCTTCTCATCCATCGTGAATCTCCGCATTCACCCAATCTGCCAGACGCCGGAGCTGATCTTTCGACAAATCTGCCGTTCGATTCTTGGTGTAGGCATAAACCAGGTAGCACCGTGATTGGGCAGTCCAGTAGTAGTAAATCACTCGCGCCCCACCACGTTTACCTTGCCCGGAAAGCGCGGCTCTCAACTTACGCAGCCCTCGCCCACCAGAAATTCGATCGCCAGCCTCGGGATTTTTCAAGAACGTCCACTGCAAGGCCTCCATATCTTCGTCGGAGAAAATATCGGCCGCGCAACGCGTAAAGATTGGCAGCTCAACAAATACCATGCAATGAATATACGCTAGAAGCGTAGGAAATTGCAAAAACCAACGGCGGTTGGTGCCAGCTCTTGCCTCCTGCAGCCCGCAGCCTGGGTAAGGCCGACGGCCGCACTCGGGGGAATCGCCGCTCGTCTCGCAACCTTTCTGCGCATGCGTGCGCCCCGCTCCCGGGTTCGGCCTGCGGCCTTACCCGGGCTACGAGACTCGCCACACGCTCGCTTGGTTCACGGCTTTTTGAAGATGTCGTGCCTGCCAACCCGGCGCCAGCGAACCGCGCGAAACGACTGACCATCGATTTCCACCGTGCACCATTCCCAGGTGGCGCGCCCATCTGGACCGGAAAAACTCCAGGTCATCTCCCACACGCCGGGCGCGCCTTCAACCGCCTTGACGCGCAGAGAGGATGGCCAGCCCGACTGTTGCGCAGCCGAAGTCTGCAGATGGTGATCGGAGGCCGCGGCGAACTTTCGAACCGCCTGTTTGAATCGCTGTTGTTCGGCCGCGCCGAGCTTGTTGTAGTCGCGCCGGAAGCTGTCGGTGGTCTCGAACTTCACCGCTCGAGATCGGCCAGCAACTCGTCGACCGAATCATGAACCTGCGTTCGACCGCTCGCAATATCGGCGTCGGCTTGCTGCTCCATGCGTTGCCAGCGATCGCTCCAGAACCAGAGCTGATCGGCGGGTACCGCGGCGAGGGGGTGCAGTTCAATCACGCCGTCTTCGCGCTCAACGAGACGCACCTGCGCCCCCGGCTGGTCGAGGTGATGACGCTTGCGCAATTCCGCCGGCAAGGCCAGCGTACCTCGCGTCTGAACGCCTACATGGAAGATTTGATTGCGCATGTCCTGATTTCCCGAGCCCTGTCGGCCTATTTGGCACATTTGCAGTATAGCCGCAATACAGTAATACTGCGATCGGTCAAGCAATAGTGTACTGGATCCCGGGTCTGCGCCCGGGATGACGGCGGGCAAAACAACCATCACGTCATGCCGGCCTTGAGCCGGCATCCAGTCAGATAACGTGTCTGCCGGCGGCCGACGCCTTGTTGTACTGGATCCCGGGTCTGCGCCCCCGCCGCACCGGGTTCTGCCAGATTTTGAATCGTATAATCGCCAAATGCACCTGCCCGAACTCCTTCAATCACGACGACAAGCGATCATTTCGCTGTGTCGGGCGCGTGGCGTTCGGCGACTGGATGTATTCGGCTCGGCCATCCGCGAGGACTTTGACGCCGAATCCAGCGACTTGGACCTGATCGTGGATTTCGAACCGGCCGCAACCGGCGGCCTGCTGGCCCAATATTTCGACTTCAAATCGGAACTCGAAACCTTGCTGCAGCGGCCGGTCGATCTGGTTGAATTCCAGGCCCTGCCCGACAGCCGCCTGAAACGCTTGATCGCGACCCGCAAGGTACTGATTTATGAAGCGACGCCCTGATGTCTACCTCGAGCTCGCACTGCACGCGCGCCCCTTCCCGGGTGCGGCCTGCGGCCTTACCCGGGCTACGAGACTGGAAACCGTCCGCCAGGCGGTGCGCGAGGAAATTGCCCCGTATCGAGCTCGCGAGCCTGCGGACGACTGAGGCTGCCGTCAGCCGGTCAAAGTAATTGTCGTCTAACACGCACCCCTGCATTTCAACGAAGTTAAGTTAGACTAGTCTCAAACTAGTCCAAAAAAGGCGATAAGCGATGGTGGAAATTGGATCGTACGATGCAAAGACCCGGCTTTCGGAGTTGCTCGAGAAAGTACGCGAGGGCGAGTCGTTCACGATTACCCGGCATGGGCAGCCGATTGCGGAATTGCGCCCTGTGGGCCAACGGTCTGCGGTTGAAAGAAGGGCTCTGGTTGAGCGGATGCAGCGTTTTCAGCAGGCTCATTCGCTGGGAGCTGTTACGGTTCGTGATCTGGTTGCAGAGGGTCGTCGGATCTGATGGCATTTGTCGCCGATGCGTCGATCGCGCTGGCCTGGTATTTCCGCGATGAGGACTCCGGTACTGCCAATCGTGTTCGCGAACGGCTGCTGGAGGAAGGAATTTGCGTCCCTGCGCATTGG
>JAVVFH010000333.1:0-3430 GCA_032250585.1 Lysobacterales bacterium
GACTGCCTCGATTTCCCGCGCTGCCTCGTCTGGTACACGGAATAACGTCGAGATCGCGCCAAGACTGTTCTTTGTAGGCGTGGAAAGGGCATCTCGATCGACCGTGGTCTTCCAATCGACTTTTCGGATGTGTCCCCAACCCGCGACGGAGTCTGGCCGATACTGGTATTCCGAGATCACATTACCCAAGAGGTAAGCTCGTTTCTGGGGGTCGTAGCTGATCACGCGATCGCCCACCTTAATCTCATGAGCAAATCGATAGACTTGGCTCGCACCCAAGCGCAGTTTTCCCGGAGTCCATTCGGGCCAAGCCTGGCGGAGCGCTTCGAGCATTTCAGCCTGAGAAGTTATGCGACTGAGGTCTTCCAGGCGAGTCCAGCCGATCGCAACTGACGATTTTTCACGAAATTCATCAAGAAAACGCGCTTTCTGACCGGCGCGCACCATCCACATATTTGCCATGTTCTATTTATCCATTGTTTGGATTGTCTGCCGGCGTATTCTCTGTCGACAACTCTGCCTGCCGTAAAACCAATTGCGTCGCACCCTCCGCCAAGTCCGGCGGGTATCCGTATTTGGCCAGCAGGCGACGGACGGTTCTTCGCAGGTCGGCGCGTACGGATTCGCGCTGTGTCCAGTCGAGTTTCGGCATTTTCTTGACCACTTCGGTCAGCTCGCGCGCCATCAGCCGCAATGTGTCGCTTTGCATTGCCTCGCGCGCGGATTCGTTTTCGGCCAGCGCATCGTAGAACGCGACTTCCTCGCTGTTCAGCCCTAGTTCTTCACCGTGTTTCTGAACGTCCCGCAGGTGTTTGGCCAGGTCGATCAGGCGGGTGATCATTTCGGCGGTGGTGATGGCCTTGTTGGTGTAACGTAATAGGGCGTCTTCCAATGCTTCCCGAAACTTCCTGCTCTGGACGAGGTTGGTGCGCTCGGTGATGCGGATTTGGTCGTTGAGCAGCTTGCGAAGTGTTTCCAGGGCCAGGTTTTTCTGCTCCAGCGCACCAACCCGTTCGAGGAAGTCGTCGCTGAGGATGTCGAGGCGGGCCTCGTCCAGGCCCGCGGCCGCGAACAAGTCGATGACTTCATCGGCGTCGACCGCACCACCGATCACCTGCCGGACGGCTGCATCGATATCACGCTGTCGGCCACGTGATTCGCTCCGGCCGTTATCGTCGGCCAGGCGCTTACGGATCATGGCCGCTGTGCGCTGGAAGAAGGCCAGATGGGGCGTAACCTCTTCGGTCTCCGGCCGTGGAACGGCCAGCGCGAAGGCAGTCGAAAGCTCTTTGACCAGGGTCTGGAATCGTTTCCAGCCATCGTCCTGGCCGAGCACGTGGTCGATCGCGGCTACGTAGATCGGCAGCACGTCGCGAGGTGCAGCTTCAAGGGCGCGCTCGTAGTCAAATCCGTGGAAGAAATCGCGCAGCTTTTCGAAGGCGGACTGCATGGCGGGCACGGCCTCATCCTGAACTTGGTGAACCGCTTGGCCCGTTCCTCCGGCCTGAGTGTATGTTTTGAGGGCGTCGGCCAGCTGGTCGGCCAGGCCCAGCAGATCGACAATCAGCCCGCCGGGCTTGTCTCCGTAGACCCGGTTTACGCGCGCGATCGCCTGCATCAGGTTATGCCCGGCCAGGGGCTTGTCGAGGTACATGGTGTGCGCCGGCGGACAGTCGAAGCCGGTCAGCCACATGTCGCAGACAATGACCAGGCGCAACTCGTCGGCTGGATCCTTGAAGCGTTCGGCCAGGCGCTTGCGCTGAGCTTTGCTCCGTACGTGGCGGCGCAACGGTTCGGGATCGTCATTGGTGCCGGTGACTACTACCTTCATCGTGCCGCGTTCGTCGTCGGCGTCGTGCCATGCCGGGCGCAGTGCCCGGATTGCCTCGTAAAGGCGGGCGGCGATGGCTCGGCTCATGGTCACTACCATCGCCTTGCCCTCCATCGCAGCCCGGCGCTTTTCCCAGTGCTCGACGATGAATGCGGCGAGGCGTTCGATACGTTCCGGGGTGCCCGCTAGCGCCTCCAACTGTATCTTGATCCGGTCCTCAGTCGCTTCCCCGCTTCGGTCAGCGCCCGTGACGTACTCGAGCTCTTCCTCGGCGACGCGGGCACCCTCCTCATCCACGCGAAGTTTGACAATGCGCGATTCGTAGTACAGCGGACGGGTGGCGCCGTCTTCGACGGCCTGGCGGATGTCGTAAACATCGGCGTACTCGCCGAAGACGTGGATGGTGTTTTTGTCGTCGCCTTCCAGTGGTGTGCCGGTGAAGCCGACAAAGGTCGCGTTTGGCAGCGCCTCGCGCATCCAACGCGCGCCGCCCTCGACGAAGCCGTACTGGCTGCGGTGCGCTTCGTCGGCCATCACCACCACATTCGCGCGCTCGGAGATCACCCCGTGGTCCTCGGCGAACTTCTGAATGGTGGTGAACACGACGCCGCCCGCAGCACGGTCCAGCAGCTGCTGAAGCTGTTGACGACTCGCGGCCTGGACCGGGTCCTGGCGCAGCAGGGCCCGGCCTGCGGCGAAGGTCTCGAACAGCTGATCGTCCAGATCGTTGCGATCGGTGATCATCACCACGGTCGGGTTGGCCATCTGCGGCTCGCGAATCAGCGCGCCGGCCAGCATCAGCATGGTGAGCGACTTGCCCGAACCCTGGGTATGCCAGATCACGCCGCCGTGCCCGTCGCCACCTTTGTCGCCGCCCCCTGCTGGCGGGGTAGGGCTGGTGTGAGGACCACTTAGTTTCATCGCCCGCAAAACGCTTTTCCGAGCCTTGCGCACGGCGCGGAACTGGTGGTAGCCGGCAATCTTCTTGATGATTTCTCCGCGCTCGTCCTCTTCAAAAACGATGCAGGTCCGCAGGTAGTCCAGCAGCGCTCGCGGCTCGAACAACCCCCGAATCATCGCCTCCAGCGTCGGCGCGCCGCCGGCCTCGTCGGTGAGTGGCCGCCACGGCATAAAACGGCTGGGACCAGCGGTGAGCGAGCCGACCCTTGTGAGCATGCCGTCTGAGACCACCCGCAAGACATTGGGCACAAACAGCTCCGGCGTCATCTGTTGGTAGCGGTCGAGCTGGTCGATGGCCACACCGAGATCGGCCTGGGTGTCGGCCGGGTCTTTCAGCTCGATCACCGCGATCGGCAGGCCATTGAGAAATACCGTTAGGTCCGGGCGGATGATCTTGTCGGACGGGCTGACGACTGTAAGTTGGCTGACGACCAGCCAGTCATTTTCAGTCGGATCATCGAAATCCACCAGGCGCGCTTTGCCGCCCCGCATTTCGCCGATCGCGGAATCCCGATATTCGATTTCCATGCCGCCGTTCAACAGCGCGTGGTGCCAACGGTTATTTCGTACCAGGGCCGGGTGGGGCGGATGCGATAGGGTTCGGACGAGTCCGTCGATGGAGTCCGCGGCCAGATATGG
>JAVVFH010000334.1:0-3425 GCA_032250585.1 Lysobacterales bacterium
CCTGGAAGAAGCCAAACTGTTGCCGGAACTGGAGCAGCTCGGTTTTGGCGTGGTGGCCTTCGCCTGCACCACCTGTAACGGCATGAGTGGCGCGCTGGATCCGAAAATCGCCCAGGAAATCATGGATCGTGATCTGTTTTCCACCGCGGTGCTCTCGGGTAACCGGAACTTCGACGGCCGGATTCACCCCTATGCCAAACAGGCATTCCTGGCATCGCCGCCGCTGGTGGTCGCCTACGCGTTGGCCGGCCGGATGGACGTGGACCTGACCCGCGACCCGCTCGGTGAGGATGCCGACGGCGAGGCGGTCTACCTGAAAGACATCTGGCCATCCAGCCACGAGATTCACGAATGCATCATCTCCAATGTCAGCTCGGAGATGTTCCGCAAAGGCTACGCCAGCGTTTTTGCAGGCGACGAGCGGTGGAACGCTATTGACTCGCCGGAGGGCAAGATTTTCGACTGGCAGGACGATTCCACCTACATCCAGAACCCGCCCTATTTCGAGGGTATGACCGAGGAGGTCCCGCCGGTCAAGGAAATCCACGGTGCCCGCTGCCTGGCGAAACTCGGGGATTCGATCACCACGGATCACATTTCACCCGCCGGCGCCATCAAGGAAGACTCACCGGCCGGAGAGTATCTGAAGAGCAAGGGGGTCGATCGGCTCGATTTCAACTCTTATGGATCGCGCCGCGGTAATCACCAGGTCATGATGCGCGGCACCTTTGCCAACGTGCGACTGCGCAACCTGCTTGCCCCGGGCACCGAGGGCGGTTGGACGACCTTCCAGCCGTCCGGTGAGCAGATGTCCATTTACGATGCCGCGATGAAATATCAGCAGGAAGGAACGCCGCTGATCGTCCTGGCGGGCAAGGAATACGGCACGGGCTCTTCGCGCGACTGGGCCGCCAAGGGCACCAACCTGCTGGGAGTGCGGGCCGTCATCACCGAAAGTTTCGAGCGAATCCACCGCTCGAACCTGATTGGCATGGGCGTGCTGCCGCTGAACTTCATGCCTGGCGAAAGTGTCGATTCACTGGGCCTGACCGGAAAGGAAACCTTTGATATTGAAGGGCTTGGGGATGGTTCTTCAAAAAAGGTCGCGGTTACGGCACGGGCCGAGGACGGCAGCGAGACCACATTTGAGGCGCAGGTTCGCATCGATACGCCCAAAGAAGCCGAGTACTACCGCCACGGCGGTATTCTGCATTACGTGCTCAGGCAGCTGGCCGCCGCCTGACCAGCGTCCAATGGCCGGACTCCGCCCCACGCGGAGTCCGGGTTTAGTAGTACCTGAGTACTTCAGGCCTTGCCCTTGACCAGGATGCTGACTCGCCGGTTCTGCGCGCGCCCTTCCGGCGTTGCGTTGCTGGCAACCGGGTAGCCCTCGCCATAGCCGATGGCTTCCATGCGACTGGAATCCACTTCCCGCAACAACAGATGATTGTAGACCGCCTTGGCGCGGCGTTCGGACAACTGCATATTGTGGTCTTCGCTGCCGGAAGAATCGGTGTGGCCCTGGATCAGAATCGCGGTTTTCGGATACTCCCTCATCACCCGGGAAAACTCGTTCAGGTTCTGTTTTGCCGGTTCGGAAACGATTGCGGAATCGACGCCGAACAGTATGTCGCTGTCAAAATTCACCCGCAGCGTTTCTTCATCCAGTCGCTCCACATTGGCCCCCTCGATGTCGTCCAGTGCCTGCTGCTGTTTGTCCATGTACAGCCCGATACCGGCGCCGAGGCCCGCGCCCACCGCTGCAGAACCGAGAATCTCATCGAGTTCGCCGTCACCAATGAAGAAGCCGGCTGCCGCGCCGACCGCTGCACCGACGGCCGCGCTGCGCTTGGTTTGTCCGTAGCGGTCGCCTTCCGTGGGCGTCACGCACGCGCCGGCCAGCGAGGCCGCCACCACGGCCAGGAACAGTGTTTGAATCTTCATGTTTCTCATCTCCGTCGTTTCGATAGTTTTTCGGTTTGTCCAAGGTCGCATGCCAGAGCTGAACCGCCCATGAATTTCGCTGCTGGATTACAGTGTACCGCGAGTCGGGCTTAGCGATTGGCACCGCGGTAACCGATCGCGCGTACGACCTGCAGGCGGCGCTCCGCTTCGGAATGGTCGACCGTGCCCGGCGGGCCGAGTATTTCCAACTCATTTCCTCGCAAGTGCGCGGCCGCAATGCCATCCAGCAGCAGGATTCGGTTACCCAACGTGGCCGGCGTTTTGACTCCGGGTGTGATGATACCACCCAGGTTGAGCGGGTCGGTCGCACTGATCACGCGCTGTTCGCACCGCAACGGCTCGTTCGCGACATTCCGCAACAGGCCGACGGCTTCGGGCAAGGCGAACTGCTCTCCTGAAAAACCCTCCACGAAGCGTCCGCCATGTACTTCGCCACGGTCTTCCATGCGGCGCAGGTAGCGTAACAGGTGGCGCCACGGCGGCAACAGCGATTCGCGCTCCAGCACGGCGCGAAAAACCACCCCATAGCGCCGCAGCAGCGCCGCACAGATCACGGCCATGGCAGCCTGACCGGGGAACAGATCGCATTCCGAAGTCTCCACAAGCGGCGAGGTCAGGCTCCAGCGGCCCAGCAGGCCGTTCGGTCGGCTGCCGTGGCGACCACGCGAACGCTTTTCATGGCGGCGTTTTTCGGCCACGGGGCGGATCAACCAGCGCAGCGGCGAGAAAGCGTCCGCCGTGACCAGGCCGTGGGCCACGAGTTCGGCGACGGCTTGCTCCAGCTGCGCTTGCAACAAGCCGCTGCGTTGCTCGAGATCCGTGCTGAACATGGCGCCGTGTTCCTGCAAAGCCCGCAAAACGACGCGTGCCGATGCGCCGGGCTCGGCGGCCGCCGGCGCTTGGTTCGGCGTCCTGCCGGCATGGCGCCAGAGGGCGGCATGACGCCGGGGAACGAATGTGATCGGGGTGGCGGCGATCACCTGCTGCAGACCCCGACCGGGCAGATCGGGCCGGAACCAGGTGATGAGACCGCTCAGGATCTGCTCGTCGAGGCGCTGCGGTGCGTATTCAGCGCAGCGCGTGGCCAGCAGGGCCTGCTCCCAGCACGCCACCGGCGCCGACCAGCCTTCCAGCAGGCCGAGCGCCTGTTCCAGTTCGGCGGCCGGCTGGTCGAGACCATGCCACTGGAACAAAAATCGCATGTAAGCCGCCGGAGAAACAGGCCGCGCCCGCTGGCGGCGGCGCTCGCGGCTGTAGCGATGAATGCGCGCCAACAGCCGGCGTTCGCACCAGGTTTTGTCCTCAGCGCGGTCGCCGCCGTTCATGACCATGGCGTAGCCTTCACTCTGAAGCGCCAGCAGCCCGGATTCGATGGTCTGCAACGGCAGGGCGAAGTCGGCGGCCAGCGTCGGCCGGATGTACGCCAGTGATCCCACCGGGGCACGCGCCGGATCGATCGC
>JAVVFH010000335.1:0-3397 GCA_032250585.1 Lysobacterales bacterium
GCGCCGCCCGACTGCCTGCGGCCTCCTCGACGGCGCGGAAGCGCAGCTCGAACTTGGCGTTGGCGCGCCGCAGCGCCCTGGCCGGGTCAATCTTCAATTGGCGGGCGAGGTTGGTCACGACGAACAGCAGGTCGCCCAGTTCGTCTTCGATGTCCTCGGCCTGCCCCGATCGCATGGCTTCGCGCAGCTCGTCGATTTCCTCGACGAATTTGTCCAGCACCGGTTCCGGCGACCCCCAGTCGAAGCCGACCCGGGCGGCGCGCTTTTGCAATTTCACCGCGCGCTGCAACTCGGCCATCCCCTTCGGCACGTCGTCCAGCAGGCTCTGCGCGCCCTTCGTTTCGCGCTCGCGTGCCTTGACGTCTTCCCAGGCTTCCGTCTGCGCGTCGGCATCGGCCACGCTCGCACCGGCGAACACGTGCGGGTGGCGGCGCACCATCTTGTCGCAAACCGCACCGACCACGTCGCCGAAATCGAAAGCGCCCTGTTCCTGCGCCATCTGCGCATGAAAAACCACCTGGAACAGCAGGTCGCCCAGTTCGTCCTTCAGCTCATCCATGTCGCCGTGCAGAATGGCATCGGCCACTTCGTAGGCTTCCTCGATGGTGTACGGCGCGATGGACGCAAAATCCTGCGCCACGTCCCACGGACAACCCGCCTCCGGATCGCGCAGCCGCACCATGATCTCGAGCAGCCGCTGCATGTTTTTCTCGCTATCGATGAGCTTTTCCTCCAATTTTCACTAGTCTGACGAAGATATGCGTCTGCAAACCCGGTCATATTTCAGGAGAGGCGGGCGGCAGTCCCCTGCGGGACCTTCGCCTGTCGGGAACAGACGAAGAGCGCACAGGGAGTCTCGAGCGTGTCCTGCAGTCGGCTGCCGCTCGCCTCGACCCCCGCCAAAGCCCAGACATCCATGCAGCATGAAATCCCGGAGAAATTCCGGACACCCACAAAGAAACCCCATTTCCACTATCGATGACCTCTCCCGCCAATTTCATCGACCTTAACAATAGATAGCCACCTCTTAAACCTGACAGCGCTTAGGGAGAGGCGAGTGGCGGCCGGCTGCAGGACCTTCGTCTGTCGGGAACAGACGATGAGCGCACAGGGAGTCCTGAGCGTGTCCTGCAGGCGGCCGCCACTCGCCTCGCCCCCTCCAAAGTCCATCCATCCTTCACGCCCATCCATCCTTCACGCCCATCACTCCGGCCGCCCTCAACTCCCCGGAACCGTCACAGTCACCATCGCGCCGCCCAGATCACTGCCCCCGATCGAAACCTCGCCACCATAGGCCGTGACCAACTCCATCACAATCGCCAGGCCCAGACCGTGGCCCTCGACGTGCTCGTCGCCGCGCGCGCCGCGCTGCAGCAGCCGCTCCCAGTGCGCTTCGACAATGCCCGGCCCGTCATCCTCGACCCGCAGCCGCAGTCCCGGCCGTGACGCCGCCGCATCGACCACGCCGGCGGAAACCCGCACCGTCTTGCGGCCGTACTTGAACGCGTTGTCCAGCAGGTTGCCCAGCAACTCCAGCAGATCACGCTGCTCGCCGTAAAACGCCAGGCCCTCCGGCAGCCTGACATCTATCGCTATCATTTTCTGGGAATAGACTTTCTGTAAGGAAGCGATGACCCGCTGCAACTGGGGCTCGACCGGCACCGGTGCCGCCAGCGTCCGGCGCGCCGTGGCGCCCGCGCGCTCCAGGCGCGTGCGGATCAGACGGTTCATTTCTTCGGCCGCCTGTTGCATGGAATGCCGGGATTCCGCGCTGTCCACCTGCAGGCCCGCCTGGATCACCGCCAGCGGCGTTTTCAGGCTGTGCGCCAGGGAGTCAAGCGCGTTGCGGATGCGCTCGCGGTTGCTTTTTTCCGTATCCAGCAACCGGTTCACGTTACGCGCCAGCGGCTCCAGTTCGCGCGGGTAGCGCCCTTCCAGCCGCGGCGCGCGCCCCGACTCGACGCGCGCCACGTCCCGCGCGACCTGGCGCAGCGGCCGGAAACCCAGGAAAAACAGGAGCGCCTGAGCCAGCACCAGGATCAGGCCGGCCGCACCCAGCGAGCGCCACAACCCATGGCGGAACGCACGGGTCTGCTGCTCCAGTTCGTCGGCCGCGACCCGCACCGAGACCGTCAGCGGCAGTATGCGCCCGTCCGGCAGTTGCCAACCCACTCCATAATCATAAGAAAAGAAGTCGGCGCCCGCGGCCGGCTCCGAGAACAGCGATTGGCCGGGCGCCACCGCCGGCGCCGGCGGCCACTCCAGCACCAGCGAAGATTCGGAAGTCCACAGGTCACGCTCGCCCTGCACGCGGATGTAGACCCCCGAACCGGGCTGCCTGAGCCGCGGATCGGCGAGATCCGCCTCGATCCGCAGGCGCCCCGGCGGGTCGACCTCCAGCGCTGCCAGTACCTGGTAGACGTAAGACTCCATGCGCATCTGCAGGGAAGTGACCGCGCCGCGGAAATGCGCGGCGTCCAGGGCCAGGCCCACCAGCCCCAAAGCAATAATGAGGACCAGCGTGGCGGACAGCAGCAGCCGGCTGCGCAGCGAAAAAGGCCGCTGCGCGGGCCGCGAGCTCGTGGGTAGGCCTTGCGGGTCAGTCACCGCGCCGCGATCGGCCATCCGCAGCGGCATCTTCCGCGAGGGCGAGCCGGTAGCCCCGGCCGCGCAGCGTTTCGATCGGCTGCAGTTCGCCGTCCGGATCCAGCTTGCGCCGCAAGCGCCCGACGAATACCTCGATCACGTTGCTGTCGCGATCGGCGTCTTCTTCGTAGATGTGCTCGGAAAGCTCGGTCTTGGTGACCACTTCCCCGGGGTGCAACACCAGGTAGTTCAGCACCTTGTACTCGTAGGTGGTTAGCTCCACTTCCTCGCCGCGCAAAAAAACCCGCTGCGCGGTCAGGTCGATCGTCAGCGGACCGAGATCGACCCGCGGGCGGGCGTGGCCGGCGGCCCGGCGCAACAGCGCGTTGATGCGCGCCAGTAGTTCTTCGAACTGGAACGGCTTGGTCAGGTAATCGTCCGCGCCGGCTTCCAGGCCCACCACCTTGTCCTGCCACTCGGAACGGGCGGTCAGGATCAGAATCGGAAAGTCGCGTCCGCGCTCGCGCAGTTTGCGGATCACCGCCAGGCCGGACATCTCCGGCAGCCCGAGGTCGATGATGGCCAGGTCGATGGGGAACTCCTCACCCAGGTACAGCCCTTCCACGCCGTCGGTCGAGACATCGACGGCAAAACCCGCCGCGCGCAACTGCGAACTCAGCGTATCGACCAGCCGTTGGTCGTCTTCGATCAGCAATAGGCGCATCGTGGCAGCCCCTTAGCCCGCATAATTCATCAAGGATCCGGAATTTACAGCGTAGCTGGCGAAACAGTTTGGTAAATCGTTCGAAGA
>JAVVFH010000336.1:0-3391 GCA_032250585.1 Lysobacterales bacterium
AGGTTCAGCAAAGCAATTTCCACGACTACCGGCTGATGCGGCAATACCAGCGCCCCGACGTATCGGTGGATATTGTGGATAGCACCGAATCACCGACCGGTGTTGGTGAGCCGGGTGTGCCGCCGGTCACCCCGGCGCTGGTGAATGCGATCTTCGCCGCGACCGGCAAGCGTTTCCGCGAGTTGCCGCTCGGCAAGACGCTGCAGATCGGCCAGGCCTGAGGCATGCAGCAGAAAATCGAATTCCCGTCGGAAAATGACCTGACCCTGGCCGGCGTTCTGCACGAACCGGATGCGGGCCGCCCCCGCGCCTGGGCCCTGTTCGCGCATTGTTTCACCTGCACCAAAAACGTCCGGGCCGCGGTCAATATTGCCGACGCCTTGCTGCGAGAAGGCATCGCGGTGCTGCGTTTCGATTTTACCGGCCTGGGACAGAGCGAAGGCGAATTCGCCGACACGCATTTTTCCAGTAACGTGCAGGACCTGCTGGCCGCGGCCGCCTTTCTGGAGCGTGAGCGCCGGGCGCCGGAGATTCTTGTGGGCCATTCGCTGGGCGGCACGGCGATGCTGGCAGCGGCGCATGACATCGACTCGGCGGTGGCGGTGGCCACCATTGGTTCACCGGCGGACGCCCAGCATGTGCTGGGGCTGCTGGACGAGGATCTCGACACGATCGAAAAAGCCGGCGAGGCGCGTGTATCCCTTGCCGGCCGTCCGTTCCACATCCGCCGCGATTTCCTCGAGGACGTGCGCTCGCAATCGGTGCGCGACGGAATCCGCAAATTGCGCAAGGCGCTGCTGGTGATGCACTCCCCGATTGATGAAGTGGTGTCGATCGAAGAAGCGTCGCACATCTACGCCAGTGCTTTACACCCCAAGAGTTTCATTTCGCTGGACGACGCGGACCACCTGCTCAGCCGCCGTGCGGATTCGGATTACGCCGGCCACGTGCTGGCCGCCTGGGCCAGCCGTTTCATCCACGACCCACAGGATCCGCCCGCCCCTGCCGCCCACAAGTCCGGCCACGTGGTCGTTACCGGGCGGCCGGCGGACATGTTTCGGGTGGCGATCAACGCCGACGGTCATCCATTGCCGGGTGATGAACCGGAGAGCTATGGCGGCGCGGACAGCGGTCCATCACCGTATGACCTGTTGTCGGCCGCGCTCGGCAGCTGCACCGTGATGACGCTGAATATGTACGCGCGCCGCAAAAAGCTGGCCCTGGAGCGGGTGCGGGTCGATATCCGTCACGGTCACGTGCATGCCAAAGACTGCCTCGATTGCACTTCGAAAGAGGGCAAGATCGACCATTTCGATCGCTTGATCCGGCTCGAGGGCGACCTGAGCCCGGAGCAGCGCCAGCGGCTGCTGGAAATCGCCGACCGCTGCCCGGTGCACCGCAGTCTGCACAGCGAGATCAAGATCCGCAGCAAACTGCAGGACTGACGATTCCGGGCAATTCGAATTTGACCGTTCCGCTGGAACATCGAGAAAAGCCAAAAGGACAACGAGCGATGCTGAGAACACCGCTTTACCAGGCCCACCGGGACGCCGGCGCGCGCATGGTGGACTTCAGCGGCTGGGAAATGCCCATCCACTACGGTTCGCAAATCGATGAGCATCAACAGGTGCGCCACGACGCCGGTATGTTCGACGTCTCGCACATGACCGTGGTCGACATTCGCGGCGGGCAGTCCCGACCTTTCCTTTCCTGGCTGCTGGCGAACGACGTGGCCCGGCTGCAGCACAGCGGCAAGGCGCTCTACAGTTGCATGCTGAACGGGGCCGGTGGCGTTATCGACGACCTGATCGTCTATTTTCTCGACGAAGAATGGTTTCGCATCGTGGTGAACGCGGCGACGCGTGACAAGGATCTCGCGTGGCTGCGGCGGCAAAACGCGGACTTCAGCGTTTCGGTGACCGAGCAACCGGAACTCGCGATGATCGCGGTGCAGGGGCCGCGGGCACGCGACAAAGTGCATGCGCTGCTGGCCGACGGGGTGGCTGCGCGCGTTGCCGGGCTGAAGCCTTTTTCGGCGGCGATCGATGGGCCGCGATTTATCGCCCGTACCGGCTACACCGGTGAGGACGGCTATGAAATCCTGCTGCCCGGCCACGCGGCGCCGGACTGGTGGGCTGGCCTGTTGGCGGCCGGCGTCAAGCCCTGTGGCCTGGGTGCGCGCGATACGCTGCGCCTCGAGGGGGGCATGAATCTGTACGGGCAGGACATGGACGAAGAGGTCACACCACTCGAGTCCGGCCTCGCCTGGACCGTCGCGATGAAAGACGAACGCCCGTTCATCGGCCGCGAGGCGCTGGAGCGGCAAGAAGCGGCCGGTCTGCAACGCAAGCTGGTCGGGCTCGTATTGGAAGATCGCGGCGTGTTGCGGCCCGGCCAGCAGGTGCTGACATCGGCGGGCGAGGGTGTGATCACCAGCGGCACGTTCTCGCCGACGCTGCAAAAAGCCATCGCCTTCGCGCGCGTTCCGATCGACGCGGCGGATTCCTGTGACGTGGAAATCCGGGGCAAGCGCCTTGCGGCGAGGGTCGTGAAACCGCCGTTCGTGCGCCACGGTCAAGTGTGCGAGGGGATTCTTTAAGCGGGCCGGTCCGCCCAGCGCTGCAAGATGCCAACCGGCGCTAGCCGATCTTTGAGGGGCGGTGCTAGAATGCTCCGGAACGCGTGATGAGGTCAAAATCCAATGAGTGAAATACCTGCCGAACTGCTCTACCGCGAAAGCCATGAATGGGTCAGGGATGAAGACGACGGTACAGTCGTCGTGGGCATCTCCGACCATGCCCAGGCACAGCTGGGTGACATGGTATTCATCGAACTGCCGGAACCGGGCATGAGCTACGATCAGGGCGATGCCTGCGCCGTGATCGAGTCGGTGAAGGCCGCATCCGATGTCTATGCGCCGGTGTCGGGAGAGGTCATCGAGTCGAACAGTGCGCTGGAGGATTTGCCCGAACTGGTAAACAAGGACCCTTACGGTGACGGCTGGCTATTTCGCATGCAGCTTTCCGATCCGGACGAGCTGGATGACCTGATGGATGCAGAGGCCTACGAAGAGCAATTGGAAGACTGACGCCGGAAGGCCGGGCCAACCGGGGCGTCCGGCCTGCTCAGTACTCGGCGCCTGCCGCGCGATAGAGGTAAGACATCAGCCAGGCCGGGCCGATCAGCAGAAATTGCAGGTCCTTGAAAAACGACGGCCGTTTGTCCTCGACCCGGTGCCCGATGAATTGGCCGATCCAGGCTAGTGTCCTGTCACGCATCTTATGTCGCTTTCAGCAAGGCAAGAAGCGGTCAGCTGCCAGGCGCGCGAGTGCAGGACTAGCCATGCTAATTCAAGCGAGTGCAACAACGCAGATGGCCGCTTATTGCCTTG
>JAVVFH010000337.1:0-3352 GCA_032250585.1 Lysobacterales bacterium
GATGCGCTTCGCTTATCCACCCTACGAAAACCTGGCGAATCCACCCGGGCGCCTGCTTGCCCTCGATGCATTTATGCTAGGCCCCATTACTACTGTATACGGAGACCCCAATGAACGACCGTGTCGAACAGTTCAACGAATACCGCCAGAAGATGAACGAGCGCCTGCTGGCCACCGACAACCGCGTGCTCAAGCGCATGTTCTCGCTCGATTCGCTCACCTACGCCGACGGCGGCGCGCTGGACGTCAAGTCCAAGGAACTGATGGGGCTGGTCGCCTCGCTGGTGCTCCGATGCGACGACTGCGTCAGCTACCACATCGGCAAGGCGGTCGAGGTCGGCGCCTCGCGCGACGAGATCGTCGAGTCCATGAGCATCGGCCTGGTCGTGGGCGGCACCATCGTGATCCCGCACATGCGGCGGGCGGTGGAGTTCCTCGACGAAGTCACCGGAGCGTCCGAATGACCCGCGCGGCGCGCCTTGTCAGTCGAATTCTGGTGGGACCGGCGGTTGCGATGACCCTGCTCTCCGCATCGGCCGGCGCACAGGAATTCTCGACCGGCCCGGCGATCGAGCAGTTCGGTCCGGCCGTCGACGTGCCCGGTGCGACGTTCAACCTCGTACCGGGCACGAAATATCGGCTGCTGTTCGATGTCTCCGCCGGCAGCAAGGACGACCACGCCTTGAACAGGCGGCTCGAATCGGCCGCGCGCTTCATCAACATGCATGCGCGCGCCGGCATCGATCCGGCAGACCTGGAAATCGAGATCATCACCCACGGCGGCAGCACATGGGATGTGCTTTCCGACGCCGCCTACCGCGAGCGATTCGGCCGCGACAACCCCAACACCGCGCTGCTCGAAGCACTCGCCGAGGCCGGCGTGGTCATCCGACAGTGCGGCCAGAGCGCGGCCTTCAACGGCGTCATGGCCGAGGAACTGGCGCAGCCCGTGAGCATGGCGGTCTCGGCCATGACCGTAGTGGTCCGGCGGCAGAGCGAGGGTTGGGTGCTGTTGCCGTAAGCGGAAATCGACTGCCCCATTGCGGTTCGCAGAGACTCCGCTGACCGAGCCGGCGAAAAGAACGGCTTCTTTGAACCAGTTCTCGCAAGTCAGTATTGACATGTTGATTTGGGGGGGGTAGTGTTTAAGCGTCGTTGGCTGTATCCGGAAGGTTGGCGCCATTGGTCCGGAAGCGGTCAGGGGGACGGCATGTCAATTCAATGGTATGTTTATGGAGGGCTTTATCATGTCAGATCACTACTGCACAAATATTGCAACCCCGGCTCGCACCAAGCCTTATTTTCCTGTGGCTTTTCTGTTTCTGCTATTGGTTCTACCGGCAATCGGAGCAGCCCAGAGTTATGTAGTCGAGAACAGCGAAGGAACTTTTGAAGTTCAGGTGTTTTCGACGCATGTTGAAGTCACCGACGAGGCTGGAAACGTCAGTATTATTTCCACTGAAGGTGATGGAATCGTCAATCTGGAGACATTCAGTGCGGCAGGCGGGCACACCGTCAGCAGTACCGACACCAGCGGAATAACCGTCAGCCAGGAAGAGCAGGATGCTTACGACGAACTCATGGCAGGGACTACAGTTTCATCTTCCGGAGACGATTCTGGTGGTGGCGGTGGAATATCCCCCGATCCAATCTTCCGAGAGAGCATGGCTTCGGAGCCGCTGGGTATAGGTGACGCATCGACTCAATCGTGGGCCTGTGCTAACGCCGCGGTCGGGCTAGCCACCGCAGGAGCTGGCGTATACGGAGCCTGTAGTAATCCGATAGGCGCCTATTTATGTCCCACCGCACTGGTAGGATATGTATCCGCATCCGCGGCCTTTGTTGACGCTTGCGGCTGAGTCTTCAATAATTTTCACCGTCTATTTTTAATCCGCCAATGAAATGCCTGTGGTATTCATTGCGCACTGTTTCTGGCGCATGTCCGCAATCGGCTTCGCTCTGCAGTCCCGGATCTCCGATCCGAGCGCTGCCCCGGCAGTCAATTTGATGGCCGGCGCAATATAAATCAATTGACGCCATAATTAGAGCAGGTTTGCTTGCTGTAAATCTATGAACAGTGCAGCATCAAAAGGATATTTGGGCCGGATGTCGTAACTAATTCCGTGAGGTAACACGTCAGCATGAATACCCAAGTGGAACTCGTTTACTTGATCGTCGTCTATGGGTTGTTGTTGTTCACAGTGGTTCCTTTATGCCGATCCACATCTAGAAAGCGCGTTCTTTTGGATATTCAAAAATGGAGCCCGCGACTTCTGTTCATCGGACTGGTCTTTCTTTTCATTGGCATCAACACGCTGATGCTGAATGTCGACAGCGACGAATCCAATCCGCTGATCCGATGGGGATGGATCATCCCGGGCGTGTTTCTCATTGTCATGGGGCTCTGGCTTTCGATCAAGATGACGCGAAACTGGCTGTCGCAGCGGGATTCGGACGGCAGCGCCGATTGATTTCAGGGTCTTGTGCCCAGGGTAAGAGCAGCACGCCCGGGAGCGCGGAGATTCCGCCGGCAGATGACTGACTGAGCGCATCTCCGTCCACAAGCCGCCGGATCCGGGCCTGCACTGCGGCACAACCCATTGCGGCTGGGTATCATGACGGTTCGCCCTTCGAAACCCGGACAGACCCAATGGATCCAAGCCTCGAAGCGCTGGACAAGCGCCATCTGTTTCACCCTTCCTCCAACCTCGACCAGGTGCGCGACGGCGATCCGCTGATCTGGACGCGCGGCGAGGGGGTCTACGTCTACGACCAGCACGGCAGGCAGTACCTGGAGGGCATGGCCGGGCTGTGGTGCACGGCGCTGGGCTACGGCGAGAAGGAACTGGCCAGGGCCGCGGCCGAGCAGATGGAGAAGTTCTGCTACGGACCGCTGTTCGCAGCCCGGGCCAACGAGCCGTCGATCCGGCTCGCGGCCAAGCTTTCCGAGTGGGTGCCGATCGACGGGGCGCGATTCCTGTTCGGCTGCTCGGGTTCGGACGCCAACGATACCCAGATCAAGCTGGCGCGCTATTACTTCAACGCCATCGGCAAGCCGGAAAAGAAGAAGATCATTTCTCGAAAGAGCGGCTACCACGGCACCACGCTGGCCACCGCCGGGCTGACGGGGCTGCCGCCGTTCCATGCGCATTTCGACGTGCCGGGCCCCGATATCGTGCACCTGACCGAGCCGCACCATTACCGCCAGGCGCACGAAGGCGAGAGTGAAGAGAACTTCGCGACCCGGCTGGCCGACGAACTGGAACAGGTCATCGAACGCGAGGGCGGCGACACCATCGCCGCATTCATCGCCGAGCCGCTGATGGGCGCCGGCGGGCTGATCCTGCCGCCG
>JAVVFH010000338.1:0-3350 GCA_032250585.1 Lysobacterales bacterium
GGAGGTCTGCGAACTTCACGGTGGCGAGATGCTGGAAGGTGGCGCGCTTTCAGATAATCCCGCCCTGAAGTTCTATCAGCCGTTCATGCGGTTCGGGAACGAAGGTCAGGGATTCATCCTTAGCCTTGCAGCAATGCCCGAAGCCAGCACCCTCCCCATGAAGAACAGGTCTCGGCTGGCTGGCGTGACGCTCAACTACCAGCTTTCGCCACGCTTGGATTTCGATGGGCGGGGTCCGAAGGTTGGGGACATCTTCATTTCATTGATGTTCTCGCGCGACCGGGAAACAGCAGGCAAGATCGAGGAGCTGGCTATTGGTCTGATCAGTTCCGGGTACGATCAGTTCCTCTTCTACGAGCGCATTGATGAATATCTCGCCGGAAGCGGTGAGGTGCAGGAACCAAGTTCTCCATTCCCCACACCGCCCTCGCAGCCGTCAGGTGGGGCTGTACGCCTGAAAGGCACGATCAAGCCGTTCGTTCCTCCCGAAGCGCAGCCCTCTGAGATCGAAGAAGACGGCAAAGCATAGTTGGTGCCTCGTGCACCGATAGGAGGATAATATGCGTGTTGGAACACCCGGCTTCGTGCCGGAACGACTCGTTGAAGCTCGCGCTGCAAGGCGCATCCAAAGCATGAAGGAGCTGGCCGGAATTCTGGGGGTAAGCCCGAGTTCTGTCTCCCGGTGGGAAACTGGCAAGCAAGCACCGGAAGCCGATGCATTGGCCGATCTGGCACGGGCGCTGCGCGTGAGAAGGGAATTCTTTCTTCGACCTGTTTTTGACAGTCCGCGGCCGATGTTCTACCGAACGCTCGCAAGCACTCTGAAGCGCGATCTTTCATATCAGCAAGCACAGATGCATTGGTTGCACGAGATCAGCGATGTTGTGCAGCACTACGTTGACTTTCCAGAGCTGAATATCCCGGACATACTTGGCGGGTCGTCCTACAAGCAGCTCAGAGACGAAGACATCGAGGCAATCGCCGATGATTTGCGTCGCCACTGGGACATGGGAACCGGTCCCTGCACCAATGTGGCCACGGTCCTTGAGAAGATCGGCTGCGTAGTCGGTTCCATTGAAATGGGGACATCAAAGCTGGATGGCGTGTGCAGCTGGTCGAAGTCTGAGGATCGCCCTCACATACTTCTGGCGTCTGACAAGATGAGTCTCCCGCGACGGCAGATGGACGCTGCTCACGAGCTTGGTCATGTCGTTCTTCACAGGATGGTTTCTGAAGCCGACTTGAAGCGTGACCTCAAGGAGATCGAACGACAGGCTTTTCGCTTCGCCAGTGCATTCTTGATGCCTGAGTCGTCCTATGTCCCGGAAGTGCCCAACTATTCATTGGCAGGCCTGCTTTCAGTGAAAGAAAGGTGGCGGGTATCGGTGAAGGCCCAGATCAAGCGCTTGCTCGATCTTGAGGTTATCCCGCCAGAACATGGAACCCAGCTCTACAAACTCTACTCTGCAAAGGGCTGGAACAAGCAGGAACCCATGGACAAGGAATGGGCTATTCCCAAGCCTCAGGTCTTACGAGATGCTCTTCGTCTGATTGTCGACTCCGGGGTCCGCACCAAGGAAGACCTGCTGGCTGTCGAGTTCACGATGCATCCGGGAGACATCGAGAACATCGCAAACCTGCCTTCGGGTTGGTTCAGCAAGAAGACTGGTGATGTTGTGCAGCTCAAGCGCAAGCCCGACGCTCCACGCGACGGAGGGCAGGACAGCACAGCATCGGTCATACCATTTTCCCGTAAATAGTCGAACAGAAGGAAGTTGCGACGATGGCAAAGAAATCAGGTGGTGGCGGTCATTACCGCAGTGCAATCAGCGGGCGATACGTGACCAAAGCCCATGGCAAACGAAGCCCGAACACTACCGTCCTTGAGAAAACGGGTGGAGGATCCACGGGATCGGCGCGAAGCGCAAAGACTGGCCGGTTCGTCACAGATGGCTATGCAAACCGTAATCCAAAAACGACAGTGAAAGAGTCCTAAGCCCGCCGGATCGTCTTCACACTGACGCGGAAGAGCTGCGCGATCTCGGGCAGTGGGCGCAGTTCCTCGTCCCGCATCCGCTGCACCTCGACCTTCTGGGTTGGTGACAGGGCAGGGGGCCTGCCTCCGACACGGCCCCGCTTGCGCGCAGCTGCAAGGCCTTCTTTGGTCCGCTCGGAAATTCGTTCGCGCTCGAACTGTGCGATGGAGGCGAAGACGTGGAAGACCAGCCGCCCAGCCGGGGTCGTCGTGTCGATGTCCTCGGCCAAGGACCGGAAGCCCGCACCCTGCGCGCGGATCGTTTCCACGATCTCCAGCAGGTCTTTGAGCGACCGGGACAGGTGGTCGTACTTGGTTACGACCACCACGTCGCCGTCGCGGAGCTGCTCGATCATCCGGTCCAGTTCCGGCCGCGAGCGGGACGAGCCAGTGATCTTGTCAGAGAAAATGCGCTCCGCTCCGGCGGCCGTCAGAGCATCCTGCTGCGCATCGAGGAGTTGGTCGTCGGTGGAGACGCGGGCATACCCAAGGATCAAGACAAAAACCTCCCAAAACAAGATTGGTTTTGGCCCAAGGTTTTGGCTCGGTCAAGGCATTGATTTCGCTAAGAGGGTGGGCGTGGGACTAAAACGACCGTTTTCGCCCCACTGTTACAGAAGCGGTCGTTCGTAGATGCTGTCTTTCACAAATAGGCTCAGCAGACCGTCATAAGCGGTTCAGTGAGCGTTCGCAGCACGAGCTGACCCGCTAGCAGAAAATCGAGCACGAGGCGGACAGTGGGCCACGCGCTATAAAAGGTCCGTGGCCCAATCCTCTCATTCTGAGGTTTTTAGTGGCCAATGTTCTTATCGTCTTGCGGACACCAGAAGCATCATCGGTCGTTCCATCTCGTCGGCCAGCGGCGGAGTCTCCGCGATCTGCTCAGGTGTAGGGGCGAACTCCTGGACCTGCACAATCTCGAACCCGGCCCTGATGAGCGTATTGAGCGTCGTGCCCATCGTGCGGTGATACTTGAGAACGCCTTTTGCAAACCAGTCCGTCCGGCGCTCGCCCTCGACAGAGTAGCCGTTGACGGGCCAGGTCTTGCGACCGTCTTCATCGACAATCCAGTCCGGATGTGCGGCAGCCATGAAAACGGGGTGCTCTATGGTGAAGACAAAATCCCCGCCGGGGGCCAGCGCCTGATGGATCATGCGAACGAGGCGATCAAAGTCCTGAATATAGTGGAAAGTCAGGGCGCTGTAGGCAAGGTCGAACGCCGCCTCGGGCAGCTCCAGGGTATCGAGATCGGCGATGCGATATTCGATGGCGGGATCGGTCGTGTCCGCCTTTGCCCGTTGAATCATGTTCTCAG
>JAVVFH010000339.1:0-3321 GCA_032250585.1 Lysobacterales bacterium
GTGATCGACAAGGGCTCCGAGAAAGGCGCTATCGTCGTCTTCGACACCACGGCACGGCGCACTGAAGAGGGTCCCGACCTGTTCGTTCTGCGCAATACCCTTATGGCGCGGGGTGATGGCGGTTGCGGTGGGCACCGAGCGGCCTCGTCCGAGCGACTTTCCGTGCCCGACCGTGACGCCGACATGCGCCATGTCATCGAGACCCACCCCGATCAGGCTCTGCTCTACCGGTTGAACGGCGATATGAATCCGTTGCACGTGGACCCTGAGGTGGCCGAAAGGGCCGGATTTCCACAACCGATCCTTCACGGCCTCTGTACGTACGGCATCGCTTGCCGTTCGATCGTCGAGAAGGTCTGCGCAGGCGACCCGACCCGCATCCGGCGCTTCGAAGGCCGTTTCACGGCACCGGTCTATCCAGGGGAAGCGATCACCACCGAAATCTGGGATGGAGGGACGGAGGTCCGCTTTCGCTGCTCTGTTTCCGACAGGGATGTGACCGTCTTCGATGACGGCTACTGCCTGCTGTCAACTGCAGGGAAGAACTGATATGTACGATGGTCCGATCATCGATACCTTTCTGCATGGACCGTGGATCGGAGATTCGGCGGATACCACGCGGGCCGACCGCGTTGACTGGGGACACGACAGGCGCCTGCAACGCGTGATGCAAACGTTCAGCCACGTCGGAGACGATGGCGCAAATGCGCAGTTCCGAAGCGTCGATGCCGTTTTGAAAGACATGCAGGCGGCGGGGGTCTCGAACGCTGTTCTGGCGGTCAAGGTCTATTACCCAGCCAAGGCTGACGCCGTGATCGCGCTCAACCGGTCCTTCGGGGAAATCGCGGCAACATCCAGAGGCAAACTGAAATGGATCGCGACGCTGATTCCGCCTGAACTCGGCGCCGGCAGCTATTGGGACCTGATGGAAAACTGCCGGATGCTGGATGCACTGGCCGACTTGCCGGGGCTCTGCGGGGTACATATCACGCCGTCGCCCTGGGGCCTTGCACCGGATGACCGCTGGTATTATCCGGCCTACGCTAAGTGCGTGGAACTGGGCCTGCCGATCTATTCCTATGTCGGCGCGCCGGGGCCGCTCTGGCCGATGGAACTCAACAATCCCACGCATCTCGACGACGTCGCCTTGGCGTTTCCGGACCTCGGTATCATTGCGCACCACATTGGCGACCCTTGGACGGACATTTCAGTCCGGCTCGCGGCGCGGCATGAGAACTTCTATATCTGCACTTCCGCCTGGGCACCGAAGAGTTACCCGGACGCACTTGCCGACTTCCTGTCAGGCGGCTGGCACGGGGTGCGTGGTTGCGACAAGGTGCTCTTCGCGTCCGACTACCCTTTGATGGACATTGCGCGCTGCGCGGCCTCGGCGCGCAGGATGCCGATTGAAGAAGACCGCATCAGGCCTTTTCTGTATGGCAATGCGGCTCGCCTTTTCGGGTTCGCACCATGACAGCGCGCTTGAGCCAGAACCTGACCGGGGCAGGCTGGAAGCAGCGGGACGACGACGGGTTTGTCGGCCTGGTCGGTCCATTCTGGGCGCGGTCGGGGCCCAATGGCGAGATGCTGCACGGATTCTTGGCCGAGGACCGTCACGTAAACCTGCTGGGTGTGGTACAAGGCGGCATGCTGATGACCTTTGCCGACCGGGCACTGGGTCTCGCGGCTTGGCACGCGGCGGGCGACAAACCTTGCACGACCGTCCAGTTCAATATGAACTTCATCGCGGGCGCGCAGATCGGCAGCTTCATCGAGATCATCCCGCGCGTCGTGCGCGCCACCCGCAGCCTTATCTTCCTGGAAGGGTCGCTGATGTCCGGGGAAACGGAATTGGCCACGGCGCAGGGGCTCTGGAAAGTCGTCTGGCGCGGTAATGCCACGAACAGGTAATGACAGGGAAGAGGACCGGATGGGCCGTGTAGAGGGAAAGATTGCATTCATCACCGGCGCCGCTAGTCACCTGAATCTGAAGTTCCTACCAGTGTTTTCTGGCAGAACCTTTTGACGGATGCGAGGATTTCGTCGGCGGATTTGACCCATTTGTAGGGTTTGGGGTTCTCGTTGTGGGCGTCGATGAATGTGGCGATATCGGCTTCGAGTTCCGCGACGGAGCGGTGAACGCCGCGCTGGATTTGTTTTCGAGTTAACTCGGCAAACCAGCGTTCCACCTGGTTCAGCCAGCTTGCTGATGTCGGTGTGAAATGCACGTGCCAGTGCGGACGGCGCGCCAGCCATGCCTTGACCCTCGGCGTCTTGTGGGTGGCGTAGTTATCCATGACGATATGCACGTCCCGCCCCTCGGGCATCCTGCGGTCGAGTTCCTTGAGGAAGTCGGGGAACTCCGTCGCGCGGTGGCGTTTGTAGCACTTCCCAATCACCGCTCCGGTGGCGATGTCGAGAGCGGCAAACAACGATGTCGTGCCGTTTCGGGTGTAGGTGTGGGTTCTCCGCTCGGCCACGCCGGGCGCCATCGGCAGCACCGGCTGTTCGCGATCCAGCGCCTGGATCTGGGATTTTTCATCTACACACAACACGATAGCCCGGTTCGGCGGCGACATGTAGAGGCCGACCACGTCCTGCACCTTGTCCACGAACAGCGGGTCGGTGGACAGCTTGAAGGTTTCCGCGCGGTGCGGCTGCAGCCCAAAGGCGTTCCAGATGCGGCGGATCGTGGTGTGTGACAGACCGATTTCTTCGGCCATCGACCGGATCGACCAATGGGTTGCATCCTTTGGCGTGGTTTCCAGCGTTCGCTTGATCACATCGGCAACCTGTTCGTCCGAGATCGTTCGTGGGCGGCCCGCGCGATACTCGTCAGAAAGGCCTTCGATGCGGTGCTCGGCAAACCGCCGCCGCCACTTGCCGACCGTATGCTCGGAATGGCCGAGTTCGGCGGCGATCTCCTTGCTGGTCAGGCCGTCAGCGCACCTCAACACGATCCGGCACCTGTCGGACAGCGACCGCGCCGCCTTGTGCCTGCGCAGCTGCGCTTCCAGAAAACCGCGCTCCTCATCGCTGAGTGAAATCGCAACCGATGCCCGACCACGCATGTCATACCCCCAAATCTGCCTCAAACCAATGATGACCAATTTGGTTCCGGGTGACTAGAGCGCCCTTCCATTATTCGTAAGCGGCGGCTGCGCCCCACGAGGCTTTCAGCTTGACGGGTTGAAGTTCCATGGCAGCAGGTCGTCGATCGCTGCTTTGGGGTGGCCATTGGCGATCGCCTCGAGGGTGGCCGCGAGATAAGCGAAGGGCTCGACGCCGTTGATCTTGGCGGTTTCGATGAGCGATGCAATG
>JAVVFH010000033.1:0-21122 GCA_032250585.1 Lysobacterales bacterium
GATCGACGAAGCGGCCGAGGAAATGGAAGAGTCGACCGAACACATGATGAGCGAATCGCAAGAAGCCGCCGAAGACATGCAGAAAAAAGCTGGCGAGATGCACGATGAAGCCGTCGAGGAAATGGAGGAAGCCGGCGAAAACATCAGCGAGACGACCGAGCAAATGATGGACCAGGCCGAAAGCACGGCTGAAGAGGCCGCCGAAGAAGCCGAGAAAATGGCTGAGGAAGCTGAAGAAAAGCTCAAAAACAACAACAACTGATAAGGCCTGAACCCAGCGGGGCCGCCCGCGCAAATCCGCTGTCGACAACGGATGCACGCAATAAAAACCCCGCGACCTTCGGGTGGCGGGGTTTTTATTGGTCATAATCCGGGCCTGGTCGTCCGGGTTATTTTTGTTCCGACCAGGCCATCAATTCTTCGCGGTGGATTGCCGGACGCGTGGCGGAGTCGCGAAAACGGGGCCACGGATCCTTCACCTGGCCAAGACGGCGGCGCAGGTTTTTGAGATGAAAGCGACGCGGCGACAGTTTGCCGTCAAGATCGCTCCAGCGCAGCGGCGTCGCCACCGCCGCCTCAGGCACCGCGCGCAGGGAATACGGCACAATCGCGGTCTGCCCGTAGGCGTTGCGGCTAATGTCCAGGTAAAGGCGCCCCCGCCGGGCTTTCTTGCGCTGTTCCAGCGTGAAGCGCTCCGGCTCCCGGTCGACAACGCACTGAGCCAGTTCGCGGGCCGTCGCGCGTGACTTGCGAAAGGTCAGGGACCGATCCAACGGCGCCACGACATGCAGCCCGCGCGAGCCGGTGGTCATGACGAAAGGCGCCAGGCCGGCGAGCTCCAGCACCTCGTGCAGTAATTGCGCGCTGTCGAGCACCGCTTCAAAGCCGTCGTCCGCCGGATCGAGGTCGAAGACCATGCGGTCCGGGTGGTGTAGCCTGTCGCTGCGGCTCAGCCAGCCATGCAGCGCCAGCGCGGCCTGATCGGCGAGATATACCAGCGCCGGTTCGCCATCGACGACGATGTGTTCGACGCGCCGGTCGCCGTCGGCCGTGGGCGCGCTTTTGCCGCGCACGTAACGGGGGAAATGATCGGAACGGCTCTGTTGGTAGAAGCCGTCTTCAGCGACGCCGTTCGGAAAGCGGTGCAATGTCAGGAAGCGGTCTTCCAGATGCGGCAGCATCAGTTCCGCAACATCGCGGTAGTATTCGATGACCTCAGCCTTGGTGATGCCGGCGTCCGGATACAGCAGCTTGTCGTCGTTCGAGGTTTCGACGGTGCACTGTTTGTACTCGATTTTCATGCAGCTATCCCTTTGTAGCGCTGTTCAGTTCAACCCGGGGGATCTGCCGCCTCTTCGTCGGCGATTTCCTCGATGGTTCGACCGCTGATCACCGATTCGGGCTCGGTGGAGACCGGGTTGCGGCGCGCGTCGGCCTCGTCATCGTTCATTTTCACCAGCAGCCAGCGCTCGTCACCTGTTTTGTGCAGCGCGTAGCCGCCCTTGATTTTTTGGCCGTGCAGCGCGATCACCGCATGCCCATTCTTCAGCGCAGCGGCGATCGGCACGCGCTCACCGTCTTTCTCGGTCAGATTTTCATACGGTCCCTTGTCCCATACCAGCACGGTGCCGCCGCCATATTCTCCTGCCGGTATCACGCCTTCAAATTCAGCGTATTTTAGCGGGTGATCCTCGGTCGGAAGCGCCAGACGCTTTTCCGAGGGGTCCGTCGAGGGGCCCTTCGGAACGGCCCAGGACTTGAGTGCGCCATCGACTTCGATGCGGAAATCGTAATGCAGGCTGGAAGCATCGTGTTTCTGAATCACGAACAGCGGTTTGCCGCTCCGACCGGAAGAGCCGCCGCGGGGCTCCGGTGTTTTCCGGAAGTCCCGCTTCTTTTTGTATTCGCCCGTTCCCATCACAAGCTTTAACCTGTTCGTCTGGCTGCTATCAGCCCCCGTAGAGCTTGACGACGGCATCGGCTTCCAGAAGCCGACCCTCGAACAGATCGGTATCCATCCGACCGACCACCTTGACCCGGTCGCCCTTGCGGATTTTCATATAGCCCTCGTCATCCAGCGGGTCATAAGGCAGGAGCTCGGTATCCACGCGCACCAGGCGCCGCCCGGTGTCGACCAGAAATCTGCCGTCCTCGACGGTGCTGACCGTGCCTCTTACCACTGTCTGGGAAACGACGATCGACGCGGCGGGACTCGGGTCCAGGCCTTCGTAGCTTTCGTCGTCCATCTCGACGCGCACAAGCCCATCTCCGTAATCAAGCATGAAACTGTCCGGGGCGACCGAATCGACCGTTCCGCTGATGCTGATATAGGTTTCGTCAGGTCGCGCGTGCGGGTCGGTCTGGACGGCTGCGAGCGTGGCGCTGAAGGCCAGCGCGCAAGCCGCCACCATGAACGCGGCGCGTGCAGTGCGCGGAGAATTCGTAAATCGGTTCATTGGCTACCTCCATCCGTTTTTGTTTATCCAGGCATTAACGCCATGCAATAAACGTTCCGTGAAGGGCTGGAAAAGGCCGTTCCGACAGGGCGGGCATGGTGCGGAACAGGCGGAGCGGCTGTCTATCCGCATGCGCCTCACCGCGCCGCCGGAGCGCCAGCGCCCACCTGCGGTGCAAAGCCTTACAATCGCTTTGTAAGAGCTACCAGAAAACCCCTTCGGCCTGCCCTTGGAAGCTGCCGCGACATCGACGGTCGCACGCGATCTCGCTCAAGAACACCGGAAACCAGCCGGGCATCGTTTTTGCATATTCCCAAGCGGAGCCCATTCACCAGTCCGCGTGCGCACTTCATTTTTTGAGGCGTTTCACGTACTTCAGTGTAAGGAAATTCAGCAGGGCGAGAACCACGGCGATTTCGTAGCGGTGGAATGCCACGGCGATTCCGATGGCGCCCGCCATCCACAGGCTTGCGGCGGTCGCCGTGCCTTTGACGTTGCCGTTTCCCTTCAGAATGGCACCCCCGCCGATGAAACCCATGCCGGCGATGCTGGCGTGGATCACGCGCGCCTCGGCGTCGGTAGAGTCCAGGGCCTGAATGCCTGTCAGCATGTATCCGCAGGCAGCCACGGAGACCAGCGGGAAAGTGCGCAGGCCAGCGCTTCTCGCTTCCTGTTCCCGGTCCCAGGCGATCGGCAGGGCAAGCACGTAGGCGATGCCGATCTGAGACAGGTTCAACAGGATCACGTTCCAGTCGAGTTCCAGCATCCGTTTCTTCCGAAAGGCCTCTGATTATCATAGCGAAGCCTTCCGAAATTCGCACGCTGCAGGCCATAGCGCGGGCTGATCGATCAACCGCGAACCCGCAAAACTCGAATTCCGGCGCGCCCTGGGCGATAATTTTCACACCTCCGCCCCCGAGTCCACAAAAATGAGCAATGAAAAACACGCGCGTTCGCCTCGAAAGAGCGCTTTCGGCTTCACCGATTTCCTTGTTCGCCTGGGAGCTGCGCTGGTGCTGGTGCTGCTGAGCTACAACCCGTCCGGCTGGTCCTGCGTGCACTGGATAAAACGTGCATTCGGTGCCAGCGAACTGGGGCCCCTGCACTTTCTCGCCGGAGCGGTTCTGCTCGGCGGCTGGACCATTTTCATCGTCGCCACGCGCCGTTCGCTGGGTGATGTCGGCCTGTGGATAAGTGCCGCAATCCTCGCCGCGCTGGTCTGGCTGCTGGTGGATATCGGCTGGCTGGGCTTCGATTCCGTCGAGGCGGTATCCTGGGTACTCTTGGTGTGCCTCTCGGTGTTGCTGGCGCTGGGTCTGTCCTGGTCCCACGTCTGGCGGAGGCTCAGCGGCCAGTTGGAAGTCGACGACAATGATTGAACGATTTCGGTCCTGAGAACGCATGGCGCTGGCGGACTCCGTCTATGAAAGGCTGACCGAGCAAGAAGACGCACGGGTCTGCACCGATATCAGCGAAGACGCCTGCCGCGAAACACCGGGCAATTTCCTGCTGATCCTGCTCAGCCTGTTCCTGACCAAGCTCGGCGATGCGCTCGCCAATCCGAAGACCACGTTGGCGTGGGTCAGCAACACGGTGGGTGCGCCCGCCTGGGTGCTGAGCTTCCTGGTGCCGATCCGCGAGTCCGGCTCACTGATTCCCCAGCTGTTCATCGGCGGCATCATCCGCCGGATGGCCGTGCGCAAGTGGGTATGGGTCGCCGGCAGCGTGGCGCAGGCTGGCGCGGTCGCCGGCCTCGGGCTGGTGGTGTTCTTGTTCGAAGGCGTCCAGGCAGGCATGCTGATCCTCTTGCTGCTGGTCGTTTTCAGCCTGGCGCGCGGTTTCAGTTCGGTCGCCTCCAAGGACGTGGTTGGCAAGACGATTCCAAAGAAACGCCGCGGCCGGCTGAGCGGCTGGTCCGCGAGCGCCGCCGGCATGATTACGGCCGGCGTGGGCCTGGCGCTGATGCTGCCTCTCAGCCAGGGCGAGGACGGCTCCATCTATCCCTGGCTGCTGGTGTTGGCTGCCGGTTTGTGGCTACTGGCCGCCGCCGTTTACGCCCGGGTGCAGGAGTATGAGGGAGAAACCGGCGGTGCCCGCAACGCCCTCGACGCGCTGAAACGGCTGAACCTGTTGCGGCGCGACCCGCCTTTCCGCCGTTTCGTGATCACCCGTTCCTTGCTGTTGTGCTCGGCCTTAAGCGCGCCTTTTTACGTAACGCTGGCACAGCAAGGCCTCGGCTCGCCGGCCTGGCTGCTGGGATTGTTCGTCATTGCCGACGGTCTCGCCGGACTGGTCAGCGCGCCGCTCTGGGGGCGCTTCGCGGACCGCTCGAGCAAACGGGTGATGGTGGCGGCCGCACTGGTCACTTCGGGCATCGGCCTGGTCGTGTTTGCGGCAGACCGCTTCGGGCCGGAACTGGTCGGCCGGGCCTGGTTCCTGCCGGCGGCCTATTTTGTCCTGTCGGTCGCGCACAACGGCGTACGCGTCGGGCGCCAAACCTACGTGGTCGACCTGGCCACCGGCAACCGGCGCACGGATTACGTGGCGATCAGCAACAGCGTGATCGGGCTTATGCTGCTGCTGGTCGGCGGCCTCGGCGCGCTGGCGCCGCTGATCACCGTCAGCGGCGTGATCGCGCTGCTGGCCCTGATGGGCCTCGCCGGGGCGCTGCTGGGCAGCAGCCTGCCGGAGGTCGAGGCCGGCCAGTGAAATGCGGGGTCTCTGAATTCGAACTGGCGCACCCAAAAAAAAGGGAGCGAAACCGCTCCCCGAAAGATCCTCAAATTCGCTCTGGGATCTGAGGAGACAACTCAATGCGTGCCTTCGTCGTGGCCTTCGTCCTCGTCGTGACCACTGCAGCCGCCGGCGGTGCCGCATTTCAGTATTGCGATGTCGCCCTTTTGATTTTCCAGGGTGTACACCACGCCGGGCGGACCCTTGATGCCCGTCATACCCAGCATTTTGTACTTTTCGTAGGAACCCATCAGGTAGGAAAGAAATTCCGCACACGGATCGCCTTTCTCGGCGACCAGGAAAGGATCGGAGAAATCCCATGTCTGGACCTTGATCGTTTTTTCTTCATGCTCGTCGGCCATCGCCATGACCGGCAGCAGCATGAAAAAAGCCGTCAGGAAAATAATCAACGTTTTCATTTTGTTGCTCCTCGCTTTCTTGCTATCAAACCCTTTGGGAACGGCGCCCCCGGCGGGGCGCCTTCCCTTCCGCAACCGGTTGTTACAGTGCCTGGCACTCAGGGTCCCCTACGGCCAGAGATTCGATGCTCTCGTACACAGTGTCGATGTAGCGCACCAGGCCGTCGTGGACGAAAACGAGCACGCGGCGCGCGTCGTCTGCAGCCAGACCGTAGCCTTCGATGTTTTCAGCAGTCGCCGCCACACTGTGGAATACGACGTCCATGATGGACCCGGCGTGTCTGACGTACTGGCCTTCCTCGTACACGTCGTAGCACAGGTAACCGGGGAAAGTCGCTTCCCGGTCATAGGTGAAATCCCGGTAGTCGATGTATTTGCCGGCGAGCAGGCCGTCCGGGTTACCTTCGTTGATCACGATCGGCGCATTCAACGGCATCCGGTATGCAAGCTGTAAAACCGTATCGACGCGGGCAACCACTTCGCTATCGGCACCACCGCCGTACTTGTCGTCAGCTGCGCCGAGCCCAAAGGCCGCCGCCATTTCGTAGTCGTAAAGCGCATAACCCATGGCAGCACCGAATTCATCGGGATCGAAAACCCCGCCGAGTTCGCCGTAGAGATGGAATTCACGCATCAGCGCCAGGTTGATAGACGGCGAATCCAGTTCCACTCCGTCCGCGACGATCCGTCCGTCGGAGCCGAGCTTCACCAAATCGGCGGACCCGATGATCCGGGTCGCCTCGGCCGCGCTGCGATCGAGCACCTTGTCCGGGGAACGCAGCAAGCTCAGGCGTCCCAGGTCCACTTCCCGGTAACGGCTGGCGCAAGTCGCGTTGTAGGCGTCGCACTGATCGACCGAATCCTCGTCCTCAGCAGTGGATGCCGCCATGGTCGTAAAGCCACCCTTGGCGGTGGCGAAGGTCACTTCTTCGCACATGTCGTAGGCATAGCCGTCAAGCGTGTAGCCGCCGTTTTCCGCCTGGGGATCGTCGTCGGGCACATACTCGTTTTCACCGTCGCTATAGGGGAAATCGCCGACCAGCGCGAGCACCTCGCCGTAGCTGTTGGTCGGCCGCAGACAGCCGTTGAGAATGCGCGGCACGCCGTCTTCGTTGCGCAGCAGGTAGACCATGTCGCCATAGAGATCCCCCTTGGCCGGTTTCGATCCGCCCTGGCCGCCGCCGTTGTTGCCGCCGCTGTTGCCGCCGCCATTACCGTTGTCGCCGCCACCACCGCTGCCGCCCTGGCCGTTGCCGGCATAAGCCACCGATTCGGAGCCTGAATCCAGCCCCGAATCCATGGCCATCGGCAGCAGCAGCAAGCCGCTGACGATCACCGCCTGGGCCAGCCAGGAAAAAATTCGACTGCTTGTTCCAGCAGCCAGGTCAATAAAACCATTGGCTTTCATGTCTCCTCCTTGTGTTACCACGTAATATATTTACGAGGGAACCCGACTTCGCTATGCAACGCGACCGCTCTCTCGGGGCTTTCCCATGCAGCGAAGCAATGGATTCAACTTGACGTTAGCAAAGGCCGATGAAAACCGACTTAAGGCGTTTTTAAGCCTGGGTTAAGCTGGCCCGGCGAGGGCAGGAGCCGAAAATGCGCATCCTGATCATCGAGGACAATCAACAGGTCGCCCGGCAAGTCGGGCAGGCGCTGAAAGGCGCGCGTTACGTGGTGGACACCACCTTTGACGGTGAGCAAGGCTGGTTTTTGGGCGACACCGAGGACTACGACGCCGTCATTCTGGACCTCGGCCTGCCGCGGCTCGACGGCCTCACGCTGCTGCAACGCTGGCGCCGCAGCGGCAACCAGGTGCCGGTGCTGATCCTGACCAGCCGGGACACCTGGCGCGAAAAGGTGGCCGGACTGCGCGCCGGTGCGGACGATTACCTGGCCAAGCCCTTCGAATTCGAGGAAATGCTGGCGCGGGTGGAAGCACTGATCCGCCGCTCATCGGGGCACGCCAGCCCTGTTTTAAGCTGCGGGCCGGTGGAACTCGACACGGTGTCCGCCCGTGTAACGCTGGACGGCGCGCCGGTCGCGCTCACCGCGCTGGAATTCCGCGTGCTGGAATACCTGATGCAGAAAAAAGGCAAGGTCGTCTCCAAGGCGGAGCTGACCGAGCACATCTACAGTCAAGACTTCGATCGCGACTCCAACGTGATCGAAGTCCTGATCAACCACCTGCGCGGCAAAGCGCATGTATTCACCTACCTGGAAGAATTGGCATCCGCCAGCCGGCTATCCCCCGACGGGCGTTTTGCGCTGGCTTCCGAGCCTGGCGATCGGCGTTTTCGCGACCTTCGGTCCGGTTGGCACTGGGAGGTCCGGCGGGGCGAGGAAACACTGGCGCGCTCCACCTCGCTGGACGGCGAACGGCTGAACCTGAGTCAACTGGAGAATGGCGCAGACACCAGGCGGTACGAAGTCACCGGTCCGGCAGAGCAAAAATTGCGCGTGCAGACCCTGCGGCTGAGGCCAGCAGGAGCGAGCGCGCCGCTGACCTGGCGCACGCGGTCAAAAATCCCCTGACCGTGCTCAACAACGAGGCGACAGCTATGCCGGAGGCACAAAGCGAACTGGTGCTGCAACAAACTGCCGACATCGCTCGCAGCATCGATCATTACCTCGCGCGGGCCAAAACCTCCGGCGCCAAAAACCTGCTCGGCAGCCTGACCCCGGTCAAGGCCGTGATCGAGGACCTGCTGTTCGTCATGCGCCGTCTCTACCGGCAGCGTGAACTCGATTTCGATACCTCCGGACTCGGCAGCTGCGCCTTCCGCGGCGATGCACAGGACCTCGAGGACATGCTGGGCAACCTGCTGGACAATGCTGGGAAATGGGCGCGCAAAAGGATCCTGGTGCACTGTAAATCGCGCAACGACCGGTTGCTGTTATCGATCGAGGACGACGGGGCCGGCATCCCGGAAGAGGAGTTGGAAAGCGCGCTCGAACGGGGCCGGAAGCTGGACGAATCCAGGTCCGGACAGGGCCTGGGGTTGGCGATCGCCCATGAAATCGCCGAACTCTACGGCGGCAAGCTGACACTCAGCCGCAGCGGTTACGGCGGCCTGTGCGCCGAACTCGAATTGCCCGGCGAGGGTCAGTGCGACGCCGCCGGGCCAGCCAGCCCCGGGCAGCACTGATCGAGTCCGTACCGGCTTTTTCAGCCGTTCGCGTAAGCCGCGGCCACTTCCGAGGCGATAATTTCCACGCCCCGGCGCACCTTGCCCTGATCCTGGGCGTAGGAAACGCGGATGCACTCGTGCCGGTGCGGCCAGTCATCCTCCAGCCCGAAGAAACAATGCTGACCCGGGACGATCAGCACCCCGCGTTTTTTCAACCGCTCGTAAAGCCGCTGGCTGCCGATCGGCAAACCCTCGAACCACAGCCACAGGAAAAAGGCGCCCTCGGGTTTGTGGATGCGAAACGGCAGGCCGCCGAGGCATTGTTCGAACCAGCGCAGCGTCTGGCCGGCGCGCTCGCGGTAGAAGGGCCTGACCTGCCGGCGCACGAGTTCGAGGATCTCGCCGCTGCGGAACCATTCGGCGGCAATGGCCGGTCCAAGGTTGCCGCAAGCCAGGTTGACGATGCCGTTGGCGTTGGCGAAGGCGTGGATGAGTTCCTCGCGGGCGACGACGATACCGGTGCGCACGCCCGGCAGGCCCAGCTTGGAAAGGCTCAGCAGCAGGATGGTATTGTCGTTCCAGTGCGGTTGTGCCGGAGTGAACAGTATGTCGGGGAAGGGCTGCCCGTAGGCGCCGTCGATAATCAGCGGTATGCCACGGCCGCGCGCGATCTCGTCCAGGCGGGTCACTTCGCGGTCGGTCAGCACGTTGCCGGTCGGGTTCGTCGGCCGCGACACGCAAAGGGCGGCAGCCCGCCGGTCCCGATCCAGTTCCAGATCCAGGCGGTCGAAATCGACGCGGTACTTGAACTGGTGCCCGTCCAGCAATTCGATATCGGGTCGCGTGGCGGAAAAAAGGCCCGCGTCCAGCCCCGCGTCCGCGTAGCCGAGGTATTCCGGAATCAGCGGCAAATGTATCGTGCGTCGGCTGCCGTCGCTCATGCGCCCGGCCAGCATGTTGAACAACAGGAAAAAAGCCGACTGACTGCCGTTCGAGACTGCGATGTTGTCCCGGCTCAACGCCCAACCGTACTGCCGACGCAGAAACGCCGCCAGTGCGTCGCGAAATGCCAGGTCGCCGGCGGGCGACTGGTAGAGTCCGAAAAGCCGCTGGCGCTGCGCCGGGTCCTGCAACAGCATTTCGAGCCGCTGGCGGAACACCGCCTCCATGCCCGGCAGGCGACCCGGGTTGCCGCCGCCCATCATGATCATGTCCGGGTTCTCGACCACCGCGTGGCCGATGTCGTCCATCAGGCCGACGATGCCCGATTCCCCGGCCAGTTTCTCGCCGAATGCGGACAGTTTCATCTAGCCGCCGCTATTGCGAATGGTCATGGCCACCATTTCAGCCCCTCCCGATTGTAATTGCAATCAATCGCCGGACAGCAGGGCCCGGATGGTTGCCTCGTCGATCGGCGGTTCGTTGCTTTTGCGACCGCTGCCATAAACGCCTTCGGCCAGTTTTTGCTTGCGCGCCTGCAAAGCCAGGATTTTTTCTTCCACGGTGCCTTCGGTAACCAGCTTGTAGATGAATACCGGTTTATCCTGTCCGATGCGGTGAGCGCGGTCCGTGGCCTGATGCTCGACGGCCGGGTTCCACCAGGGATCGTAGTGGATCACGGTGTCGGCCTCAACCAGGTTCAGGCCCACGCCGCCGGCCTTGAGGCTGACCAGGAACAGGGCGACCTCGCCGTCGCGAAAGCGCTGGATGGCGACATCGCGCTTGCGCGTCTGGCCGGTAAGCTTGGCGTACGCGATGCCGCGCTTGTCCAGTTCAGTCTCGATCAGGCCCAGCATGGTCGTGAACTGCGAAAACAGCAGCACCCGACGGCCTTCTTCCAGCAATTCCGGCAGCAGATCGAACAGCAGGTTGAACTTGGCCGATGGCGTGCCGCTGGAGCCGGGCATGCCCTTGGGCAGCAAACGAGGGTCACAACAGACCTGGCGCAGTTTCAGCAGGGCCTCCAGCACGATGATGTGGCTTCTGGCCAGGCCCTTGGCGGCGATTGCGTTGCGAACTTTCTTTTCCATCGTCAGCCGGATGCTTTCATACAGCCGGGCCTGTTTGGCGTCGAATTTGGCCTGGCGCAGCAGTTCGGTTTTAGGCGGCAGTTCGGTGGCGACCAGGTCCTTGGTACGGCGCAGCAGAAACGGTGCGATGCGCCGGTTGAGGCGCTCCAGCCGATCTGAATCGTTGTGTTTTTCAATCGGCGTGCGGTAGTTGCGGGTAAAGCTCTCACGGTTGCCCAAAAAACCGGGCATCAGGAAGTCGAACTGGGCCCATAGCTCGCCCAGGTGGTTTTCCATCGGCGTGCCGGTCAGGCAGAGGCGCTGCCCGCAGTTGAGCTTTCGGACCACTTGTGCGGCATGGGCGCGCGGGTTCTTGATCTGCTGGGCTTCGTCCAGGATCAGGCAGTGCCATGGTTGCTGGAGCAGCACTTCACGATCGCGCGGCAGCAACGGGTAGGTGGTCATTACCAGGTCGAAGTCGGTCAGCCTGCCGAAATCATCACTGCGGTCCGGACCGTGCAGAATCAGCACCTCCAGCCCCGGCGTGAACAGCGCTGCCTCGCGCCGCCAGTTGCCCATCAGGCTGGTCGGCGCGACGATCAGGCTGGGGTGCTGCATCCGCCCGGCGCGCTTTTCCACGGCCAGGTGGGCAAGGGTCTGAACGGTCTTGCCCAGCCCCATATCATCGGCCAGGATCCCGCCAAAACCGTATTCGCGCAGGAATTGCAGCCAGTCCAGGCCGTGCTGCTGGTATTCGCGTAACTGGCCCTTGAACGTGGTCGGGAGTTCAACGGCCTGCAGTCCGGAGAAATCAGCCAGCTTGCGGGCCAGTTCCTTCAGGCTGGTCGCACCGCGCACCGGGATGCCTTCGAGGTCCAGCAGCCGGGTCGCGTCGGGCCGGGCCAACTCCAGCGTGTCCTCGCCGACCCGGTCGTACAGGTCGACAATGGTCTTGAGCACCGGCTCGATCTGCCTGGCCGGCACGCTGACGTAGTGGCCTTCGCCGGTGTCCAGGTAGAGCGTTTCGGGCAGGTCGCCGGGGCGATACTTTTGCAGCAACTGGCTGACCAGCGGCAGCAAGGGCATCTTCCTGCCGTCGCACTCCAGGTCGAAGCGCAGGCTGAACCAGTCGTTGCCCTGGTTTTCGATTTCGCCGTCGATGCCGTCGGATTCGCTGACTGTGAAACCGCGCTCGCCACCCCGTTCGATCTGCCAGCCGGCAGCGCGCAGCCCGGGTGCGCTGGTCTGCAGCCAGGCCAGCCAGGCGTCGCGCAACGCGGTGCCCTCGAGCTCTCCGGCCATCCGGAAGCTTTTTTCGTCAATCGACGCGAGACCGGTCTCAAACAGCGCTTGCCGGATTTTGCGTTCGGCGTCCGGGTCGCGATGGAATCGCAGCAAACGGCGGTCGGATTCGGCGACGATTTCAGTTTGCGGATGGTCGGGTGAAACCAGCAGACCGTCGTACTTGTATTTCAGGCTGGCGCATGCAGGGCCGGCACGGGCGGGATCGAATTCGACGCTCAGCCAGCCCGACGGCGGATCATCGATATTTTCGTACTCCACCTCCACCGGGGTCGCAATTTCGGGCATCGTCAGCGCCAACTTGTGGCTGAGGTCTTGCGCTTGGGCCACCGGCACGACCGGGGCGCGTCGAAGCCATTCCAGCCTGCGGTTGTCCACGCCCGCGGGCAGTTCCAGGGTGCCGATCGTCAGCGACTCGGAATCGACATAACAGGGTGGCTCGGACGGCACCAGCAGGCCTCCGCCCCGGATGCTCAGCCGCAGCCGGTAGCCGTTTCTCTGCTTGCCGGTCCAGCTCAGCTCCAGTTCGCGCGGCTCGCCCGGCTGAAAAGGGCCATGCCGCTCAAGGCCCCAGAACGCCCGTCCCGATTCGGCCATCCTGATCAACGCCAGGTGGCCGGCCGCGCCGGACGCGGCGAATTGCTGTGTCCAATGGTGATGACGGCTTGCCCGTATCAGGGACAGGATTTCTTCGTCGATTGGGCGCAGGTAGTTCGGTTGGTTCCAGGAGTTGTGGATCGATGATGGGTAAATGAGGCGCCCCTTGCCCCAGGTGCCATCCTTCTTGAGCCGGGCAATGCTGAATTTGAATTCGAGATCGCTGCCGGGGCCCGGTTTCCGGTCCAGCAGATAAAGCAAGGCCTCGGGCGAGCCAGCCGCCGGGTCGACGTCGCCAGGCAGTTCGGCCAGCCAGTCGGCGACTTCATCGCGACCCACAGGCCCCCGCAGCGTCGACGCTTGCCAGGTCAAGACCAGAGCGACGACGTGCTTGCAATTGAATTCGACCGGGCAGGTGCAGTCGCCGTCCAGCATTTTGTCCTGCCCGTCGGGCCGGATCACTATCTGCTGCCGGTAAGGCTCGAATTGCGTCCCCCGACAGGAACCGGTCAGAAGCACGCCGCCGTCCGGCAGGCGCCCGACCTGCTCCAGTCTGGCGTGTCCGTCGCGAAAATAACGGTTGCCGCGCTGCCAGGAACCAGGATCGGTCTCGCGTGCCAACCATTCAGCCGAAAGTGATTGGGGACGAATCATCCGGGAGTGTAACGTTTGCAATACATTCCCTCATGCTATCTTTGCCCGGCGGTCCCGAAAAGGGTATAAGGGAACGGCATCGTGCGCCACAAAAAGGCGAGTAAACCCTCAGGGAGGAGGATTCATGATGACCCGCAGCTTGATCGCAGCACTCGTGTTTCTCGTCTCAGGCGTTTCGCCGGCGCTCGCTGCAATCGAATTCAAAATCGAAGAACCCGCCCCGGCAGCCATCAAGTCCGGCATTGGCCAGATTGCCGGCTGGGCAGTCAGCGACCGCAGGATCGTGTCGGTAGAAGCATTCATCAACGACATACCGCTGGGAAATCTGCCCTATGGCGGCAGCCGCCAGGACGTGGCCGCGGCGTTCCCCGAGTTGCCCGACGCCGGGTTTTCCGGCTGGGCCATGAAATGGAATTATTCGCTGCTCGAGGAAGGGGAGCACGAACTCCGGATTCTGATCAGGGATGAAAACGGCGCTGCAAGCAGCGCCAACGTCATCTTCTACGTCACGCAGTTCCAGTCTGAATTCATTCCGGACCCATCCGCTGTCGAAACAACGGCGGCAACAGTGCGCAGCTCCGAAGACGGCAGGATCGTGTTGGAGGGTGCCCGGGTTGAGGGAGAAAACGTGGATATCGAGTTGGCATGGGACACGGCCTCACAACAGTTCCTGATCCAGTTCATCGACTACGGGACGGAAGACAGTCCGAACCAGTCGCCCACGGCAAACGCCGGCCCCGACTTCAGACGGACAGTTACATTGTCAGCCTGTGGCTGGACAGCCCTGGGCACTGCGTGCTGATCATGAGTTCCGACTTTACCCACGCCGGCATAGGCAGCGGCCACGACACCGGGAACGATTTCAGGTTCCATCACTTCTGGACACTGGATTTTGGTGGTTGAACCCCGGGGGCGGGCTGATGTACATCATTGTGGCCGGAACCCCACTCCCCTATAGTTTTGGTACCAGTCCTGAAAGGAGTCTGTGGCATGAACCGCATGCAAAAATGCCTGTTGACCCTGGCGTTCGTTCTCCCCGTCCAGCTGGGCGCACAAGGTCTCGAAACACTGGTGGAGGAATGCAATTCCTGTCATGGCCCGGACGGCGTGTCCGGACACGCCGATGTGCCTACGATCGCCGGCCAGTCTGCGGAGTACCTGGCCCGAAACCTGCGCGTATACCAGGACTGGGGTCGCCCCTGCGTGAAAAGCGCCTATCGCTACGGCGACACATCGCGGCCGCACAGCGACATGTGCCAGGTCACTGCAGATCTGTCGGACGAACAGTTCGACGCCCTCGCCAGCTATTACGCCGCGAAGGATTTCCAGCCCGCCCCGCAGGAATTCGATGCGGCGCTCGCGGAGGTCGGCGCCGGCCTCCACGAACAGCACTGCGAGAATTGCCATGCGGAAGGCGGCCGCGCTGCCAACCGGGTGCCGCGCCTCGCCGGGCAATGGATACCTTACCTGCGCAAATCACTCTCTTACGTGCCAACCGGCGAACACCTGGTGCCCCGAACCATGGAAACGACCATCGCCGAGTTCAACGCGGAAGAAATCGACGCACTGATGCATTTCTTCGCCAGTCAGCAGGACTGACCCGCACCGGGGATGTCCGGGTTTAAGCCGTCGCTGCGTCCCTGTACGATTGTGGTTGGTTCGAACCAGCCCACAATGCCATCAGGACTGAACATATGAACACGAAAATCGAGTGTTGCGGGCTTTCTGTCGCGGCGCCCCTCCACCAACTGGTGGAACAGGAAATCCTGCCGGGAACCGGCGTCACCGCGGAAACGTTCTGGTCCGGCCTGGCCGCGCTGGTGCGGGAGCTGGGGCCGGTAAATCGGGCCCTGCTGGAAAAGCGGGGCGAACTGCAGCGCGAGATCGATGACTGGTACCGCAACCAACCCGGCGACATTGACAACGCCGCGCACAAGCGCTTTTTGCAGGAAATCGGCTACCTGGTGCCAGAGGGTGAGGATTTCGAAATCACCACCTCCGGCGTGGACCCCGAGATCGCCCGGGTGGCCGGGCCCCAACTGGTGGTGCCGGTCAGCAACGCCCGCTTTGCGCTGAATGCCGCGAACGCCCGCTGGGGAAGCCTTTACGACGCCTATTACGGCGCGGACCTGATTGCGGAGGACGACGGCTGCGAAAAAGGCGACCGCTTCAATCCGAATCGTGGACGCAAGGTCATTGAAATGGCCGCCGACTTGCTCGACGAGGTCACGCCCCTGCAACGCGGAGCCCACCGCGAGGTCACGGAATATGCGATCGACGAGGCCGTCTCTCCGGTTCGCTTGCGCATCAGCCTGAGCGACGGCAGCAGCACCAGGCTCGCCCGGCCGGAGCAATTGGCCGGCTTCGAACGCGAAGGCGACCTGCTGCGGGTGCTGCTGCGCAGCAACGGCCTGCACATCGAACTGCAGGTCGATCACGAGCACCCGGTGGGCCGCATGTCGCCGTCCGGCCTGCGGGAGGTGCTCGTCGAGGCAGCCCTGACGACCATCCAGGACTGCGAGGACTCGGTCGCCGCGGTCGACGCCGAAGACAAGACCCGCGTCTACCGCAACTGGCTGGGGCTGATGAAAGGTGATCTCAGCGAGACCTTCAGCAAGGGCGGCAAGACCCTGACCCGGCGGCTCAACCCCGACCGCGGCTACACGGCCCCGGATGGTGAAAGGTTCACGCTACCGGGCCGCAGCCTGCTGTTGACCCGCAACGTCGGTCACCTGATGACAACGCCGGCTGTACTGGACGCCGAGGGCCGCGAAATTCACGAAGGCTTCCTGGATGGCATGGTGACCAGCCTGTGCGCGATGCACGACCTGCAGGGCAACACGACAGCCGCAAACAGCCGCCACGGCGCCATTTACATCGTCAAGCCGAAAATGCACGGCCCGGCCGAGGCGAAGTTCACCGACCAGCTGTTCGACCGCATCGAGGACTGCCTGGGACTGCAACGCCACACGATCAAGGTCGGCGTCATGGACGAGGAGCGCCGTACCACCGTGAACCTGAAAGAGTGCATCCGCGCCGTCAGCGGGCGCCTGGTGTTCATCAATACCGGCTTCCTCGACCGCACCGGGGACGAGATCTTCACCAATATGGAAGCCGGTCCGATGCTCCCGAAAGAGACCATCAAGGAGCAGCCCTGGATCAAGGCCTACGAGGAGTGGAACGTCGATATCGGTCTCGAATGCGGCCTGCGCGGCCGGGCGCAGATCGGCAAAGGCATGTGGGCCAAGCCCGATGAAATGAAGGAAATGGTCACAACCAAGATGGCGCACCTGCAAGCGGGCGCCAATTGCGCGTGGGTGCCCTCCCCGACGGCCGCAACGCTGCATGCCACGCATTACCTTCGCTACAGCGTCAACGAGCGGCAGCGGGAACTGGAGGGGCGCCCCCGAGCCAGCTTCGACGCCAGCCTCGACGCCATCCTGACGCCGCCGCTGCTCGGCGACACCCGGCTGAGCGCAGAGGAAATCCAGGCGGAACTGGACAACAACGCGCAAGGCATACTCGGCTATGTGGTGCGCTGGGTCGAGCAGGGCATTGGATGCTCCAAAGTACCGGATATAAACAACGTCGCGCTGATGGAAGACCGCGCCACGCTGCGCATCTCGAGCCAGCACATCGCCAACTGGCTATATCACGGTATCTGCACCAGGGAGCAGGTGCTGGACACGATGAAGCGCATGGCCGCGATCGTCGACCGGCAGAACGCCGGCGACCCGGTCTACCGCGACATGGCGCCCGATTTCGAACACAACATCGCCTTCCAGGCGGCCTGCGACCTTGTTTTTCTCGGGCGCCAGCAGCCCAGCGGTTACACCGAGCCGCTGCTGCATCGCCACCGCCTTGAAGCGAAGGCGAAGTACGGATCATGAGTGCGGCATGAGCCACGAGCACCGCCAACTGACCCGCGCACTGGACGGGGCCTCGACCTACGCGGAGTGGTTTGAGATCGCCGGCGCACTGGACCGGCTGGAAAAGCTGGACGAGTGGCGCGGCGAGCAGGAATCGGCGGACTACGATTACCGGCTGATCACCTCGCGGGCGCGACTGTTGCGCAAGCTGACCCGCACCGGGGACTACGACCGGCTGATCTTCCGCCTGCGCGAGGAACTGCACGGAAACCTCGGTAACATGGCCAACCCGGCGCTTTACCAGAAAGCACGCACCGGCACCAAGCAGCACATCAATCAGTACCTGGACGCCGTGACCGCGGCGCTGGAACTGCTGTGCGAAAGCGAAGTGGATGCGCTGCCGCCGATGCGCAAACGCCGGTTCCTGAAACGCACCGCGCGCAGTTTCGGACGCTCCGCACTGCTGCTGAGCGGCGGCGCCGCGCTCGGTGTTTTTCACCTCGGCGTGGTCGACGAACTGGAGAAACAAGGCCTGCTGCCAAGGGTCATCACCGGCTCCAGCGTCGGTGCGATCATCGCCGGCATCGTCGCCACGCACAGCGATGCCGAGATCGCCAACATGCTGGAACCGGGCCGCCTGGACAGCGAATGGCGGCGCGTCTTCGGCTGGTACGAGGTCATGACCGGCAAGGGCGTACTGGACCCCAAACTGCTGCAGCGGTCCATCAAGCGCAACATCAAGGACATGACCTTCCTGGAGGCCTACCAGCAAACCGGGCGGATTCTGAATATTTCCGTTTCACCGGCCGATGCACACCAGTTTCCGCGCCTGCTGAACTATCTCACTTCACCCAACGTCCTGATTCGCCGCGCCGCGCTGGCGTCAAGCTCCCTGCCGGGGCTGTTTCCCGCAGTGCAGCTGAGTGCCCGGAATTTCGTTGGCAAGTCCGTCCCTTACATGCCCCAGAGCCGCTGGATCGACGGCTCGGTGCACGGCGACATTCCCAAGGAAAAGGTCAACCGCCTGCACAACGTCAACCATTACATCGTGAGCCAGACGAACCCTCATGTCGTACCCTTTCTCGGCGAAGAAATGGAAGATACGGGCATCAGGGCCTTTCTGCAGGACCTGATCGTCAAGGCACCGATGCTACAGGTCGAGAATACGCTGGCGCTGCTCCAGCAGCACTTCAACCTGCCCGGCCTGGCGCCGATGATCAAGAAGGCGCACGCCGTGGTCACGCAGAGTTACAGCGGCGACATCACCATTTACCCGGAACGCCACCGCGTGACCTTCAGCCGGCTGTTCGCCAACGCCACCCCGGAGGAGGCCGCCGAACTGGTCATGGAAGGCAGGCGCGCCAGCTGGCCGCAGATCGAGCGCATCCGCAACACCACCCAGATCAGCCGCCAGTTCGACACCTGCCTGCGGCGCCTTGACGAACGCCACGAGTTCGTCAAGCGGTGAACGGACCGGGTGAGTGAACCGGGCCGAATCAGACGTTCAGCAGCAAGTACTCACGCTCCCAGGAGGAAATCACCCGGTTGAAGGCTTCGAACTCTTCCTGCTTGACCGCGCAATAGGCCCGGACGAATCGCTCGCCGAGGATCTCCTTGAGTTCCACGTTGTTTTCCAGAATTCGCAGCGCAGCCTCGAGGTTGCGCGCCAAAGTGATCTGCTCCTGAAAAGCATTCCCTTCATGCGGTTTGCTCGGCTTGATGCCTTTTTTCATCCCCAGATAACCGCAAGCCAGCGATACGGCGATGGCCAGGTACGGGTTGACATCCGCACCCGGGTAACGGTTTTCCAGCCGCTTCGACTGCGGTCCGCTGTCGGGCACGCGGATGCCCACAGTGCGGTTTTCGTAGCCCCAATGCAGGTTCACCGGCGCGGACATGTCAGGGGCAAAGCGCCGGTAGGAGTTGACGCTGGGCGCGAAAAAGGCGACGGCGCCGGGCGTGAACTGCTGCAGGCCGGCGATGTAGCTGTAAAAAAGGTCGTTTTCCGCGCCGTTCCCGTCGACGAATATGTTCTTGCCCGTCGTGCTGTCGACGATGCTCTGGTGGATGTGCAGCGCGCTGCCAGGCTCGTGCTCCATCGGCTTGGCCATGAAAGTGGCATAGACGCCGTGCCTTAAAGCGGTTTCGCGCATGGTGCGCTTGAACACGAAGACCTGGTCTGCCAGGTCGAGCGCGTCGCCGTGCAGGAAATTGATTTCCATCTGCGCCAGGCCGGATTCATGGATCAGGGTATCGACGTCGAGCTCCTGCGCCTCGCAAAAGTCGTACATGTCCTCGATGATGGGATCGAATTCGTTGACCGCGTCGATGCTGTAGGACTGGCGTCCCGCCTCGCGGCGGCCCGAACGGCCCACCGGTGGCTTCAGTTCGTTGTCCGGATCGATGTTTTTCTGCACCAGGTAGAATTCGACTTCCGGCGCCACCACCGGCGTCCAGCCCTCGGCAGCATAAAGTTCCAGCACGCGGCGCAGCACGCTGCGGGTGGCCAGCGGGTGCAGTTCACCGTCGCGCGTGTAACAGTCGTGAATGATCTGCGCGGTCGGATCCTCCACCCAGGGCACCAGGCGCATGGTGGATGGGTCGGGGTGCAGGAACATGTCGGAATCGGTCGGACTGACCAGTTCGTCGTGCGACACCGTGTACTCGCCGCTGACCGTCTGCACCAGGATGGACTCGGGCAGGCGGCTGTCTTCCTTGATGAACTTGTCCGCCGGGATGAATTTCCCCCGCGCCTTGCCGGACATGTCCGGCACCAGACACTCGACCTCCGTGATCCGATTTTCCGTAAGCCAGTCCTGGATTGCTTCCATCGACATACCCCACCCACCTCTCGCGCATTTGAGCGCTCTCCGTTTTGACCGGGTTATTTTACAACACAAACGGCGCAGGGCGATCACCGGGCCGACACGGCAGTGGCCTGTTTTTGAGTATCATGTAAGGTCTTTGGAATACCAGCGGACACGGCCAGCGGGATGAATGAAGGCCATGGGCAGAATCGTCGCAGCGCAGTGAAAGCCATCGCGCCGAACATTAAAATGGCACTGAAATGTCGATGAAGCAGGAACGCGCCGTCACTTTCGACGGCGCCCCGGCACCGGGCACGATCAATTTCGGCGTCGGCCAGCCGTCCGCGGACCTGCTGCCGGTGGATCTGCTGCGCCGTGCCGCCGGGGACTTCCTCGACGCCGCGCAGGCCCAGGAACTCAATTACGGCGAGCGTCAGGGTGATGTCGGTTTCCGGCAGGCGCTGGCCGAATTTCTCACCACCGGTTACCGGCATCCGGTTGCGGCCGATTCCCTGTTCGTAAGCGGCGGCAGTTCCCAGGCGCTGGATTTCATCTGCGCGCAGTTCGCGCGCCCGGGCGAGCTCATCTATATCGAGGAGCCCAGCTATTTCCTGGCGCACCGGATTTTCGCGGACCACCGCCTGCAGGCGGTAGGCATTCCGGTGGACCAGAACGGCCTGCGGATCGATGCACTGGAGGCGGAGTTGACGCGCTCGCACCCGGCCCTGCTCTACACGATCCCCGCTTTCCACAACCCCGGCGGCCAGAGCCTGAACGCCGAACGGCGCAGGAAGCTGGTCGAACTCAGCGCCAGGCACGACTTCGTGGTGCTCGCCGACGAGGTATACCAACTGCTGCATTACTCCGCGGAACCGCCGCCGGCTTTGGGTACGATGATCGATGCCGGCAACGTACTCTCACTGGGCTCGTTCTCCAAGATCATGGCACCCGGTCTGCGCCTGGGCTGGATTCAGGCGGCCGAACCGCTGATGGTTAAGCTGTTGGGCTGCGGCGTCGTCAACAGCGGCGGTTCACTCAACCATTTCGCCTCCCAGGTCCAACGCCACGCGCTGGAACTTGGTTTGCAGCAGCAACACCTGGAACGGCTGCGTGCCGTGTATGCGCGTCGCGTCGAAGCCATG
>JAVVFH010000340.1:0-3291 GCA_032250585.1 Lysobacterales bacterium
GCCGTGCCGAGCCGCAATATTCTTGACCGCATCCAGGGCGTGCATCAGAACTTCGTATGTGCGGGTGAGCAGGTCGCCAGCCTCGGAGACTTCCTCAGCCCCAGGCTCATCGTCAAAATCGCTGACCTCCTTCACCGGCCCGTTGCCGAGCACGTAAGTGAAGCGAAAGCGTTGGTTGACATGGGTGAGCAGGCGGCGCATCTGCTCGTTCTCGGGCTCGCCGCGATAGGCTGCGAGCACGGCCGCCGACGCGCATTCCTTCAAGTGTTCGCGCACATCCTCCATTGGAAAGAAGGTCACCACGGCGCGATAAGGACCTTCGTCCAGGACGATCTCGGTCTCGTGAACCGTCGTTTTGGCCGTGGATGTCGAGGGAAAGCGCTCCCGCACCGGGTCGGTGCCAATGATCTGCCGCAGAAGTGTCGTCTTCCCGGCCCCCGTCGTGCCGAGCAAGAGCGCCCGTCTATAGTCACTCGATTGCGCGGAGGGCAGTGCGATGGCATTCTCGCGGAGACTGAGGAAGTCAGTCTCACCACCTTCGAGTTTGTAATAGAAGATGTCCACGACGCGAGAATCGAGAGCTGCCTGCGCCTGCGCGCGTGCTCCGAGGTCCCACAGATGCGGGCTGGAAAGCAGGACGTTCATGTCGTCCCGCAGCCTGGTAGCTTCCTGCTCGTCTTCGGTCTTGAGGCTTTGCCTGACTCGGAGACCTTCCTTGCCTGTCGTTGGGTCAGTGCGCTTGGGATGCCGAAAGATGATGGCCCACGTGCTGCGACCCTGTGTTCGGCTCAGGCTCGCGGTGTAGAAAGTGTTCGACATACAATGCTCCGTTGTTCCAATGTTGTTCCAGACGGCATAGTCTCGTCCTTCTCACTGGCGCTGTCAAGACATTTGGAACAACATAGGAACAACGGACTTAGCACCCGGCTCGACCATTCTACGATTCAGCGTACGGCCTGGAGGGGACATCTCGATCAGTGTCTCCGAGACAGACTGCCAAGCGGCCAGCAGGGCGGTCACCAAACTTGGATGACCCGCACGTGCAGCTTGGTGGGGCTCCAACAGCATTCTCGACTTGCCGGGGTTGTCCCATACCGTATTGATCGTGGCGCCCGCGAAGTGAAGGCCGTATACACGAAGGCTTCCGTAAAGGCCAAAGGGCTGGGAAGGGGCAAGGGAATGGTCGCAAGGGGAAAGGCCCTACCTGAAAAGGCCAAAAGGCTCTTCCTACGGCCAGTTCATTCGGGGTTCGCCATGTTCTCGCTGTTCCAACGGAAAAGGGTGCCGCCGACTGACGCGCCAACCGCCCTTCCTGCCACTGAATTATCCAAAGGGCCGACACGACCGGAGTCGGCCACAGAGTTGCTGGCTACCCCCCGTCGGCAGAAGCTGCTGGAACACATCTGGCAGCGCACGTCACTATCACGCAAACAGCACAGCGCGCTGTACCTGGCCCCCTTGGAACGGTACGCTGAACTGGTGCAACAGTTCCCCGCTTCCGAGGGGCATCACCATGCCTATCCGGGTGGGATGCTCGATCATGGACTGGAAATCGTCGCCTACGCGCTGAAGCTGCGACAATCACACCTGCTCCCTCCAGGGGTTACACCGGAAGCGCAAGCGGCCCAGGCCGAGGCCTGGACCGCCGGAACCGCCTACGCGGCGTTGCTGCACGACGTCGGCAAGATAGCCGTCGATCTGCATGTGGAATATGCCGACGGTTCCGTCTGGCATCCCTGGCATGGGCCGCTGCAGCGGCCGTACCGCTTTCGCTATTGCAAGGAGCGAGAGTATCGGCTGCACAGTGCCGCTACCGGGCTGCTGTACACCCAACTCCTCGATCGGGAGATCTTCGACTGGCTCAGTGGCTATCACGACCTTTGGGCCGCTTTGCTGTATGTGCTGGCCGGCCAGTATGAGCATGCCGGCACCCTCGGGGAACTGGTGGTGCAAGCCGACCAGGCATCGGTGGCCCAGGAACTCGGTGGTGATCCAGGCAAAGCGCTGGCGGCGCCGCGGCACACACTGCAACGCAAGCTGCTGGATGGCTTGCGCTACCTACTGAAGGAGGAGTTCAAGCTGAACCAACCCCAGGCCTCCGACGGCTGGCTGACCCAGGACGCGCTCTGGCTGGTGAGCAAGACCGTCTCCGACAAGCTGCGAGCCTATCTCCTGTTCCGGGGCATCGAGGGAATTCCCTCGAACAACACTGCCGTTTTCAACGTGCTGCAGGACCACGGCATTGCCCTGCCCACATCGGACGGTAAAGCAATCTGGAAGGCGACTGTAACGAGTGATGCTGGCTGGTCGAATACCTTCACCTTTCTGAAACTGTCACCCGCGATGATCTGGGAAGCGTCCGACCGGCCGGCGCCCTTCGCGGGAAACGTGGAGGTCGAGCAGGACGAAGCGACGCCACCGGCGGGCGCAACAACCGATGCGGGACTCGGCCAACCTGGTACCGAAACCGCCACGCTGGCTGCAAAAGAGCCCCACACTCCGGCAGCGGCCGACAGCAACGTGGATACGCTACTCAACTTGCTGGATGAATCACCCTCGCCAGACGCCATTGCAATGCAGCAACCTGCCATCAATGCTGCGGCCACTTCGAATTCTGCCGAACCTCGACCAGAGCAGCTCGACGATACCCACCAAACCCCCTCTGGCGAACACTTCATGGACTGGCTGCGCCAGGGCATTCAGACTCGCAAGCTCATCATCAACGACGCCAAGGCACTGGTACATACCATGGAGGGCACCGTCTATCTGGCCAGCCCCGGTACGTTGTTCCATGAGGCTCCCCCTGACAACCCTTACCTGAGTCTACTCACCACCGACACAAAGAGGGCTTAGGTGCTTCGCGCCAAGCTAACCCTTTCCACCTGACTACCTCTCATCCCGCCTCTTTCCTCTGAAGAAAAGCAAAACTTTTCTGGTTCCTTGATGTCAGAAACTGATATATACTTCTTACATCAGGAGGTAACCATGAACACATTACCTGAGACCATACTACGGCGTGCCCGCTCCCTCCGGGAGGGAGGGGTGCTGTCTCCCAAGGAATTCCTGCACCTGGGTAGCCGGGCCGCTGTTGACCAGGCCTTCTCCCGGTTGACCAAGGCCGGCAAGTTGCTGCGCGTGGCGCGTGGCGCCTATGTCGCTCCGGTATCGAGCCGGTTTGGCGCACGTGCTCCTGCGCCTGAAAAGGTTGTGAGGTCGCTGGCCAGGCGGAACGGCGAAGTCGTCGTCCCACACGGTGCCAGTGCCGCCAACGCTCTGGGGCTAACGCAGCAG
>JAVVFH010000341.1:0-3283 GCA_032250585.1 Lysobacterales bacterium
CCTGACGATTCCAGCCTTGCGGCCGAGTCGAGTCGGGCTGGGCGGTTTGATTTGGTCTGTCGTTTTCGGTATCTTCCGTGAAATGGAATCGCGGGAGCGGATGACCGCTTCGGCGGGCGAAAGTTGGTAGCCAAGGGAGTCGGTAATGAGATCAGCGCTCCGAATTGCGAGTGCGCGCGGCGTTGCAATATGCTGTGTCGTGGCGCTGGGATCGGGCTGGAGTCTGGCGCGGGCCGGTGACAAGTGGATCGAGGCGCGCAGCGACAATTTCGTCATCTTTTCCGACGCCGGTGAAAATCGCACGCGCGAGCTTGTCGTGGAGCTGGAGAAATTCCGGTTCGTCGTCGAACAGATCACGCCGGTTCAGTATCCGGCCGTCGAGAATGACCGGCCGCTGACGGTGTTCGCTTACGACTCGACGCGCAACTATGTCAAGCAGACCGGAATGAACGGGACCGCCGGGGTTTACGTTTCGCGGACGACCGGCGCGGTATCGGTGCTGTCGCTGGAGGAAGCCGAGGAGATCTGGCAGCTCGACGGGCGAGAGGTGTTGCTGCATGAGTATACCCACCATCTGCTGCACCACTACAGCGGAGCCCATTATCCGCGCTGGTACGACGAGGGCTTCGCCGAGTTCATGGCCGCCATTGAGTTCGATGACGACGAGGTTATTCTCGGACATCCGGCGGTGCACCGGTTTCTCGTGCTTCGCAATGTCGGCGAATGGGTGGATATAGAGACGATCATCGAATCGAAGGGCCGCTACCTGGGTGATCTCAGTTCCGGCCTGAGCCGCGACCCCAACAAATACAAGCTTGGTATGCCGTATCAGTACGCGCAGGGTTGGCTGCTGACGCACATGCTGCATGCGCGTGAGAAGTTGCGCCCGGCGCTGGCCCGCTACCTCCGGGAACTCAGCATGAACCCGGAGGCATCGGAAGAAATTTTCGAGCGGGCCTTCGGGATGCCCTACCGGGAAATGGGTCGGTTGCTGCGCGAATACTGGAGCGCCGGCGAACTCCCGCTGCTCGCGGTGGGGCTGAAGGACGTGTTTCGAGAACCGGAGCTCCTCGTCCGCGAGCTGTCCGAACAAGAGGCCGACCTGATACACGATTTTGCCAGGATCCGTTCGGGTCTGGGCAAGCACGGCCGGGGAATGCGCAAGCGCCTGGAACGCGCACTCGAGGCGGGCTTCCGGCCGGCCCGGATGCATGAATTCCTTGCCCGTTTCCATCTGCGCGACGAGCGTCCGGAACGAGCCGCACCGCATGTCGACTACCTGCTGGCAAAGCGTCCCGACAGCGCACTGGGTCCAATACTCAAGATGAGTCAGATTATGATGGCGGCCGACGACGATGACCCGCAACCGCAGGCGAGGCTCGAAGCGATGTGCCAGCAGGCCATCGCCATCGCGCCCGATGATGGTGAGGCGCTGCTCAATTGCGTTCGCGTCGACCTGCGCGAAGCAGGCACCGTCGACAGTCAAACCCTGGATCGGATCATGCGCGTCCGCCGGCAATTCCCCGATGTTTCTGTGGCCCGGGTGCTGGAGCTCAAGACGCTGATCGAACTGGAACGGTTCGCGGTTGCCGAGGCGCGTGCCCGACAATACGTCGGCTGGGCCAGCAGCCGTGACGAAGCCAATCGTTTCGAGAAATTTCAGCGCGAGGCCGAAGTTCGTTCCACCGAACGGTCTTCGCCCGATTCGTGAGTCCCCCGATTCGCGACTCCGGGGGGTGGCCACCCTGCCTCGACCCGCACGGCAGGCCGCAGGCCGGCGCGGCGTGGCCGAGAGCCCGATCATATTCCTTGGGGGATGCGGTCATTTTCCAGCACCGACAAGGCCACCGGACTAGTCTGACCTTCGTTGTGCGAACCGGCTCCGTTTGGCGACTGGCCTCAGGCAATCACGGTCTGGATTCCGCTCCTGCGGCGAATCGCCGCGCCGGCAAAACCTGACGATTCCGGTCATCTGGCGTGAATGCCGGCCGCTTACCTGCAGAATGGGCGCCGGAATCCGAAAATGTACAACAAGCTATAATTTTCAATTACTTGCATGCCGTACCCGGTTCAGTTGCTTGTTTCGAATTGCAAGGAATGATTCATCTGGCATACAAGATGCATTCTTGTGCTTGATAGCACATTTCGGGGCCTGAGTTCAGCGAGCCGGATCATTGGGGCAGGCAATCGAGGCAGAGAATTGGAGACGTCGGTTTCACGGAATGCGGATCGTGAACTGCTCTGGGACAACGAAATCCAGATCGATCCGATACACCTGCAGCCGGGTCATTTCGTGACCCGGCTCGACCGGCCGTGGCTGGGCACGCCGTTTCCGCTCGAAGGAGTCATGGTCGAGCACAAGCGCCAGCTCGACTGGATGCGCCAGCACTGCGACCGGGTCGTCGTCGACCTGCTCCGGAGCCGCAATCGTTATCGCCCGCCGGGTGCGCGCGCACGTCCGGCACCGCCGAAGCCCCAGGAGTGGCGGGGCTATCTCAGCGATCCGGAAGCGCCGATCAATGCATTGCGCCGGGCCGAGTACACCGACGAGATCGTCAGCGAGTCGATCGAGACCCACGATCTGCTCTACCGGCAGGCGGAGTCGCTGGTCGCGACGATCGCCGGCGGCGGCCGCGTCGATACCGGGCAGGCGCGCGAAAGCGTCACCGGCATGGCCGACAAGCTGGAACAGAACGTGGCCGCGATGGTCTGGCTGACCCGGATCAAGAATGCCGACGAGTACACTGCCGAGCATTGCGTGAATGTCTCCATCCTGGCCATGGGCCTTGCGCATGCGCTCGAATGGGAACGCAAGCAGGTCGAGCTGGCCGGGCTGGCCGGCATGCTGCATGATCTCGGCAAGATGAACGTCGACAAGACCATCCTGAACAAGCCGGGCCGGCTGACCGACGAGGAATACGATCACATCAAGAAGCACTCGCGCTACGGCTACCTGATGCTGCGCAGCGACGGGCAGGTCCATCCGCGCGTGACGCAGGCGGTGCTGGAACACCACGAACGGCCCGACGGCACCGGGTATCCGCACGGTCGAAACCACGAGACGCTGCAGCCGATGTCGGCGCTGATCAGCGTGGTCGACGCCTACGACGCGATCACGACGCGCCGGCCCTACAGCCGCGCGCGTTCGCACCACGAGGCGCTGGGCATCCTGTGGAAGGCGCGCGGCAGCCAGTTCGACGGCGGCATGGTCGAGGCGCTGATCCAGTTTCTCGGCTGGATCACGCCGGGCACGATCGTCCGGCTGACCACCGGCGATCACGCG
>JAVVFH010000342.1:0-3260 GCA_032250585.1 Lysobacterales bacterium
GGTGCCGTCGCGGGCGACATTGATTTCGGAATCGTTGGGGCTGAGAACAATCGGCTGTCCGCCCGCCGACAGCAGGGCATGACCCTGCTGGTTGACGATCTGGCAATCGAGCGTCACGAAACGCTTGTCGTCGCGTTTGCCGGTAACTTCCAGCCGGGCCGTCAGCTCGTCGCCGATCTTTACCGGCCGCAGGAAACGCAAAGACTGGCTGACGTAGATGCTGCCCGGTCCGGGCAGCGTCCGTGCGACGGCTGAAGAGACCAGGCTGGCGCACAGCATGCCGTGGGCGATCCGTTCGCCGAAGACGGTTCCGGCCGCAAATTCTGCGCTCAGGTGCAGTGGATTGCGATCGCCGGAGGCCGCGGCGAACAGCATGATTTCCCGTTCGCCGATGTGCCTGCTGTAGCTGGCGGTCTGGCCGATGAAGGTCTCGTCGTACGTGAAATTGCTTATTTGTCCCATGGGGGGCGCCTGTCATGGCCGAAACTTATATGATGGCCGTTGGCGCAATCGTCCGCAAGCCGCCCGATCAGCCGCCCAGGGCAAATTTGTTCTCACGCCAGATTTCCTGAATTCCAGTCATTTCCGCGAAAGCGGAAATCCAGTTCCAACAACACCGCTGGATTCGCCAGGCCGTGCATGGGGTTGAAAATCCTGGATTCCCACCTGCGCGGGAATGACGGCACTTCTGGTAGAAAAAATTTGCCCTGATCAGCCGCCCGATCAAGCACCGCCGGATGCAAAAAACGGACATCAGCCCGGAGCCCTGGACGGTTCGGAGCCGGCTGCCAGGGCCAGCAGCCGACTCAGGCCTCGTCTTCGTGGCGCACGTGCACGCCGAGCAGTGCCCCGAACTGCGCTGTTACGGTGAGTACGATCGGCCGGCAGCAGACGCTGCAGTCCTCGATATAGTCCTGTCGCTCAACGGAAAGATCCAGCAGCACAGAAATCATTTCTCCGCAGTAAGGGCAATCGATGTCGGTTTCGGTCAGCAGCATGAATTCACAACATTAACATGCGCGCCAGGGCCGTATCGGGCGTGCGATGAGCATCATGGCCGCAGTCAGCGGGAGAATCGCATGAACATTTTTCGCACCGGTCCGGATGCGGCCTGAGTCATCAGCCACCGGCCGCTCCCCCGCGCATGATATGTCGGCGGATGTGACCCCAGGGCGCGTCCGGATCCAGCCTGTTACTGGAGGTTTCCAGACCCAGCCGCCGCCAGGTTTCGCTCAGGTCGGGAAATTCGTCGTCGTGAACGTGGGCATCATAGAGATCCCGGAAAACGCGGGTGTCCGTAATCCGGTCGAGTTCGGAGAACAGTTCGAGCGCCTCCCAGCTTCTCGCGGGTTCCAGGCAGCAGGCCTGCAAGCCGGCCAGGGCCGTGTCCAGTGAATGCCTGCCATCGGTAGTCGCGCGCAGGCGCGCATCGGCCTTGAGCATCATCGCGGCGCCGCTCCAGTAGACCCGCATCGTAGCGGCGCGGCCGGAGCGGACCGCGCTGGCCAGGCTGCCCGGCCCGGTTGCGTCCTGTCCGCGCTGCAGGCCACTGCGTATTTTTTGCCACGCTTCACGCTCGGACAGCCGCCCGTCGCGGGCACGCAGGATATTCTGGTAATAGGATGCCAGGCCTTCGGAAAGCCAGCGGTGATCGTAGGAAACGTAGGGCAGCAAAAAGTGGCTGAACTCGTGACTGGCCGTCCAGTCGTCCAGGAACTCCCGCAGTGGGCGCGTTTCGTCGACGTAGAACTCCGCCGCCACACCCCCACCCCGGACAACGCGCGCCCAGGGTACGGGTTCGTTTCGACGACCAATCGGCACGATCAGGACCTGCGGGTTGCCCTGTGGAAAGTGCCCATAAACCGAGGCGACGCTTTCCCCGGTCTGCAGAATCCAGCGCGCGAGTTTCGCCCGCTGCCTTTTGCTCAGATCGCCGATGGCTGCAAGTCGAAGCTCACTGCCAGGGACCTCGAGCCGCTGAATCGGGAAGCGCCCGACGGCGATGCGCGAAGACCAGGAGGCCGGCGTGGCAACCGGCCGGAAGACCGGGGTTTCCGGAGCGTCAGCATCTGCGTCGCTGATGGCGTCTGCTTCCGCCCAGGGCGCTGAAATCGAATGACCCGCCGGCAGCGACACTTCGATTCGAAGCGGGCGGCGTTCGTTGTCGCGCCAGAACAGCAGATTGGCGCTGGTCACCAGGCTGCCGCCCACGCCCATGGCCAGGCGGTAGTCGGATTGGGCCATCGCGGCCGCAAGGTCGATCTGCCATTCCAGACAGCTGTCGGCCGGCAGGTCGGGAAGCCGTAATCGGCTGCCGTTGCCGGCCGGCACGCGGTCACCGTGGCCGGATCGCAAGCTGATTGTGTAGCGGGCCGCGTCGCGGTGCCGATAAAGCGTGCGTGGCGTCGATCCGGAAAAACAGACTTCCACGACCGCCCGTTCGAGCCCTGGCGAAAAGGTTATGCGGTAGCGGTCTTCGTCGGCGAGAGCGCAGGACGTGGCCAGGAGCAGGAGGGTCGTGATCCGGAGCATGCCCAAGAGGACCCCGATTTACGCGAATTTCTGACACGCGGTGCCTGCAGGGGCCCTCCTGCTGAAATATGCGGGTCAAATTCGCCGGGCCTTGTCCCGGGTCAATAGTGTCGTCACTCACCGGTTTTAGAATGACACCGGTCAATGATGATGGGCCATTGCATTGGATGGGCCCGCCCGATCGGATCACTCGCATGGCCGGGAAAATGTCTGCAATGATAAAAAGTCACAGCACCGTATCATCAGGTCATGCGGCCGTCCCTGTCCGGAGGGAGCGCACGACCCGGCGCAGGACGGGCACCGGTCAAACGGCGAGCACAACACCGTGACCCCCGAGATCCTTGTTCTGACCCTGACCGCCGCGGCCATTGCGTTCGTTCATACCTTACTCGGGCCGGATCATTACCTGCCGTTCGTGGCGATGGCCCGGGCTCGCAACTGGAGCATGGTCAAAACCCTCAGGATAACGCTGATCTGCGGCGCCAGTCACCTGGTGGGTTCGGTTCTGCTGGGCGTGCTGGGCATTTCGGTCGGTATGCAGCTCGCGTCGCTGGAGTGGTTTGAAAGCGTGCGCGGCAATCTCGCGGCCTGGATGCTGATCGGTTTCGGCCTGGCTTATCTCGTCTGGGGTTTGAGGCAAGCCTGGCGCAACAGGCCGCACAGTCACTGGCACAGCCACAACGGAATTCGTCACCAACACGTTCACAGCCACCACCACAGTCATGCTC
>JAVVFH010000343.1:0-3230 GCA_032250585.1 Lysobacterales bacterium
CTAGAAGAGCGAGGACGGCTAGCAGCTGAATGTATAGAGGAACATGGGTACAGCTGGTGTGAGGATAATTTTGATCCTGATACGTGGCAAAAATAGGATGCATTTTAAGGCTCGTCAACAGAATCTGTGGGCTTGTATTCAAGCCCCGGTAGGAAGAGCCTTGGGGTCAGGTCTTGTTTCATGCATGAACGCGGAGTGGGGTTGTGAACTGCTCTGGTGGCGTCGTCAGGACGGCGCGCCGGTCAGCATGGCAAGTCGCCGACTGTTCCTGAGTTTCTCGAGAAACGGCCTGCGCTCGGCCAGCGCTGCCATGCTGCCCTCGAAGGTTTGCACCGACTTGATCGACGGGAAAGCAAGCCGGCGGTTGAGCAGGGAATAGCTCGCGGCGAGGTTCAAGGAACCTCTGAATAACTCTGCGCGGAGCGCGTTTCAGTCGGAAAAGCCGCAGTTCGTGTGGTGCGACCCGAATGACAGTAGACTTAGCTACGGCCGAGGGGCGCAGCGCGCGAGATGCGGCTTTTCCGGCGAAACCCTTCGGGACGGGCCTTTGCGGGGCCTCCGCCTTGTTTGGGCTCGCTTATTTGGAACAACCAAACCACGCTCGCCCAAGCCAAGCCGGAGCCTCCCGCAAAGGCGCCGTCGCGCCCGCGCAGAGTTGTTCAGAGGTTCCTTAGCTAGTTGTAGTAGAGGATCAGCGTCTGAAATGCGTCCGTGGGCCGTTTTTCCAGGCCCAGTTTCGCGGCGCTTCGTTCGTTGAGGATATAGCTCGTCGTTCGCACCTTCAGGTCGCGCCGGTCCGCTCGTTCGTGCTCATCGATCAAGTTGATCATGCCCTCGATCATCCCGCCCATCGCCAGCTTTTTCCGCTCGCTCGCCGACACACCCACGCGGACATCCATATCGAAGGGGACGGCTATCGGCTTATTTCGGCGTCGAATCGTGGGACCGCAAATGCGCGAAGATTCCGGGTTGGTCGCCCAACTGATCAATTCTTGACCAATCTGGTGAATTCCAGGCACGGCGAATCTGGCCTTTCGACCATTGGGACGGTATTGAGGAATTGGGGCGCTAACCGGGACTGAAAAGCGCCGCCGCTGCGGCCTGTCCTTTCAAGAAAGATCTTTTGAAGTCTTCGGCAAGCGCTCGCATCGACTTGACGCTGCCGATGAAGCCGTGGAAACGGCTTTTCTGTGTTCGATTGATGAAGCGAAGGTAGTTGTCCGGATCGATCTTCAGGCGGTCCAGGATCGGCGGCAGCCCGTCAGGAATTCTGCCGCGCTTGCCTTCGATGATTGCCCGGCCGGACCAGTCGACGAGCTCGAGATAGTCCTGGATCTCGTAGGGGACGGTTCGCTCGGGATTCCGGGCTGCCTCTTCGGGTGATGCTTGATCTGCGAAGGGCATCAGCCTGCCGATGGCAGAGCGCAGGTCCTCGGGGAGCGCCTGGAGTTTCGATTTCTCCCTGGCGGCAATCTTCGGGTCCTGCTCGAGTACGCGTTGCTGGATGGAGGTGTAGTCCGATTCCTCCGGGGTTTCGGCCATACCTGCCCGGATCGGATTGAGGTCCACGTAGGCCATGGCCGCGACGACCGCCGCCTCGTCCAGCAGCGCCTGGCACTTGAACCTGCCTTCCCAGAATCGGCCGGTTACGTTGTCCTCGGCATTCGCGGCGCGCGCAATAGGTTCATTCAGGCAGCGCATGAACCAGGAAATGCTGAACAGGCGCTCCCGGTACTCGGCGATCCAGGAAGAGACGGCGCTGAGCTGCGCTTCGGACAGTTTCTCGCCCGCCACGAAACTTCTAAGAAGCGGCCTGCCGCCAAACAACTTGAGCCAGCGTTCGGCAACTTCCCGCTTGGTCCAGTCCAGCGCCGTTTCCTGGTCGACGCGCAACACCAGGTGCGCGTGATTGCTCATCACCGCGTAGGCGCAGACGTCGATGGCGAAGATCGACTCCAGCTCGAATATCCGTGTTCGAATCCAGTCCCGCCGATGCGAGAAGTCCTTGCCCGTCTGCGCGTCCTCGCCACATAGAAATTGTCGTCGGACACACCGGGAGATGCAGTGGTAGGTGGACGTCGCATCCAGAGAGATCTGGTTTTCCCGTGCCTGGGGCATGATCAAATGAACCGATGAGATTGAGATCAGCCTATCTGGTTCCGATCTAGGCGCCAATCGGAAAACTGCTCGATCTTTCGTAGGAATCTTCCTACAAGGTGCGTACACGGTGGGTGTCCAGATTCGATGTCATCAACTTGGCAGCACTGGTCCCTGTTTGTTCGGCGCGTCATTCTGGCTTCTGCAACGGGATGTAGGACGAGGTCAGGTCGGGTCCTTACTTCCTGCGTCGCTCCACCTATTTGGCAGCGCGTTTCGTACATTGCTTGTCGTTCTAGAAGCGGAGGCTCGGTTCGCCAGAATGCACTAAATGACCTGCTACGATTGGAGCCCACGTGGGGCGACGTGGAGAAGATTCAGAACGTGATAAGGGCAATAGGGCCAGAAAACGAAAGCCAGCTCATCTCGTGTTTTGGCGCTATCACGAGAGGCCCGATCGATATACAGCTTGTAAGAAATGCAGCTGCTCATAGGAACTCGCAGTCGTTTTCAGAACTTAAACGACTTAGTGTTTTCTACAATACCCATAGAATATGGCACCCATCAGAAGTTTCCACATGGGAAGATCCCCATACTAAAGACTATGCCCTTATGGCTTGGCTCGATGAGCTCAGGCTAATTTCTGAGTTGCTAACGGAGTAGGATGCACATTTTATCAGAGGCAGTCACTAGCGTCCGGTTTAAAAACCTATTAGATTCAATTGGTTATAATCTTCAGCCTGAGCCTCTTCGGCCAGGCCGATCGTAACTGCTTGTTTCAATGGTATTTTCTCGAATACAGTAAGCGAAACAATCTGTAGCAGCGTGTGCAGAGAGATCTCGAGATTCAAACGCTTCTTGATGATCGCAATCAGGACGTAGGTTGAGACAGCAATCCAGATTTGTGTTTTGACGGCGTTCTCGGATCGACCAAAGAAACTCTTGATTCGCAGGTTCTGCTTGATCCACTTGAAGAACAGTTCGACCTGCCAACGGCTTTTGTACAACGCGCAGATCGTTTGAGCAGGCAGCTGAAACTGATTGGTCAAAAACACCAGGGTCTTTCCGGTCTCCCTGTCTTTGAAACGAATGCGCCTTAGATGCTGTGGGTAATACTTCCTGGGGCGCTGGCC
>JAVVFH010000344.1:0-3200 GCA_032250585.1 Lysobacterales bacterium
CGGTGAGCGTGTGTTCCCGCGCGGCGCTGGGCTACGCTTCCTCGGACCCGTTCCTGCTGCAAGCCAGTGTCAGTCAAAACCTTTGCTACGGAAATCCGCATTGCTCGACCGAAGCCATGGTCGAGGCTGCCCGACTGGCCGAGGCCACCAGGTTCATTCTTTCCTTGCCAGAAGGGTTCGACACGGTGATCGGCGGGCGGGGCCATACGCTTTCCGATGGCCAGCGTCAGCGACTGGGCCTGGCGCGCGTGTTTCTGGCGGACCCGAAGGTGCTGGTTCTGGACGAGGCGTTTTCAGCCATGGACCCGGAAACGGAACGCCGGGTGCGGGCTAACCTGTTCAGCGCCTTTGCCGATCGCGCGGTCCTGGCCATCAGTCACCGACTGACCGGACTGGATCAATTCGATCGCCTGTTGTTGATGCACGGGGGACAATTGAAACCGGTGAGTGAGAAAGAACTGTTCGCATATTTCGTACAAACCAGCTCTCCGGTCGAACAGCTATAACCCGATGGCCGTGCCATGCGAAAACTGCTGATAGGAATCGTAGATACGGGTATCAACCCGTGGCACTCACACGTCCGCGGCGAGGTGCGAGGGTGCCGGATTTTCCTGGAAGATGATGGAACGATTCGCGAGGACGACGATTTCAGCGACCCGGTGGGTCACGGTACCGCAGTGGCGGGCATTTTGCGTCAGGCCTTACCCGAAGCCTGCCTGCTAGCTGTACGGGTATTCGACCATCGACTCACCACCTATCCCTCCCTGGTCGCCAGAGCCATCCTGCGGGCTGCCGCAGAAGGTTGCGAGTTCATCAATCTGAGTCTGGCGCTGCCGCCGGGCTCCGGTGCCCAACGGATCGCCGAGGCCTGCACGGCCGCCCGGGAAGGGGGCTCGGTACTGGTCGCGGCAGGGCACCCGCAGCGCGCCGGCCTGCTGCCGGCCTCGCTGCCGGGTGTCTACGGTGTCGTCTCCGACGATGGGCTTGAAGGCGACCAGATAGAGATGCATGGCGGAGAACCTTACTCCTGCCGCGCACGCGGTCTGGCGCGCAAGCTGGACACCGTACCGCCCGAGGCGAATCTGTGGGGGCATTCGCTTGCCTGTGCGCGGTTTACGGCGTACCTGGCACTGACTCGGGCCTGACTCCGCGGGTCGGGGCGTTGCGGGGGCGGGCGCTGTCCTGCCTGCCGATTGCAAATGCATTCAGCCCGCCGGCAACAAGTGTTTGGCCATGCCGGGCAGCCCGCTTTGGGCCTGAGTCGGGGGTTCAGATGAGTCCGTAGGCCACGCCCAGGATTGCCCCGTAGAGCATGTGACCGGCGAGGGTGGTGAGCGGCGTACGGTAGCCGTAGTTGAGCCCCATGAAGCCCGGCGGTTCCAGGCGGCGCAGTTCGCTGGGCCCCTCGTATTCGCTCGCCATGCGCGGATGGAAGTAAGGCAGGATGGGCAGCACGGCCACCAGCAGGAAGAGCGCATGGATCAGGCCGAGGATGGCCCCCAGCCACCAGGTTTGGATGTCCAGGTGAAACATGAGCAGGAAATAGAAACCGGCGAACAGCCACCCGCCGAGCATGTAGGCAAGAAAACCGACGACGCTGGCCCGGCTGCGCCGGCCGGTAATCATGGTGCCCAGCAGGAAGGAAAGACTGAGGCGGGTCAGCCCGGCGCTTTGGCTGCCCTGCAATACGACCGTCATGGTGACGGTGGCCGCCAGGCCCCACAGGGCAATGTGCTCCCACTCGGCGGTGATCGCTGCAATGGTCATCGTGCGTCCAGAGGTGCGTCGGAATGCTGCCGCGAGCTCATTTCCTGGAGGCTGACCGCGGCGCGGATGAGACCGACGTGGCTGTATGCCTGTGGGAAATTGCCGAGCGCGGAGCCGTCGGCTGGGTCGGCTTCCTCGGCCAGCAGCCCGACGTCGTTGGCCAGCGACAGCAACTGCCCGAAGCGGTTCTCGGCCTGCTCGAACTCGCCCATGCCAGCGAGATGTTCTACCATCCAGAACGAACAGATGACAAAGGCGCCTTCGCTGCCCGGCAGCCCATCCTGACCGTGTTCGTAGCGATAGATGAGTCCGTTGACGCCGAGTTCCCGGTCGATGCGGTGGCAGGTTTCGACCATGCGCGGGTCACGGCTGTCGACGAAGCCGTAGATGGCCATCAGCAGCAGGCCAGCCTCCACGTAGTCCCTGCCGAATGCGCCAATGAAGGTCCCTTTCTCTTCGTCGAAGCCCTCGCTATGAATGGCTTCGGCGATGCTTTCCCGCTGCTGCTCGAAGCGCAGACGGGAAACCTTCACCTTGCCCTCGTCGGCAAGGGTCAGCAGACAATCCAGCGCGACCCAGCACATGAGTTTGGAATGGGTGTTGTGGCGGGGCTCGCCGCGCGGCTCCCAGATGCCCTGGTCCGGCCAGTGCCAGTGGTCGCAAACGTAGTTCCCCATTCGTCTGAGCATCCGGGCGTCGGGCGCCTCCAGTTCGCCGCCGCGCAGCACATAGTTGTTCACCGCCAGGATCAGCGCACCGTAGGTGTCGAGTTGCAGCTGCGAGAAGGCGTCGTTGCCCATGCGCACCGGTCGCGAGCCCCGGTATCCTTCCAGGTGATCGAGTTCCTCCTCGGGGACGTGCATGCCGCCGTAGACGTCGTAGAGCACGTTCAGTTCCGGCAGGGTCAGGCGCGTCGCGTGCAGCAGCCAGTCAATGAATGCCTCAGCCTCCGCCGCATAGCCCAGGTCGGCGAAGGCACTGAAGGTCAGCGCGGCATCGCGCAGCCAGCAATAACGGTAATCCCAGTTGCGGACCCCGCCGATGTCTTCGGGCAATGACGAGGTCGGTGCCGCGATCACCGCTCCGGACAACTGGAACGTCATCAACTTGAGGGTCAGAAGACTGCGAACGACCGCATCCCGATACGGCCCTTCGTAGCGGCAGCGGCCAGCCCAGCTCTCCCACCAGTGCAGCGTCGCTTCGAGCCTGCGCTCCGCCGCGTCGCCGAGCGGGGCGATGGTGGCGATATCGTGCTGGACGTATGTGAGCGAGAAGTAGCGTTTTTCGCCCGCGCCGAGGCGCAGCCGGCCGCCGCGGCGGCCAGCACGGCCGCGGCGAGCGCCTGGAACAGGGGGTGTGGGGTCGTCTTCACGTCGTCACGCCGTCCGGTACAGGTTCCTGAATGCAGACACGCGGAGGGGGGAACGCCCCCC
>JAVVFH010000345.1:0-3191 GCA_032250585.1 Lysobacterales bacterium
GTTCTCGCGGCTGACCGGGCGGGCACCGATGCTGACCCCGGGCAAAGTCAGGGAACTGACCGAGGCGGCCTGGTTATGTGACAATGGCGCGTTTACGGCCGCCACGGGCTGGCGGCCGCGAATCGACCTGGCCGCCGGCCTCGACAGCGCCGCGAGCGGAACATCCAACCGGAGCCCATCGGAATGATGCGCCCCACAACCTGCCGGAGCCTTGCTTGAGCATCGACCTTTCATCCACCGAAGCGCGGATCACCGACCTCCTTTACGCTTCCCTGGAACCGCGCTGGTCGCAGAATCCGCAACTTCGCGTTGAAATCACGGCCGCCACCCGGCTGCAATCGGACCTGACACTGGATTCCTTCCAGATCATGGAGTTTTTGATGGACATCGAGGACGAATTCGATCTCGCCATCGACATGAGCCAGCTGTCGGACGTGCATACCGTGCGTGACCTGGCCGCCGTCGTCGATCGGCATCTCGCCTGATGCCGCAGCGCAAGCGCCTGTTGGACAAATTCGAGGCCGTCGCGGCGATCCGCGACGATCTCGTGTCCGGGTCCGGCAGCCGCGACCCGACAGGTGTCGTGATCGATGAGATCCTGTCGCCGACAGAAGGCCTGATCCAGGGTCGCCGTACCGTTCTCGCCGGCACCAACAATTACCTCGGCCTGACTTTCGACCCGGCCTGCATCGATGCCGGCAAACGCGCCCTCGAAAAACAGGGCAGCGGCACCACCGGATCGCGTATGGCCAATGGCAGCTTCGCGGACCACACCCTGCTGGAACGCGAACTGGCTGCTTTTTACGGGATGCCTTGCGGAATGCTTTTTTCCACCGGCTACGCGGCCAACCTCGGCACACTGACCGCATTGCTGGAACCGGGCGATGCGGTCCTGCTCGACGCCGACGCGCACGCCAGCCTGTACGATGGCTGTCGCATGAGCGGGGCAGACATCTACCGCTTCAAACACAACGATGCGAGCAGCCTCGAAAAACGCCTGCGGCGGCTGGGCGAACGCGCCGCCAGCAGTCTGATCGTCACCGAGGGCCTGTACAGCGTGCTGGGCGATTGCGCGCCGCTGGCCGAGATCTCCGCGCTCGCCGCCGACTGCGGTGCGCTGCTGCTGGTGGATGAAGCTCATTCACTGGGGGTGTTCGGCGAGCGTGGCCGCGGTGTCGCCGAAGCCCAGGGTGTACTGGACCGCATCGATTTCATCGTCGGCACGTTCAGCAAGAGCCTGGCTGCGATGGGGGGCTTCTGTGTCAGCCCCCACCGGGAACTCGAGCTGTTCCGCTACGTGTCCAGGCCCTTCATCTTCACCGCCTCTTCCAGCCCCGCCACGATCGCCACGGTGCGCGAGGCGCTGCGGCAGATGCAAGCCCGGCCGGAATTGCGCGAGGTGCTGTGGCACAACGCACGCCGCCTGTACACGGCGCTGCGCAAACGCGGCTACGCGCTCGGCCCCGATGTGAGCCCGGTGATCGCGGTGCGCATTGGTCAGCGGGACGAGGCGCTGGCGCTCTGGAATCGCCTGCTGGAGGCGGGCGTCTATGTCAATCTGATGGTCCCGCCGGCCTCACCCGACAGCTACAGCTACCTGCGCTGCAGTATCAGCGCGGCTCATACGTCCGCTCAGGTCGACACGCTAATCGAGGTTTTCAGCCAGCTCGCGGAACCGGCCCCATGACGTATCTAGTGTACCCCGCCGCTATTGCTGTGACATTCAGCGAGTCACAAAGTGCTTAGCCGCAAGGCATGTCTCGCCGGCAATGGCGCGCCCTTGCCAAGAGTCATAACGCCGCGGATGAGCGCTTTGCGCCTCGCCCTTCGGGAGCGCGCCTGAGCCAACATTGCGGCGTTGCGACCCTTGCAAAGGGCTTGCCATTCGCTGCGGATCGCGTCTTGCACTGTCGGCTCAGGCGCACTCTGAATGTCACAGCAATAGCGGCGGGGTACACTAGCGGCTTCACGAACGGAACAGCAGGAACGTCAGCGACAGGGTCAACAGGGACGCGGCGACGGCCGCGATGCCGCTGCCGATCAGTCCGAACAGGTAAGTGAACAAAACCAGCAACCCAAAGTAGAGGCCCACGCCCAGTACGTGAATGCGCAGCAGGCGCGCCGCACGCCCCATCGCGTACAGGGCGGCTCGCAGCGAGGCGCTGGCCAGCTCGAATGTCCCCGCCACCAGAAACAGCACGATCAGCCCATGAGCGGCGACGTAATCGCTGCCGACCAGACCCAGCAGGGGCCGACCCGCAAGCAGCCCCACGGTGACCAGCAGCAGCCCCGCGGCTCCGGTGATCAGCGCCGCCCGGTAGGACAGGCGCCAGAAATGCTCGCGGTTCTCGATCCAGGCACGCGTCAATTCAGGGAACATCACCTCGCGCAGCATCATCGCCGGAGTCGACATCACCGTTGAGATTTCGCGTGCCAACTGAAACAACCCGGCAGCGGCCGGGCCCAGCAGACTGCCCACCGCCAGGGTCGATACATGTTTCGGCAAAAAGTCGATGCCCGTCTGCCAATACACCACACCGATAAAGCCCCAGAATTCACGGTCGCGCGAACGCAGATCGGACCACCCGCCACCTGGCCAGAAGGCGGTGGTCGATTGCCGGTACAGTTCCAGGAAGCCGCGCGCGATCATGCTGAGGTTGCCGACCGCAAAAGCCGCCCCGCGCGCCATGACGAACCACAAAACGTCGGCACCGACCGCCCACAGCACGACAAAAAGCAGCACGCGCACCGCCGGATCGACAACGTACAGCATGCCCAGCAGGTCGAAGCGATCGTAGAGTCTGAGAATGCCGTTGCCGGTGTAGTTCGGCGAGCTCAACAGAAGCAGGGAGTACAGGAAGGCCCAATCGCGGACCGGACCGTCCCAGTGCAGCAGCACGGCCGCCAGCGGCACCGCCGCCACCGCCGCCACGGTGGCGAGAACGGTCACGCCGATATCCAGAAACAGCGTCGCGCGCAGCAGGCTCATCAGGCCGCGCCCATCGCCCACCTCCTGCAGGGGAATGCCATAGCGCACGATCGCTTCGAACGTGCGAACGTTGATGAAGCCCTTGACCACCTTGATATAGGTGTGCAGCAGAACCACGAGCCCGAACTGTTCGACCGGCAGCGTGGCCGCCATCAGCCCCGTGGCCAGTACGGAACAAACGCCGGCAACGCCCCGCCCCCCC
>JAVVFH010000346.1:0-3174 GCA_032250585.1 Lysobacterales bacterium
CTGCCCGGCCAGGGTGAGCCGAAATACCCGCCGATCCGGGCCGAGGATTTCCATACCCGGATCACCAGCAAATATTACGGTGACGATTACGCTGGCGGCGCCTGAGGAACAGCCGGACCTTTGCGTGCTCGGCTCGCCACGCCGGTCAACCGTTCTGCTCGATCAGCCGATCGATGCGCAGACGCTCGCGAGCGTCGAACAGCCTGCGGGCACCGGCACTCACGGCTGCGAGCGTGCCGAACCCGGTGCCTACGGCGATCACGAACATGATCAGGATCTGGTACTTGACCGCGATCACCGGCGGCGTACCGGCCAGGATCTGGCCGGTCATCATGCCCGGCAGGCTGACGATGCCGGCCGCGGCCATGGCGTTGACGATCGGAATCAGTCCCGAGCGCACCGCGTCGCGGCGAATCTCGCCGACCGCCACGTTCCACGGCTGACCGAGCATCAGGCGATTTTCGATCAGCGCGCGCTGGCGGCGCACACCCTCGGTGAGCCGATCCAGTCCCAGCGCCACGCCGGTCATGGTATTGCCCAGCAGCATGCCGAGGATCGGAATCGAGTACTGCGGCCGGTACCAGGGGTCGGGCCCGATGATCACGGTCAGCGTCAGCACGGTGACGCTGAACGCCGAGATGAACATCGACAGCGTACCGATGCCGAAGGCCCAGCCACCGCTCAGCCGGTATTTCTGCCGGGCCATCACCTCGCGGCCGGCCACCAGCAGCATGACGACGCTCATCAACGCGATCCATCGCAGCCGGCCGAGTTCGAACACCAGTTCCAGCACCAGGCCGACCAGCGCCAGCTGGATGACGGTACGCAGTGCCGCCACCAGCAGCGACCGGACCATGCCCAGCCGGGCCAGGTGACTGGTCGCGGCCAGCGCCAGCACCAGCAGCGAGGCCAGCCCCAGTTGCCACCACGACAGGTCGATGATGCTCACTTGTCCTCCCCGAGGCGGCCGTCGCGGATCCGAAACCGGCGGTGCGCGACGCGGCCGATCTGGTCGGCATCGTGGGCCACCCACAGCGTCGGCAATTCGCGGCGTTTCACGATGTCGAGCAACCACCGCTCGACGCGCCCGATCGAGTCTGCATCGAGATTGGCCGTGGGTTCGTCGAGCAGCAGTGCGCCGGGCTCGAGGAGCAGCGCGCGGATCAGCGCCAGGCGCTGCTTCTCGCCCGAAGACAGTCGGTCGATGGACCATTCGGTGGCGCTTTCCGGCAGGTCCAGCGCGCCCAGCGCGTCGCCCGCATCGGCGTCGAGATGCTCGCCGACGATTTCATGCCACCACTGGCTTTCCGACGGCACCATCATCACCTGCGCGCGCCAGCGGTGAGCCGGCGTTTCGCTTTGGCGCATATCGCCGAGCGCACAGTCGCCACCGTGCGGCTCCAGGTCGGCGACCGCGCGCAGCAATCGCGTCTTGCCGCTGCCCGACGCCCCGGAGATGCAGACGATCTCTCCCCTGGAAACCGAAAGCGATACTGGCTCCAACTCCCCGACCGAGACGTCATCGAGGTTCAGGTCGCCCGCGATACCACTCATTACGCGGGGGGCTTCAGGTGCTTCACCGGACCGAGCGGCGAAAGCTCGGATTTGGATGACGACTCCGACATACTGCTGGTCCTTCAAACCGGCGTTGGGTTCAGCTTTCGATCATACCGCCGTCCGACGATCGGCAAACAACCCTTTTCACCGGCCCGGTGCTGCTCCTCTGCGCCAACACCGCCTAGCTTGCGCTGAGCATCATCGAGGTCGCGATGTAGGCGAATCTCCTGGATGTCGAGAAAGCGAGGTCTCGTCGTTTACCTGCTGGACGCACTAGCCGCCGCGCTGTAGTGGATGGCGACTGCGCTTTTCGGCAATGCTTTTCATGCAGCGACCAGTGGTACTGCGCGGTAAAACGTTTTCAATTATTCGCTTGACACCTCTGAACCCTCATGCTAAAAACAAGTTGCAGGGGCTGCAATAGGACGTTGGCAATGTCAGGGATAGCTAAATCAAAGTTGGCGATATAGCGATGATCGAAGCGTCGGACACTGCCGTCGTGGCTCTTGTATTTGTTAGTTAAACAACCAATACAGGAAGAATAACCAATGAAAACCAATATCAGCAAGACAGCAGAATTATCTGCTCACGCGGTTCGCGGTTCGCGGTTCGCGGTTCGCGGTTCGCAAAAACAATAGCCAGCCATACCTTGCCGCAGTGGCGGGCGTTCTTCTAATAACATGTCTGTTATCTCTCCCTTCGCCCTCCTCCGCAACGATTACTCTACCCCCGATAACGGTAACGGGAAGCTGCGCTGATCTAGGCCTTATCGAACTCGGGGGCGCATGTCGCGGACCACAAGAGGTGTATGAGGATCTTGCGATTACCGAGAATTATGGCAGTGGAGGTAGCACTGGGGGCGGGGGATTATCGGGGACAGTGAAAATTGGCTCCCATGTAATGACTGCTCAAGCTTTCGCAGACCTTATGGCAGACATACACGGTTTGACCTACGAGTGGGCTCTTAAAGATATCGCAACGTTCAGATCGATCGGAATGCACAGAGGAGATATGCCCGGCTCCTTGCTAGACTGGCGCACGGTCGATTGGAACGCTTTCGGCGCCAATAATTCTAACCTTAGTGACCAGCAAGTACTGTGGAACTTCATGAATTGGGCGATGGGTTTCTGATGCCCGACTCTTAAACCTTAAAGATATGAGATTCCGCAACGCTGCCGGGGCTGAAGTCCCGGCAGCACTTGTTTGATACAGGATTATTTCACCATATGAGAAATCGAAAAGCATATGCCGCTGTCGCCCTTGCTATTGTCGCAGGGCTCTCTATTTCTATTTATTTTTCATTCCAAGATCTATCGTTAAACCCGACAGAAGCTACAAACAGCAAAATTGACTCAAAGCCTGACTCCACGAAGCAAGCCGACCAAGCCGGAGTTTCCCAGATCTTAAACTCCCTCGATCCTACCGAAGAGACTTCTACTGTGGAGGCTGTCCCACATGCCGAAACATCTACGAATGGACCTGGCGGCGCAGAACGTGGACGAAGCGATCCGCTGATTGAACCTCAAGACTTCGAAACGGTAGCGGAATTTTTTCAGGCACTAAAAGACGATTTCGAACTGACAAGTCAAGAAATGGCGCGGAATCTTGTCCAGTGGG
>JAVVFH010000347.1:0-3125 GCA_032250585.1 Lysobacterales bacterium
ATGGTGCGCCTGCCGCGCAACGGCATTGCCGCCTACCACGTCTTTCTCGACGGCGGCCAGGCCCTGGTCGATCCGAAAAATCATGCGTTGATCGACGAATGGGCGTGGCATCAGACTTTCGTCGGTATTCTGTCGGAACTGCATTTTCATCTGGCCGCGGGCCGCATCGGCAAAAACACGGTAGGTGCACTGGGTCTGGCGGCCGGCCTGATGGCAATCAGCGGACTGCTGCTGTGGTGGGTGGTCCGCCACCAGTTCCGCTGGCGCTCGCTGCGTCCGACCGGGCCCGGCAGGGGGCATTTGCTGCGCCTGCACCGCGACCTGGGGGCGCTTGCCGCGGTTTTCGTGTTGCTGTTCGGTCTGACCGGCGCCGCGGTCGTGTTTGGCTCGGCCAGCCGAACGATCCTGAACACACTACTGCTCAGCCCGGTTGTCAGCCAGGCGCGCCCCGAAGTGAGAGCGACACAAAGGCCGGGACCTCCGGACGCGCAGATGCTGGCGGCGGCCCGGTCGGCCCTGCCGCAATCCCGCCTGATTTCCTGGTCGCCTCCGCCGGCGGGCAGCGCGGTTCATTATTTGCGCTTGCGAATGCCCGGAGAACCACACCCCAATGGCCGCTCCACCGTTTATCTAGACGGTCTGCGCAAAACCGTGATCGAACACATCGATGCGAGCCGTGCGCCGCGCGGTGAGAGCGTGCTGAACTGGATGTATCCGCTGCACTCACTGCAAATCGGCGGCTGGCCCTACCGGGTGCTGGGGCTGCTGACCGCGTTGGCGCTCGCGGTGATCAGCCTGAGTGGCCTGTGGAGCTTCGTGCAATGGCTGCGGCATAAACGGGCGCACTGATACATTCGCTCATCACCTTTCACGATCCCGGCCGGGCCTGCCGGACGATTTCCGGCCGAAATCGGAGGCGTGCCTGGACCAGCAAGGGCCGGGACAGGGCGTGGCTCGGGGACAACTGTTAATCTTGAATGCGCCCAAGAAACTGTATATTCTTTCAATGATTCAATATCTTGGAAATGGAGCCAAGTCCGACTGGTGCGATGTTCGGGCTGATATGGGAGCCATGATGATCAAGCTGCTGTTGGTTGTGCTGGGCGTTTACGGCGCGTTGATGTTGCTCATTTTCCTGCTCCAGCCGCGGCTGGTGTTTTTGCCGCATGTCCCTGGCCGGGAATTGCTGGCGACGCCAATGCAGATCGGCCTCAGCGTGTAGTGCAGGGCGACATATCGGCAGTGAATTCCAATTCGCCGATCGCGGCTGACGCTGCTACCACAAAAGATAGTCGAGGTGGCTGGATCGAAGCTGTGGATTCTGTGCGGGGATTCTGTGGGAGTGGTTTCAGCCGCGATTTTTTGGCGTGGTTCCAGGCTTTATAGCAGCGGTCGAATGGGTTTCAAACGTGGGTCGGTGCAGCATTCAGCCGGCCGAGCCGGGACCCAGTTCTCTGAAAGAGACCGAGCGGTCCGAGGACACCAGCGCCACGTGGTTGCGCTCGATCGGTAACCAGCGCGGGCCCTCGTTGAGCGGCTCGGAACTGATCAGCACCGCACGGTTTGTATCGTTCGGTTCCGCCATGTAGCACACCCCGTCGTCGCAAAGGTAGCGGGATCCCTGGTTGAGGTACAGGCTGTCGATGTAGTCGGGATCGGTGCTGAAGCGGCAAGCCGCCGCGTTCTGTCCGTCGGTGAGCACCAGGTTGAGGTAGGCGTGCGTGTCGGGTGCGTGTCGCTCCAGCAGTTCGAGTACTGTGGTCACGGTTGCGCGCAGCGCGTCGGCGAGCGTTTCGCAGCTGCTGTCATGCTCGCGCCCGCGCAAGTGCTCCAAGGCCAGCGCGAACATGTGCTCGCTGTCGGTATTGCCGTGAATGGCGGCGAAACCGGGGTCCGAAAGGCTTTCCATCAGCGGTCTGCGAATGCTCGCAAAGGCCGGTATGTCACCATTGTGCATGAATGCAAACGGCCCGCAGCGAAACGGGTGGCAGTTGTCTTCGGCCACATCGAAGCTGCCGCCTGTCGCGGCGCGCACGTGGGCCATGATGCAGCGGCTGTGCGTGACCCGCGCCAGTTCGTCCAGGTTGGCGTTGTTCCAGGCCGGCGTCAGTGAACGAAATCGGGCCGGTTGCGGGTCGTCGTCTACGTACCAGACCAGCCCGAAGCCGTCTCCGTTGAGCGGTTCGGCGCGCTCCCTGGCGTGTGTACTCTGGTGAATCAGCGAGTTTTCCGGCCGCGTAACCAATTCGGCGACGGTGATTTCGTCGCCGAGGTAGAACGTGAATCGACACATAGGTGCTCTTCTCCTTTCGATTGCGAAACATCTTGCCGGTTAAATTGCCGGATATTTGCCGGCCCGCCAATCTCCCCGCCAAACCGTGGGTGACCACGACAGACGACCGGGCGTCGCTCGACAGTCTTACAGTCTTCAGGACGTCGTACCAAGACCGTTGCCCGCAGCCGACGGACATCTGGTGGCCTTGATCGGCCTGTATTTCATCCGTCACAGTTCCGAAGTGCGAGGTCGGCTGGTAAACTCCTCGACTGATGCATGGCACGGCTGTTTGCGGCCGCATTCAACACCGGGGTCCGCGCAGCGCTGGCGTATTTTCCGGTACAAGTAAAAACCAGGGAGCAGACCAATGAGAACAATCGTGAGCCGGTCGTGGCCGGCAGTCATCACAGCACTGTTTTGCGCGCTCGGCCTGCCGTTCGCATTCGCGCAGGAACCGGCAGCGCAGGAAGAACCCGAACCCGAACTCGAGGAAGTGATCACCATCGGCACGCGCTCGCTGCTGCGCAGCGTCGAGGAAAGCCCGGTGCCGGTCGATGTGATCAGCGCCGGGGAACTGGTCCGGTCGCCAAATATTCCGGGTGAGCTGGGCGGGCTGCTGCAGGCGCTCGTACCGTCCTTCAGCATGCCGCGCCAGTCCAACTCCGACCAGTCCGACATCGTGCGCCCGGCGCAGCTGCGCGGCCTCAGCCCCGACCAGGTGTTGGTGCTGGTCAATGGCAAGCGCCGCCATACCAGCGCGCTTTTAAATGTCAATGGCTCGGTTGGGCGTGGTTCGAGCGCGGTGGATCTGAATATGATCCCCGCCAGTGCCATCGAGCGGATCGAAGTG
>JAVVFH010000348.1:0-3116 GCA_032250585.1 Lysobacterales bacterium
GGCTGTGTTGCAAACGCTCGATGATCTGGACCCCGACTACGATCCGGTGCCCGCACTGTTCTGGACCGACGCCAACGCACCGCTGCGCGCCGACCCGCGCTTCATCCGGTTCATGGAGCGCCAGGGCGCCTTCCCGCTGTGGCGCGAACTCGGCCCACCGCCGGATTGCGTGGCCGAAGGTGACGGTTTTCGCTGCGGGTTGATCGGCGAAAGGAATCGCTGAGTGCTTCCGATCCCCGCCAGAGCGGCAAGTCGACGCTGTGCCAGGCGCTGTTTCCCGATCACCCGTATATCAATCTTGAACTTCCCGATCAGCGGCGCTTCGCCAGCGAGGATCCGCGCGCCTTTCTGACGCAACTTAGTCGCCAAGCACCGCGCCAACGCTGGTGAGCGCGGCGGCCTGTACTTTTACCGCGATCACAACAGCAATGAAGCCAACCTGTTGATCGACGGCGCCGACAATCTAACCGTTGTCGAGGCCAGGGCCGGCCAGACTGTCACCCGCGACCTGATGTCACCGGCGCGTCGGGTTGCCCAGGCGCGCGTAAGCGGAAATCCCTGGATTGTCTTCGGCGGAGACTCGACCGAGCGGCGCAGCAACTGCACACTGCTTCCCTGGCACCAGGCATCCCAGATCACCGCAAGCTGAAAGCGGGCCAAGGCTTGCGCAAAACTCAGGGTCGGGTATTATGTGAATCAGGTCACGTTTCGTGCGCCGTGCCGAAACGCCCTGGGAGGGAGGTTCACGCCATGAAGCGAATCACGACTCCGGCACTGGCCGTGCTCTGGCTATGTTCGGCCGCCGCGACTGCATCGGCCGAAGCCGACGACCGGGCGGCCATTCTTGGATTGATCGATCAGGCGTTTGCTGCGGTCGCCTCCGGCGACCCGGACGACTGGCGCGCCATTCAGCTTGCCGAAGGCACCACGTTTTCGCTCGCGCCGCAGTAACCGTCACACGAGAATCAACCATGCACAGAAGAGACTTCCTCAAGCAAGGCGGTACCGCACTGGGCGGCTCATGGATTACGCTGGGCATGCCCGCCATCATGGCGACGGCAAGCGTGGCCGCCAGGGCAGCAACGGAAAAATCCCCGTTCCGCGTGCTGTCCGCACAAGAGGCAACCGAGTTCGAGGCCATTGCGGCCCGGATCATCCCCTCCGGCGACTCGCCGGGCGCCAGGGAGGGCGGCGTGATTTACTTTATCGACACCGTCCTGGCCGATATCGAACCGGCGATTCTGAAACCGATGCGCAAGGGCCTGCTCAGCCTTCAGGCCGACATTCGTCAGGCCTATGACGCAACATCATTCGCCGATCTGAGCGAGCGCCGGCAGATCGAAGCATTGCAGTCCATCGAAGACACCGAGTTCTTCGAAACGCTTCGGTTCCTGACCATTGCCGGCATGTTCTGCGATCCCTCGCGCGGGGGTAACCGGGGCCGGGTCGGTTGGAAACTGATCGGTTTCGAAGGGCCGGTCGGTACGCAGCCGCCATTCGGCCATTACGATGCCGATTACGCCAAGCGGGGGGAATGAGAAATGACCACCACGACCTTCCCAACCAGTGAACAGGTCGATTTCGTCATCGTCGGCTCCGGTGCCGCCGGCGGCGTCATGGCGCGGGAGCTGTCGACCGCCGGATACTCGATCGTTGTGCTTGAGCAGGGACCTTATCTGAAGCCAGGCGATTTCCGGCACGACGAGTTGATGTACAAGAATTACGAAGAGTTGACCTGGGGGGCACACCAGGGACACCCGCAGACATTCAGGAAAACCGAGGCGGAAACGGCGAAAAAGTCTGATACCACGGTGTTGCAATATGCTCACAACGTGGGCGGCAGCAGCGTTCATTTCGCCGCCAACTACTGGCGTTTCCGGGAAGTCGATTTCAAGGAGCGCAGCCTGCTTGGACCGATCGCCGGCACCAGTTTCGACGACTGGCCCATTACCTATCAAGACCTCGAGCCCTATTACACGAAGGTCGATTGGGAAATCGGCGTGTCAGGCGTCGAGGGGCCTTCCGACCCGCCGCGCTCCAAAGGCTACCCGTGCCCGCCGATGCCGGTCAAGTCGCCGGGCGTGTTGCTGGAACGGGCCGGTAAAAAGCTGGGGTATCACCCTTATCCGGCGCCCGTCGCCATCCTCTCCAAACCCCACAACGGCCGACCCCCCTGCATGCACTGCGGATTCTGCTGGGGTTTCGGTTGCGAAGTATCGGCCAAATCATCGTCGATGGCGGCGATGATTCCCCAGGCGCTGGCGACCGGTCGCTGCGAGATCAGAACCATGTGCACGGCTTCTCGCATCGAAACCAACGAGGCCGGCCGTGCCACCGGCGTCATTTACTGGGATGCCGCCGGTACCGAGCATATGCAAAAGGCGAAGGGCGTGGTACTGGCCGCCAACGGTGCGGAGACGCCCAGGCTGCTGTTGTTGTCCGAATCGAGCAGGTTTCCGGACGGCTTGGCGAACTCCAGCGGCATGGTCGGCAGGAACCTGATGTTCAACGGCTGGTCATGGGTAGTGGGGATCTTCGAACATCCGGTCAACGCTTACAAGAGCATTCCCACGACGCGGGTCATTCATGATTTCTACGCGCTGGACGCTTCACTTGGGTTTTATGGCGGCGGTGGCATCGATTCGCGCTGCCCGTCCGACGGCACCCCGATCGCATCGGCCGACTGGGCAGGCCCGCCGGACGGCCCGCGGTGGGGAGAGGGTTTCAAGAAATCCCTCCGTGAAGTGTTTACCCACGGCGCGGCGTTTGTCGGCCACACCACTTCCTTGCCGCTGCCAGACAACTCGGTATCGCTGGATCCCGAGCTGCGGGATCGCTGGGGCCGCCCTGCGCTGCGCACCACATACAAGTACCATCCCGATGACCTGGCCACGGCGAAGTTCTTTCAGGACCGGTCTGAAGAATTGATGAAGGCGGCGGGCGCGATCAGGACCTGGGGACTGAATTCCGGCGACTGGCCGCCGGTATCGCAGCACCTGCTCGGCACCTGCCGGATGGGGAACGACCCGACATCATCGGTGGTCGACAAATTCCATCGCGCGCACGACGTGCCCAACCTGTTCATCTGCGACGGCAGCAGCCTGGTCACTTCCGGC
>JAVVFH010000349.1:0-3094 GCA_032250585.1 Lysobacterales bacterium
TGGCGACGCAGGACTTCTGGTCGTTTCGGCGATTCCGCGTCGCACTGTAGGACAAACTCCGACAACACCCAAGAGCTAACACCTACAGGCGAAAGCGAATTGCGCCGATAGCTGAAAACGCCACTTTTTCCGACACTGGTCCCGTCCGATTCTGTCCAGCCCAAGGGGGCTCCGGACCGACACCGATCAGGTCGGGAGAATGCCATGAAAGCTGCAATTGTATTGCTGACCGTTGCACTCGCAGTCGGGCAGGCATGGGCCGGCGGCATTCTGGCGGCCGACGATCCGGTGCCCGGCGAATACATCGTAGTTCTCAAGGAAACGGAATTGGTGCCGGTGGGCCTGGCGATCGCGGACGAGCGCCTACGCGACATACAAGGAGTTGCCGATGACCTGACGATGCGCGCCGGCGCCAAGCGCGGACAAGTCTATTCGGAGGCATTGACGGGCTTCGCTCTGGTCGCAGACGAGCGAACGGCCCTGGCCATGAGCAAAGACCCCCGCGTTGCGTATGTGGCACAGAATGCCCGAGTCCAGGCTCTGGAAACGCACAGCCAGATCAACCCGCCATCCTGGGGACTGGACCGCCTGGATCAGCGAACGCCGCAGCTCGACGGTCTATACACCTGGTATGAAACACAGCCGGCCAGCGAAGTTCATGCATACATATTGGATTCCGGCATCCGCGCCACTCATCAGGACTTCGGCGGGCGTGTCGATGTTCGGGACAGCTACTCGGCCTTCGACGACGGCAATGGTTCTCAAGATTGTCATGGACATGGCACCCATGTTGCCGGGATTATCGGCGGCTTCGAACACGGCGTGGCTAAAAATGTGCGTATTCATTCGGTTCGGGTATTGGACTGCAACGCTCAAGGCAAACTGAGTACGCTGATTGCGGGCATTGACTGGATCACCCGGCGAGTACTCGACAATCCGCACCCGGCCGTGGTCAACATGAGCCTCGGAACCCGCGGATCAGAGATTCTTGATGACGCGGTGAAAGCGTCAATTGCGGCGGGTGTGGTCTATGTGGTCGCTGCCGGCAATTCAGCCGACGATGCCTGCCAGTACTCACCCGCACGCGTCGAGGAAGTCATTACGGTCGGAGCAACGGATCGTGATGACCTGCTGGCGCCCTTCTCCAGCCGTGGTGATTGTGTGGACGTCTATGCTCCCGGCACCGGAATCACTTCCACATTCAATCGCGACGATTTCGACACGCTGGCCATGTCCGGAACATCGATGGCAGCACCGCACGTGGCCGGGATCGCAGTCAATCTGCTTGAGCAACACCCACTGGATGGCCCCGAACAGATCCGAGCCGCGATCCTCGCGCATGCGGAAAACATCGTTGAAACGGTCGATGGCAAGCCCTTCGGTCGGTTGGCGTGCTCGCTGATCGACCCGTCGCTGGAAAATACGATTTTTGCCGACGGCATGGAGCCCCGTTAATCCCCGAACGTTTCCGAATAACGCGGCAGAGCATGGTTGAATGCGGACTTTCGCAACCACCAAATTCCGAGGTATCCTAGCGCTATCGTACACAATTCCCGCATGGGCCTCACCGGGCAGAGCGGGACCGATCCGATGACGCAGGGGAAAATCGTGATGGCAAAGCATGGCAGTCCGGCTACCGCCGAGTCGGTCGACTACCGGACGCTTTATCAGTTGCTGACGGAAAACGCCCGCGAACTGGTATCGCGCCATTCGCTGGAACTCACCTTTCTGTATGCCTCTCCCGCCGCCCAATCGGTGCTCGGGCATGCCGCAGAAAGGCTGATCGGTCACCGCCTTGACGACCTTACTCATCCCGACGATCTGGCGTCACTGGTTTCGACTTTTGCGCTGGCCGCCAATCTTGGTGAACCCGCGAATACCACGTTTCGATGCCGAGACGCGAACGGTGATTGGCGCTGGTGCGAAATATTCTGTCATGGCGTGTGCAACGAGCGCGGCGGAACGGTGGAAATCCATGCCACCAGCCGTGACATCACCCGTTACAAGCAAATAGAAAAATCGATCGAGCGAGTTGCGCGAGAATGGCGCAGCACCTTCGACGCAGCGCACGACGCAATTATCATGCTGGATGCCGACGCCACGATCTTGCGTGTCAACCTGGCAACTCTGGAACTCTTCGGCTGCGAGTTTCGAGATCTTATTGGGGCTTCGATGGAGCATGCGTTGGGTGACCAACTCGGCCTTCAGGGCGATTCGTTGGATCTCGCCGGAACGTGGAAGCGGCGTGCCACCAATCGGGTTGATGTTGAAGTTCCAGGTCACGAAATCTGGTTGCGCTGTAGCGTCGATCCGATTCTTGCCGCCGACGAAACCCTGGACGGAGCGGTAGTCTTTCTATCCAATATCACCGCCGAGCGCCAGGCTCAGGAAAAGTTGCTTCAAACACTACGTGAAGTCCGGGAACTTTCAACGCATCTGCAAGATATCCGGGAGCACGAGCGAAGATCGATTGCCCGAGAAGTGCACGACGAACTGGGCCACATGCTCACAGCTCTGAAAATGGAATCTTCCTGGCTGCTTGGGAACATCTCGCTGAATGACCCTAAGCTGGAGAGCCGCGGCAAGGAATTACTGAATCTGGTCGACCGCACAATTGATACCACTCGACGGATCGTGACCAGCCTCCGGCCTCCGGTACTCGACGACCTTGGCCTGGATGCTGCGCTGGACTGGCTGATTTCAGATTTCAGCAAGCACGGCGATGTCGAGACCAGCGTGGATTTTTCGAATATTCCACACCGACTGCGGGGTGATCGGGCAATTACCATCTTTAGAATTGTGCAGGAAGCCATGACCAATATCCGGCGACATTCCAAAGCGAGCCGGGTCAGCCTTAGCTGGGAAAGGTGCGATGGTTGGCATGTACTGATCATCAAAGACAATGGCCGGGGCTTTGACCCGGATGCCCAGGTCCGGGCTGGTTGCTATGGGCTCTTGGGCGTTGCCGAGCGGGTCCGCTCTGTAAACGGCGAATGGTTTCTGGAATCCGCACCCGGGGCTGGCACTACCATGACTATCCGAATCCCAGACGCGGCGCTTCAATGATCCGGGTTCTGATTGCCGACGATCACGC
>JAVVFH010000034.1:0-20377 GCA_032250585.1 Lysobacterales bacterium
ATTCTTCGAACGATTTACCAAACTGTTTCGCCAGCTACGCTGTAAATTCCGGATCCTTGATGAATTATGCGGGCTAACGGAACTCGATGGCGCGGATTTCCAGCGCAAAGGGACCCGGCGTCTTGTCTGCCAGCATGAAGCCGACCTGGCGGATGTCCGCGGGAGTGACGGGGCCCGCATCGGGAACGGGGCGGCCGCGGAACACCGGCTCGAACGCATCGAACGGAAGATCGATCGTCTGCCCGTCGCCGCTGGTAGCAAATTCCGCCCGCCAGGCGACGCCGTCGAAGCGCCCGTCCAGGCGCAGGCGGAACTGGTAGGTCCGCCCGTCGCCTTTAATCCGCAAGCGCACGCCGCTGGCCGAGCTGAAGTCGTCCTGCACCAACCGGCGCACCGAGGCGAAGCCGCCATCGTTCTCCAGCGACAGTTCGCCCTCGAAGCGCAAACCGTCGGCCGTGGGCGTCATGCGCCCGCGCGATACCCCGCCCATGACGCCGTCGTTGATGGCCTGCCAGGGCCCCGCTTCCAGATCGAGTTCCATATTTGAATCCATTGTCGCAGCGACCGCGCCCGCCAGCACGAAGAGGTGGAAAGAAAACAGCATGGCGAGCGGGCGGGCGCTCAACCGAATTTCCGCTGATGAGTATCGAGCGTCGTACGGACCCGGTCCAACGCTTTTTGCAGCCGATCGGGGAGCGGGGCACCGCGGTTGTCGCGCGCCAGCAGTGCTGCGTTGTGGGCCGCACACAGGTTCTCGGCGTCCTGCCAATCGTCGATCAAGGCCCGCGCCCAAGCACGAAAATCTGTCGCGGCACCGGCGCGCCTTTCCAGCGCCTTGGCCAGCGTGGGGTGAAAGGCCACGCTCTCGTCCGGGCCAAACCAGCGCAGCGGCGCCGGCAGGCGCAGGTACATCAGCGTGTCGTCCGCGTGGAGGGTTCGGGATGCACGATGCAGCGCCAGCACCGAGGAAAAATGCACGTTCTCGTTGTCGGAAATGAAATCCACGCCCTGCGGCACGGAAAAGTCAAAATCATCGGCGAAGGCGGCATGCAGCTCCGGGCTCTCGGTCAGCGCGCGCTGCCAGTCCAGGCCGGGAAAGCGACCGACATGACGCGCCGTGCCGTAGAGCCGCGCGTTCGGATATTGCTCGTGCAGCTTTTCGACGTGCACGGTGTGGAACGGATGCAGGTTCAGGATCGCTTCCACGTCTTCGCCGCCGTGGGTCAGCCTGTCGACTTCGCGCCGCACCGAACCGCTCAGCATATAGGCGTCCAGAAAAACGAACTTGCCGTTGTGCCGGCGCACCAGCGAACACTGCGTGCCGATGTCGAGCAGGCCACCGATCCGAAAGGAACCGCGAATGTTCCAGAAGTCGTCGGAAACCTGCAGCAATTCGTTGGCCATAACGCCCCTCCGATATGCAATCTCTCATTAGATCACAGCGGCAGTACGAATTGGAGCGAGAGCAGGGCCCCGACCCCAGGGCAAATTTGATCTACCAGAAGTGCCGTCATTCCCGCGCAGGCGGGAATCCAGGAATTTCAATCCAATCCACGGCTTGACGAATCCAGTGAGCGGTGTTGTTGGAACTGGATTTCCGCTTGCGCGGAAATGACAAGAATTCAAGAAATTGGCGTGCGAACAAATTTGCCCTGGGTGTTGAAACCGCCTGCGGGACGCGGCACGAGACCGCCGGCAAGCCGCGGCTTACTCTACCGTCACCGACTTGGCCAGGTTGCGCGGCTGGTCGACGTCGGTGCCGCGCAGCACGGCGACGTGGTAGGCCAGCAGCTGCAGCGGGATCGTCAGCACCACCGGCGCCAGCAGCGCGCCGCCGGTGTCGAGTTCCAGCAGCTGGCCATGACGTTTCCTGAAGCTGGAAACGGCCCCGGCGTCGGCGATGACGAACATTTCGCCGCCGCGGGCACGGACTTCCTCGATGTTGCCGATCAGCTTCCTGAGCAGGGCGTCGTTCGGCGCAACCACGATCACTGGCATGTCGTGATCGACCAGCGCCAGCGGGCCGTGTTTCAGTTCACCCGCCGGGTAGGCCTCGGCGTGGATGTAGGAAACCTCCTTGAGCTTGAGGGCACCTTCCATCGCGATGGGGTAATGGCTGCCGCGGCCGAGAAACAGCGCATGGTGCTTCTCGACGAACTGCTCGGCCAGTTTTTCGATCCGGGCGTCGAGTTCCAGCGCCGCACGGATCTTGTCGGGCAGCCCATGCAGTTCACGGGTCCAGGCGGCGAGCTGGTCCGGGTCCACGTGGCTCGCCAGCTGGGCCAGTTCGAGCACCAGCAGCTGCAGCGCCACCAGCTGCGTGGTGAAGGCCTTGGTGGAGGCAACGCCGATTTCCGGGCCGGCGCGCGTCATCAGCACCCACTGCGCTTCGCGCACGATGGAACTTTCCGGCACGTTGCAGATGGCCAGCGTGGCCAGGTAGCCGGACGCCTTCGCGTGGCGCAGCGCCGCCAGCGTGTCGGCGGTTTCGCCGGACTGCGAAATCGCTATGAACAGGGCATTTTCCGGCACCACCGGCTGGCGGTAGCGGTATTCACTGGCCACCTCGACTGTGCAGGGGATGCGCGCCAGTTCCTCGAGCTGATAGCGCGCCACCAGGCCCGCGTGATAGCTGGTGCCGCAAGCCACAATGTGAACCTGCTCGACCCGCTGCAAAACGTCGTCGGCGCCGACGCCGACGATGTTGGGCAACACGTGGTCCGCGCCGATCCGCCCAGCCAGTGTCTCTGCCACGGCCTGCGGCTGCTCGAAAATCTCTTTTTGCATGTAATGGCGAAACCGCCCGCGCTGCACCGCGTCGGCCGCCAGGTCCGCTTCGCGCACTTCGCGCGCGGCCGGGCGATCGGCGCGGTCGCGGATTTCGTAGCCTTCGGTATCCAGGCGCACGACGTCGCCCTCTTCCAGGTAGACGAAACGGTTGGTCACCGACAGCAGCGGATGAATGTCCGAGGCCAGGTAATGCTCGTTGAAGCCGAGGCCCAGTACCAGCGGACTGCCGGAACGCGCGCCGACGACGACACCCGGCTCCTGTGCGCACAGCACGGCCACCGCGTACGCACCCTGCAGGCGCTGCACCGCCTTGCGCACGGCCGCGAACAGGTCGTTGCCCTCGCCCATCAAGCGGTGGACCAGGTGCACGATGACCTCGCTGTCGGTCTCGGAACTGAATTCGTAACCGGCCGCCTGCAGCTCCTCGCGCAGCGCCTCGTGGTTCTCGATGATGCCGTTGTGCACCAGCGCGATGGATTCCCGCGACTGCTGCGGATGGGCGTTGACGGTGCTGGGTTTGCCGTGCGTGGCCCAGCGCGTGTGCGCGATGCCGCAGACCCCCGCCACCGGATCGGCCTCCAGCAGCCGTTGCAGATCCCGCACCTTGCCCTCGGTGCGCAGGCGTTTCAGTCCGCCCCCGCTTTGCACCGAAATGCCGGCCGAATCGTAGCCGCGATACTCCAGGGCTCGAAGGCCGGATACCAGGATTTCGGCCACCTCGCGCCGGGTGGATGCTGCAACGATTCCGCACATGGCTCAGCCGTCCTTCTTCTTCCGCGGCCGCTGCCAGCCTTCGATAATCGCTTGCCGCGCGCGGCCGACCGCCAGGCTGCCGGCCGGCACGTCCTTTGTTATGGTCGATCCGGCGCCGACCAAAGCGCCGTCTTCGACCCGCAGCGGCGCCACCAATTCGGTGTTCGAGCCGATGAAGACGTCGTCGCCGATGATCGTGCGGTGTTTGTTCGCGCCGTCGTAATTGCAGGTGATGGTGCCGGCGCCGATGTTGACCCGCTGGCCGATCTGCACATCGCCCAGGTAGCTCAGGTGGCCGGCCTTGCTGCCTTCGCCGAGGCTGGCGTTCTTGGTTTCCACGAAGTTGCCGATCCGGCAACCGGCGGCCAGCACCGTACCGGGCCTTAAACGCGCGAACGGGCCGATGTCGCAAGGCCCGTGGGTTCGCGCGCCGTCCAGCACGCTGTGCGCGTGGACCCGCGTGCCGGCCGCCAGGTCACAGTTTTTGACCACGCAGCCGGGCCCCAACGAGACACCATCGCCCAGGCGGTTGTCGCCTTCCAGCACGACGTTGACGTCGATGTGAACGTCCGCGCCGGTTTCCACGCGGCCCCGTACGTCCAGGCGCAGCGGATCGATGAGGTGCACCCCGCGCTCCATCAGGCTGATTGCCGACAACTCGCGTAGACGCGCTTCCAGCGCGGCGAGTTGACGGCGGTCGTTGGCGCCCTGCAGGTCGCGCGGATCCGGCGCCAACACGCCGTGGATCTCCTTGTTTTCATGGTGAGCCATCGCGAAGATGTCGGTCAGGTAGTACTCGCCCTTGGCGTTCGCGCAATCCAGCCGGTCCAGCCAGCCGCGCAACTCGAGGGCATCCGCCAGGATGATGCCGGTGTTGACTTCGCGGATCCGCCATTGCGCCGGCGTCGCGTCGTGGTCTTCGACCACGCCGCTGATACGCCCGAGACGGTCGCGCACGATGCGCCCGTAGCCGCGCGGGCGTTCCAGTTCCATGGTCAGCACCGACAGCGGTGCCCCGCGGCCTTGTGCCATTTCCTCCAGGACCTGCAGGGGAATCAGCGGATGATCGCCCAGCAGCACCAGAACCTGCGCTTCGTCGGGAACGGCAGGAATCACCTGGATCACGGCGTGGCCGGTGCCGCGGCGCTCGGCCTGCAGTACCCAGTTCACATCGTAGTCCACGCAGGCTTCCTGCACCTGCTCCGCACCGCTGCCGACCACCACGTGGACGGCTTCCGGCTCGAGCGCGCAGACCGTATCCAGCAGGTGGGTCAGCATCGGACGTCCGCCAAGGCTCTGCAATACCTTGGGCAGGCGCGATTGCATCCGCGTGCCCTCGCCGGCGGCGAGCACCACGACGTGAAGTGCCTTGCTCATGAACTCAGACTTTTCCTTGCGGTTTCATTAGCCGCCAGTATAGCGGTAGCAGCCGGAACGCACTACGCACGGCCGTTGTCTGTATAGTCTGTAGTTCAACGCCATCCGGTGAATCGCGAATTGAATGCAACGGAATAGCGCCCTGCAACATCTTTTTACTTCAACGAACCCGCTGCCGAGCCCTGTACCGTTCTGCGAGGCGCCCGCCCCCGCGCACCGTCGAGTGGGCACGCCGCGCGGCCGTGTAAGCCATTGCGTGGGCCTGATCGCAGCGGCTCTTTTGTTCACCCCGGTGGTGGCAGACCTGTCCGCGGCCGAGCGCATCGTCAACGATGGCCAGTTGATTCTGCAGGAGGTGCCGGAAGTTCCCGGCGCCCTGGTGGACCGCCTCAACCAGTACCAGAACGTCCGCTCCGCTCAGTTGATCGATTGGCTGGCGGCCGGCGAAGGAATTTATGTTCGAACCCGCTTCGGCGATACCAGCCAGGTACACCGGGTGTTTGGCCAGGGCGGCGCCCGCCGGCAAGTCACTTATTTTCGGGAACCGATCGGCCAGGTTGCACGCCGCCCGGGCAGCAATCAGCTGGCGATCACGATGGACCGCGGCGGCGGCGAATTCGATCAGATTTACCTGTTCGACCCGGCCACGGCGTCAAACCGGCTGTTGACCGACGGCGCGTCCCGCAATCGCCTGCTGGCCTGGAGCGGCGACGGCAGCCTGTTGGCCTACCAGTCGACCCGGCGCGACGGTCGCAGCAACGATTTGTGGATCATGGACCCACTGCAGCCCGCAAGTGCCCGGCTGCTGGTGCAGGCCGAGAGCGGGAGTTGGTGGGCCCCCGTCGAGTTCAGCGGCGACAGGAGGAAGCTGCTGGTCCAGCAGTTCCTGTCGGTAAACGATTCACGTATACACCTGCTCGACCTGGGGGACGGCAGCCCGCGCCTGCTGGCGGGTGACGCGCTGAATCCCTCGGCCAACCGCGCGCTCGGCTTCGACCGCGACGATGAAGGTTTCTATTACATCACCAACGAATCCGGACGGGCCGCCGAGCTGGCCTGGCGTTCCACCGCACCCGAGCCGGAAACCCGATCCATTACCGACTCGATCCCCTGGGACGTATCGGACTTCGCGCTCAGCCCGGACGGGCGCCGCGGCGCCTTCGTCACCAACGAAGAAGGCATCAGCCGCCTCCACCTGCTCGACACAAGGACCCTGCGCTTTTCCCGCGTCGACAACATGCCGACAGGCCTGATCGCCGACCTGAAGTTCGATCCCGACAACCGCCGCCTGGCAATGTCCATGAACGGTTCGCAAAACCCCAGCGACGTGTTCGTCGTGACGCTGGGTCGCTCGCCGCGGGCAGCGCGATCCTTACAGCGCTGGACCTACAGCGAAGTCGGCGGCCTGGATACGAAGAGCTTCGTCCGCCCGGAGCTGATCCGCTACCCGACCTTCGACCAGCACGGTGACCAGCCGCGCACCGTGCCGGCTTTCGTCTACCGGCCCGCGGGCCCCGGCCCGCATCCGGTGATCATCCACGTTCACGGCGGGCCCGAAGCGCAGTACCGGCCCGCCTTCAACAGCAGCTTCCAGATGTGGATCGCGGAACTGGGCGCCGCGGTGATCGCGCCCAACATCCGCGGCTCAGCCGGATACGACGCTCACTACCTGGCGCTGGACGACGGCTACCTGCGCGAAGACGCGGTCCGCGACATCGGCGCCCTGCTCGACTGGATCGCCGCGCAGCCGGAACTCGATGCGCAGCGCATCGCCATTCACGGCAGCAGCTACGGTGGCTATATCGTGCTGGCCTCGGCCGTCCATTTCAGTGACCGGCTGAAAGCCGGCGTCGACATGGTCGGCATCAGCAACTTTGTCAGTTTCCTGGAGAACACCGAGGAATACCGGCGTGGTTTGAGGCGCCGGGAGTACGGTGACGAGCGGGATCCGGAAATGCGGACTTTCCTGCAGCGCATCAGCCCGCTGAACAGCGTGGAACGCATCGGCATACCGCTGCTGGCGGCCCAGGGCCGCAACGATCCGCGCGTTCCGGCCAGCGAATCGCAGCAGATCGTGCAGGCCCTGCGCGAGCGCGGCCAGCCTGTCTGGTACATGGAGGCCCTGAACGAGGGCCACGGCTACCAGCGCAAGGAAAACCGGGACGTCTACGAGCAGGCCACGTTGATGTTCCTGCAGCGCTACCTCCTTCCCTGACCCCAGCGCCGACCCGCGTGCCGCGTCAGAACTTCATCCCGAGCAGGCCATCGGCGACCACGACACCGTTGAGGTCGGCGTAGAGGTACTGGCCGGGCCGGAAATGGACGCCGGCGAAGCGCTTGTTAGCGCCGTGATCGCGAAACAGCGGCTCCAGCACGGAGACCCGGTTGCTGGTCGTTGCGGATATAATCGCTTTTCCAATGGAAAACCCAGTACCGGATAATGTTCCCGGATAAAGTAATATGGATCAGCGGCGCTTCGTCGGGCATCGGCGAGGCGCTGGCGCTGCAATTCGCGGCGCAGGGCGCGAGGCTGGTGCTCTCAGCGCGCCGCGAGCAGGAACTGCAGCGGGTCAAGGCCCTCTGTGAAACGGGCGGACTGCCTGCGCGGAACGTGCTCGTACTGCCGCTGGACGTCACCGACGGGGAGGCCATGCCGGGCGCGCTGCGAAGCGTTCTCGACGCCTTCGGCCGCGTCGACATGCTGATCAATAATGCGGGCATCTCGCAACGGTCGCTTTGCGTGGACACCGACATGAGCGTTTATCGGCGGCTGTTCGAAGTCGATGTGCTGGGGCAGATCGCGCTGACGAAGACCGTGCTGCCGCGGATGCTCGAGCAGGGCAGCGGCCACATCGCGATCATGGCTTCGGTCGCCGGGAAGGTCGGCGCGCCCTACCGCACCGGCTACTGCGCGGCCAAGCATGCGGTGATGGGCTTTTACGACGCGCTGCGCGCCGAAGTCAGCCACCACGGCATCGAGGTCACCACCATCACGCCCGGCTTCATCCGCACCGAAATCTCGGTGCACGCCCTTGCCGGCGACGGCAGCGAATACGGCAAAATCGACAAGGAGATCGCCGGCGGCATGGACGTGAGCCGCTGCGCCGAAGTCATCATGGCGGGTTTCCGCAAGGGCCAACCGGAAATCGCGGTCGGCGACGGGCCGGAAATGAAGGCCCTGTGGCTGAAAAGGCTGTTTCCGAAGATCCTGTTCAAAAAAGCCGCGCAGATGGCCCGCGAGCCGTGATTCGGGGCGTACCACGTTGACCGCTGCCGGCCGCTTCAGAACATCGAGGAGCCGTCGATGTCGTCCTCGCGGGTCAGTTTGCGCGACGGAATGAAGTCGCCGGTGATCATCTGGTCGTAAGTGAGGCCCGGACCCACCATCGGATAGACGCCGGCGTCGGGATCGATGATGACTTCAAGAAACGCCGGGCCGGGGAACTCCAGCCAGCTGCGGATGATGCGATCGGTGTCGCCCTTGTGCTCCAGGCGCGCGGCGAACTCGAAGCCGTCCGCCTCGGCGGCCTTGACGAAATCCTTTTTGCGCAGCGATTTATCGCTGGCCGACATGCGGCCCTTGTAGTAAAGCTTTTGCCACTGCCTCACCATGCCGTCGCCGAAATTGTTCAATACCAGGACCTTGATGGGCAGATCATAGCTGGTCGCCGTCTCCAGTTCGCCCAGGTTCATGCGGATGCTGGCGTCGCCGTCCACGTCGATGACCAGCAGGTCCGGCCGCGCGAACTGTGCGCCGATGGCGGCCGGCAGGCCGAAACCCATGGTGCCCATGCTGCCCGAGGTCAGCCACAGGCGCGGCTGGCGGAAGTCGAAATACTGTGCAGCCCACATCTGGTGCTGGCCCACGCCGGTGGAAATGATGGCGTCGCCGCCGGTAATGGCGTTGATGCTTTCAATGATCGCATAGGGCTGGATCAGCTCGCTGTCGCGGTCATAGTTCAGGCAGTAGCGGCGTTTCAGGTCGCCGATCTCGGCATGCCATTCGCTGAAGTCCGTGGCAACACGGTGCTGCTGCGCGTAATCGCACAGGGCCTGCAGGCTCTCGGGCAGCATGCCCACGTGGCACCATTCCACCGCCTTGACCTTGCCGATCTCGGATGGGTCGATATCGAACTGGGCGATGCTGCGGGCCTTCGGCGCGAACTTCGCCGGTACACCGGCCACGCGATCGTCGAAGCGCGCGCCGACCGCAATCAGGAAATCACAGTCCTCCACGGCGTAATTGGCGCTGGCGATTCCATGCATGCCCAGCATGTGCAGTGACAGCGGCCGGGTGGTGTCGACCGCGCCAATGCCCATCAGCGTGGTGGTAACCGGAATGCCGAAACGATCCGCAAAAAGTCGCAGCTGTTGTGATGCCTCGCTGTTGATGACGCCGCCGCCGGCATAGATCAGCGGCCGCTGCGCGGCCTCCAGCATGCCGAAGAAAGCCGCGCATTTATCGTCGTCCAGCCGATTGTTGCGCACCGAGACGATACGCTGACGGTAGCCGGTAACGGGCAGCAGGCCCGACCCCTTGAAGCTTCCGCACCAGTTCTGAACGTCCTTGGGCAGGTCGACGACGACAGGACCGGGGCGCCCGGTGCGTGCGATTTCAAATGCAGTGCGGATGGTCGCTTCGAGCTTTTCCGGTTCAGTAACCAGAAAGGTGTGCTTGGCGACCGGCCCCAGGCAACTTGAAACCGGCGCTTCCTGGAAGGCGTCGGTGCCGATGGCGTGGGTGGGAACCTGCCCGCAGATGACCACGATGGGTGTGGAATCGGCCATGCAGTCGCGCACCGGCGTAACCGTGTTGGTGGCCCCCGGCCCGGAAGTCACCATGACCACGCCGACTTCGCCGCTGGCGCGCGCATAGCCCGACGCCATGAAGCCCGCGCCCTGCTCGTTAGCGGGCACGATCAGCGGCATCGGCTCACTGCCGTCGGCCTGCCGATGCTCGCGGTTGTAGCGGAACACGGCGTCGTAAGTGGGCAGTATGGCGCCGCCGCTGTAACCGAAAATCGTATCGACGCCTTCGTCGGCAAGCACCTGCACGACCATTTCCGCGCCGGACAAAGTCTGTCCCGACAAGGGGTGCGCCGGCGCATCCACTGCTTGGCTTGGTAAATTCATCATCGTCCGAAGTGTCTGACAATTGATACTGCATTGCAATAGCCGGGATTCTGCGCCAACATGGCGCAATCAGAGCCAAACCGGATTTTTGCGGTGCCCCGCCGCAATGAACCTCATCATGCGACACATTATCTCCATCCTTATGCAGAACGAAGCCGGCGCGCTCGCGCGCGTTGCGGCCCTGTTCTCCACGCGCGGCTACAATATCGAGTCGCTCAGCGTGGCGCCCACCGAGTACCACGAGATTTCTCGCCTGACGTTGGTCACCAGCGGCTCCGACGAGGTTATCGACCAGATCAACAAGCAGTTGCTCAAACTGGTCGACGTGGTCAACACCGCCGACATGACCATGGACGACCACATCGAGCGCGAACTGCTGCTGATGAAGGTGCGCGTGGCGGATGATGCCAGGCAAACCCTGGAGCAACTCATCGACTCGGCCGGGGCGCGGGTGCTGGATGATTGCCCGGAGACCTACACGCTGGAGTTGACCGGCACCAATGCCCGCGTCGACGGATTCATCGAGCGCGTGGTCTGCTGTTCGGAAATCATCACCGTGGTGCGCAGCGGCGCGATGGCCATAGCTCGCGGCCACCATGTTTTGGGCAACGCCCTCTGAGGCGGGCCGGGCGTTTCTTAGTCTGCAAGCGACGGTTATCGCGGCTGAAAAGCCGCTCTCACAGCAGACCTCACAAGGCTCGCCCGCTGCCAATGCAAAAGCCCGGCTCGAAGCCGGGCTTTTTTATACCCGAGCTCTGGTCCGCTCAGAACTGGTAGGTGACCTCCAGACCGTAGGAGCGCAGCGCCGAGGGGTGGATGAAAGAGCCGCCGAACTCGGGCGCCGGGATCACTTCCTGCAGGTATTCCTCGTCGCCGAGGTTGCGTGACCACAGCGTGAAGATCCAGTTCTCGTTGCTCAGCGCCAGGCGGGCGTTGAAGGTGTCGTAGGCATCGCGTTTCGCGCGGCTGAAATCCTGTTCGATGCCCGGCCCGAAGAACACCTGCCAGATGGTCGGCGTGCGCTGACCCTGCAGCGTGTGGAACCACATGTCGCCGACATAGGCCCAGTCGAGTCGAGCCATCAGGTTCCAGTCGCTGCCGAAGGGAATGTCCAGCTGGCCGCCGAGGTTGAAGGTTTCGTCGGCCGCTTGCGGCATGCTGTTGCCGACCGTTATGGGGCGGTTGGTGTTTCTCTTGATCTCGCTGTCGAGCAGGCCGACGCCGCCGTAGAGGCGGAAAATATCGGTCAGCCGCCAGTTGAAATCCGCCTCGAAACCGCGCACCTCGGCCTTGTCGATGGTGGTGACCACGCGCATCAGGCCAAAGGGACCGGCGAAAAACTCGAAGAACTGATTGTCGTCGATGTCGTTCTGGAACGCCGCCGCGTTGATGCGCAGGCTGTCGTTCAGCCAGCTGGTTTTGAGGCCCACCTCGAAAGAATCGGTTACTTCCTTGTCGTACTCGTCACGGATGGTCAAGCCGGCGTCGACCAGCTCACCCGGGCCGCCGAAGCCAGTGTTGTACCAGAAATTGATCAGGTCCTCGGAACCGATCGAATTAAAGCCGCCGCTGCGGAAACCGCGGCCCCAGCTGGCGTAGACATTCAGGTTATCGGTAGCCGACCAGCGCCAGGTGACTTTGGGCTGCCACTCGCTGAAATCCGCCTGGCGGTCCGGGACGCCGTCCGGAAACTGGTTGAACGCCGGATTGAGCGGCTGACCCGCGAGGTTGATGTTCAGCCCCGAGGACAGCACGTTCGGCACCTTGTTGGACACCGTGCGGTCTTCCTCGTCGTAACGCAGCGCCAGGGCGAGTTCCATGGTATCCCCCAGGTCGAATTCGAGCTGGCCGTAAGCGGCGAATACGTCGGTGTCAAAATCATCCCAGAACAGCAGGTCGGTCGGGTTCGGGCCCTCGGGGCCGATGAAAGGCTGGCGCAGGAAGCCCTGGCCCTGGTCGGCGCCGTAACCGACCACCACTTCACGCTCGATGTTGAGGTAGTACACACCGGCGATCCAGCGCATGGCCCGGTCTTGCGTGGAGGTCAGGCGCAGTTCGAAACTCACGTCTTGCTGATTGCGCTCCTGGTATTGGTAACCGTCGCAGGAAAGCGCCGTGTAGGGGCCGTAGACACCGACGAAGTCGGCACCGCCCGCCGAGGGCGGCGGCAGCACCAGGAAAGGTGCCAGTGGCTCCCCGAACAGGTCCGGGCGCGTAAAGCTGTTGAGCGTCAGGCGGTCCTGCTGGCACTGAGGAAGCAGTTCGTAGCCATAAAAGGTCGCGCTGGTGCCGTCCGACAGCAGGTATTCCTCGAGGTCGGAATAAGCGGCGATCGCCGTCACATCAAACGCGTTCAGGCTCCAGTCCGCCTTGACCGAAAACGTATCGGTTTCCTGCTCGTTTTCACCCGGCACATTGAAGCCGAAGGTGAATTCGTGTTCGTTCACGTCCTTGAAGAAGGCCGGGCTGCCGAGAAAATCGACGAAGGCGGGAATCGCGAACACCGCGTTGAAATTGATCGCACCGCCTTCGGCTTCCGAAGCGGAAGCGCGGAAGTCCAGTTCGAAGTCTTCGCTGACGTCCCAGACCAACCGGCCCCGCAGGCCCTGGTCCTCGAGGAAATCGACGGCGTCGTCGGCACCGGTGAAGGCGTTGTCGTAGTGCCCGTCGGTCTCGCGACTGTACGCGGTCAGACTACCTGCCAGCGTGTCCCCGGCGATGGGGCCGCTGATCAGGGCCGAGGCATCCCAGGAGGAATTGTTGCCGATGCCCGCGCGGGCCTTGAACACCGGCTCAGCGCCCGGCTTCAGCGTGTTGACGATGATCGCGCCGGCCACCGCGTTGCGCCCGTAGAGGGCGCCCTGCGGGCCTTTCAGGACTTCGATCTGTTCGAGGTCGATCAACTCACCGTTGAAGGCGTTGGGATTGGTCACCAGCACGCCGTCGACCACGTAGGCGAAGGTCGACTCGGCGTCGCGGGTCGAGACGATGCCGCGAATGCTGACCTGGGTGTCGCCGACGTTTGCCGTATCGACGATGGTCACGTTCGGTATCAGTTCGATGAAATCCGCCGGGCGCTCGATGCCGGCGTCCCGGATCTGCTCCGCGCTGAAGGCGGTGACTGCGATCGGGACTTCCTGGATGTTCTCGGCGCGTTTACGGGCGACGACGGTCACTTCTTCCAGGGCCGTTTCGGCGTAAGCGCCGCCGAAGGTGGCGGCGGCGATGAATGCGATCAGGCTTTTCTTGAGTAATTGCGTATTCATGTTTCATACCCCACGTATGGCGCCGGTGATCCGGCTTGAATTTTGGCCGGCTTGCGGCCGGGTCGCTTTTACAGCGCTTCGATCATGGTCAACAGGTCGGACAGATGTACTACATCGGCATATTTTGCTTGTAAATCAAACAGGTTGGCGCAATGTGCCTGCTCGTTTCGGTCGCCGACCGCCTCGCACGGCACGACCACCGGGTAATCGTGCTGCAGGCCGTCCACCGCGGTGGCCCGCACGCAGCCGCTGGTGGTCAAACCGGTCACGACCAGCGAGTCGGCGCCGGCGGCGCGCAGGCACCGGTCCAGGTCGGTTGCGAAGAAGGCCGAAGCCCACTGCTTTTCGATCAGCACCTCACCGGGCTGCCGATCCAGCCGTGGATCGACCTCGACCCATTCGCTGCCGGGCTGCAGCAGGTTCAGCGCCGGCAGGCGCGCCCGGAACACCCGCGCCTCCGCCGGTGAGCGATACACGACCGTGGTGAAGAAAACCGGCAGGCCGCGCTGGCGGAAAACGTCCAGCAGGCGCCGACAGGCCGCCACCACGGCGTCGGCCTGCGAACCCAGCGCACAGGACGGGTCGGTAAAACCGTTGATCATATCGACCACGACCAGCGCCGGCTTTCGGCCCAGGCCCTGGAATTGTCGTTCCAGATCGGTCACGTTAGTCCGCCCTCAGCCCGCGCGCGCGAAGGTCGGCGCGGACGGCGGATCAAGGTGCGTTTCGGCCTTGCAGCGGGCCTTGATCTCCTCGATCGTGCCGCCGAAATCGAACAAACCCGGCTCGCCGCGCCGCTCGCGCAGTTCGGCCCGCAGCGCTTCGGTGGCCTCACTGTCCACCGTGCCGTCGGCTGCGAGCACGACGCCGTAACGCTTCGCGCCCGCGGCTGTAACCAGGCTGCGTTCCACGTCGTCCCGCACCTGTTGCGGGTCGCGATCAAAGGGATCGCCCCAGCCGCCGCCGCCCCAGGTGTTGAAATACAGCAGGTCGCCCTCGTTCACCTTGATGCCCTCGCACTTTGCCGGCAGCCACTGCTCGCTGCCGTCGACCCGCACCAGGCGCTTGGTCGAGCGCATGCCAGGCTCGCCGCCGTTGACGCCCCAGGGGTAGGTCAGCCAGCGTTCGTCGTGCACGGATATCGTGCCGTCGGCCAGGAAGCGGTAGGCCACGGTCAGGCCGTTGCCGCCACGGTGCAGGCCGGCGCCGCCCGAATCCGGGATGGTCTCGTAGCGCTCGATGCGCAGCGGGAAGTAAGCCTCGATGAACTCATTGGGCACATTGGTAAAGCCGGGCCAAAGCGAATGGCCGTCGGGCCCGTCGCCGACCGGGCGTCCCGGGATGCCGCCGAAACCGATCTGGAACAGCTGGAACCACTCGCCCTTGGCGTCGTAGCCGGAATAAAACAGGTGCGGTGAATCGGAAAAACCGGCCGCGTTCATCGCTTCCGGCGCGCTCTGTCCGAGCAGGCCGCCCATCACGTCGAAAATGCGGCCCAGTGCGTGCGTGCGGCCCGACAGCGCCGCCGGGAATTTCGGCTTCAGCAAGGTTCCTTCGGGGATGCGCACTTCCACCAGGTCGTAAAAACCGTCGTTGAACAGGATCTGCGGATCGACGAGGTTGATCGTGAACGAGCCGAAGAACATTTTGAACATGTCTTCGTTCAGGTAGAAGTTGATTGAACTCTGGGCCTGCGGATCGGTGCCGTCGAAATCGAAGATCGCTTTCGAGCCCTCGCGCCACAGCTTGCAGCGAATCCGGTAGGGCCCCATGCCGACGCCGTCGTCGCAGAGGTGGTCTTCGAAAACCCGCGGCTCTTCGGGCACCAGCATTTTGATGATGGCTTCCATCGCGATGTGGTTGCGCTCGAGCATGATCTCCATGGTCGAGTAGAAGGTGTCATCACCGAAGCGCTGCGCCATCTCCTGGCAGCGCCTGGCCGCCGTGTTGCAGGCCGCGACCAGCGCATTGAGGTCGAAGCGGTTCCATTGCGGGGTCCGGACATTGTGCAGGATCAGTTCCAGCACGTCGGATTGCAAAACGCCTTTCTTGTAGAGCCTGGTCGGCGGGATGCGGATGCCCTCCTGGAAAATCGTCTCGGCGCGGATCGGGATCGAGCCCGGCACCATGCCGCCGTTGTCGGACATGTGCCCGAACATCGCCGACCAGGCGATGTGGCGGCCATCTTTGAAGATCGGCACCAGCACGATCCAGTCCGGCAAATGGGACACCGCCGCATTGCACATGTAGGGGTCGTTGGTCAGGATGACGTCGCCTTCCTCGATCTCCGCGTCGTAAGCCTGGGTAAAGCCGTGGATGAAGGAACCGAACTGGCCGACGACCATTTTGCCGTCGCGGTTGGCGATCATCGGGAAACAATCGCCCTGCTCGCGGATGCCCGGACTCATCGCGGTGCGAAACAGGACCGCGTCCATTTCCTCGCGGGCATTGCGCAGCGCGTTTTCGATGATGTCGACCGTGACCGTGTCCACGTCGATGCGCTGGAAAGCGGCGTCGTTGGTTTCGATGATTTTCGCGGGCATGTTCGCTCCTCCTTACGACGCGGGGTTGATTATCAGGTTGCCGATCTCATCCACGCGGGCCTCGAAGCCCGGCAGGATGACCGTGGTGGCGTCCATTTCCCCGACGATCGCCGGGCCGGGAACCACCAGGTCCGTGTGCAGCCGGCCGCGATCGTAGATCGCCGCGTCATGCCATTCGCCCTCGTAGTAAAAGCGGCTGTCGTGAATGCGGCAGTCCTCCAGGCCGGCTTCCGCCTGACCGACGGCGACCTCCGCGATCTGGCGTGCCGGCGCACGCACGATCGCCCGGATCATCACGAGTTCGTGAGCGTCCCCGAGCGCGAAGCTGAACAGCTGTTCGTGCTCCTGGTCGAAGCGGTCGGTCAGCAGGGCCAGGCCCTCCTCCAGTAACTCCCCGGCACGGAAATCCATGGTGATCTGGAACGCCTGGCCGGCATAGCGGATATCGGCCTGGTAAATCACCTCGTGACGCTCGGGCGAAATGCCGTCGGCGATCAGCGAGACCGCCGCGCGCTCACGCAGTTCTTCGAGATCCGCGTTCAGCTGCCCGGGCGTGAGGTCTTCGGCCATCGAGACGTAGGTCCGCGAAGCTTCATCCTGTACCGCCGTGGTGGCGTCACCGTAAGCGCAGAGCACGCCCGGCCCGGGCGGGATGATCACCGGCCAGGAGTCGGTCAGGATACCCATCGCATTGCCGTGCAGCGGCCCGGCGCCGCCGAAGGCGACCAGCGCGAAATCACGCGGATCGAAACCCTGCTCCACCGAGACCAGCCGCAGGGCACCGAACATGGATTCGTTGACGATCTTGATGATGCCCTCGGCGGCCTCCATCAGGTCGATGCCCATGGCGTCGGCGATTTTCTGTACGGCTTTTTCGGCGGCCGCCTTGTCGATCGACATGTCGCCGCCCAGCTGAACATCGGACGGCAGGTAGCCGAGCACCACGTTGGCGTCGCAGACGGTGGGCTCCTCGCCGCCCAACATGTAGGCCGCGGGCCCGGGCACCGCGCCGGCCGATTCCGGCCCGACGCGCAGCGCCTTGGTGAGCTGGGGCACGAAGGCGATCGAACCACCGCCGGCGCCGACGGTGCGCACATCCACCGAGGGTGCGCGGACCGTCACGTCGCCGACGCGGGTCTCGCGCCGGGTGCGCGCTTTGGCGCCCTGGATCAGGGCCACGTCCGTCGAAGTGCCGCCCATGTCGAAAGTCAGCACGTCGTCGTAGCCGGCACGGCTGGCAAAGTAGATGGCACCGGTCACGCCACCGGCGGGGCCGGACAGCAGCAGGTTGACGGGCGATTCCGCCGCTGCGCGCGAAGACGCCAGGCCGCCGTCGGATCGCAGGATCGACAGTTGCAGGTCCTCGCCCAGGGTCTCTTCCAGCGAGCGCTGCAGGTTGTTGATGTACTTGGCCACCTGGGGCCGCACGTAGGAGTTGACCACCGTGGTCTCGGTGCGCTCGTATTCCTGCATTTCCGGCACGACCTCGGAGGATATGGAGATCGGCAGATCGCCAAAAATCTCGCGCGCCACTTCGCGGGCCTGCACTTCGTGCGCGCCGTTCACGTAGGCATTGATGAAGCAGATGGTCAGCGCCTCGACTTCACCGCGCGCGCGCAGCGCCTCGAGCCGTTCACGCAGGCTGTCCTCGTCCAGTTCCTGCACCACGCTGCCGTCAGCACCGATCCGCTCGTCGGCCTCGATGGTGAGTTCGAGCGGAGCCAGCAGCGGCTTTTTCACGTAACTGACCCAGCCGCCGAGTCCGCCGGGACAAAAAGAGCGCGCTACCTGCAGCGTGTGCTTGAAGCCATGGGTGGTTACCAGCCCGACTCTGGCGCCACACCCGGTCAGCACGGCGTTGGTCGCCACCGTCGTGCCGTGCATCACGCGCCGCACGTCTTGCGGATCGACGCCCGACGCCCCGCAGATGCGTTGCACGCCGTTGAGCACGCCGATCGACGAGTCCTCCGGAGTCGAGGGCACCTTGGCGGTGTAGGATTCGCCGCTTTGCTCGTTGATCAGCAACAAGTCGGTAAACGTGCCACCCACATCCACACCCAAGCGATAACTCATCGTGATCTCCGTCATTCAGTGCTCATCGGACCGGCTGGCCGCTTTTTTTGCGGACCGTTCTTTTTCAGCTGACCTTTCAGCCAGGCGCTGGCCCGGCCGCCGGGCGCGGTTCCAGTCAGTTCCCTGGCCAGGTCCGCGGCGCGCAACAATGCTTCGAGGTCGATGCCGGTGTCGAAGCCCATTTGCTCCAGCATCATGACCACATCCTCGGTGGCCACGTTGCCCGAGGCACCCGGCGCGAAGGGACAGCCGCCGAGGCCAGCGATAGACGCGTCGAACTTGCGCACGCCGGCTTCCAGCGCCGCGTATACGTTGGCCAGGCCCAGCGCCCGCGTGTCGTGGAAATGCGCGCTGAGGCGCTGCGCGCCATGCGCGCCGACCAGCGCGTCCAGCAGCGCGCGTACCCTCATCGGATGGGCCGCACCGATCGTGTCGGCGATGCCCAGTTCGTCGGTTCCCAGCGCCATGAAACGCGCCGCAATGTCCTGTATCAGCGCGGGATCCACCGGCCCGTCGAAAGGGCACTCAAAAGCAACCGCGATGGTCGACGTCACCCGCACACCGTCCGCGCGAGCCTGCTCGAGAATGCTCGCAGCCGCTGATTCGGCCTCGACCCGGCTCATGCCGGCGTTGGCCCGGGCCATCCCGTCGCTGCCGTAGAGCACCATGCAGACACTTTGCGCGCCGGCCGCGCGGGCCAGTTCGTAGCCGCGCAGGTTCGGGATCAGCACGGTAAGCACGGCCGCGCCGCGCCCGCGCAAGCCCGCCAATACCTCATCCGCGCCGCTCATCGCTGGCACCGCTTTGGGCGAGACGAAGGCGCCGACCTCGACATGCTTCATGCCGGCCTCGAGCAGGGCTTCGACCAGCTGCACGCGCTGCGCCGGCGCGAGGATTTTTTGCTGATTCTGCAGTCCGTCGCGCGGACCCACATCATTGACGATTGCAACGGGCATCAGCCGGCGGCCCCTTTTTGTTTCAAGGCGGTGATGTGCGCGGGGTCGTAGCGCAGGATTTCGCCGAGCACCTGGTCGGTATCCTGTCCCAGCGCCGGCGCCGCCGCGAAGGTCTCGGCGCTGCTGCGTGACAACTTGATCGGGTTACCCGGCCCCTGCGTGCTCGCCCCGTTCGGATGACTTAGTTCAACCACCATGTTGCGATGGCGCACCTGCTCGTCGTTCAGCGCCTGGCTGAGCCGGTTGACCGGCGCGCAGGGAATGCGTTTTTCCTGCAGGCGCTGCAGCCAGTAGCCGGTGCCGTGGCGTACCAGCACTTCGTTCAGGCGACGCTTGATCATGTCGCGGTCCTCCCAACGGCCGGGCTGAGCGTCGTATTTCGGGTCGGCGAATTCGGGACAGTTCACCACTTCTTTCAGATTCTGCCAGAAGTTGTCGGTGATGACAGCGATGACAATGAAGCCGTCGGCGGTGGTAAAGGCGTCGTAGGGCACGTGCACGAAATGCGAGTTGCCGATCGGGTAGGGATCTTCGCCCGACAGGAAATACATGGTCGCCATGTAATTCAGCAGGGAAACCTGGCAGTCCAGCATCGCCACGTCGACGTGCTGGCCCTTGCCACTTTGCGCGCGCTCGTGCAAGGCCGCCAAAATGCCGGTGGCCGCGAACATGCCGGCCCCGAGGTCGCCGATCGGGATGCCGGCCCGCACGGGGTGCGCCGGATCGGTGCCGGTGATGGACATGCCGCCGCCCATCGCCTGGGCCACCTGGTCGAAGGCGGGGTAGTTCGCCTTGGGCCCGTCGGAGCCGAAACCGGTGACCGTGCAGGTTATGATGCGGGGGTTGACCTTTTTGAGCGTTTCGTAATCGATTTTCAGGCGCTCGGGTACGCCGGCGCCGAAGTTGCTGATGACCACGTCGGCCTCGCGCACGAGATCATGGAAAACCTGCAGGCCCTCTTCGCTCTTCAGATTCAGCGCCACACTTTTCTTGTTGCGGTTCAGCGTCAGGTAATAGGCGCCGAAACCCGCCAGCGAGTTTTTTGGATCGCCGGCCAGCAGCTTGCGCGTACCCTCGCCCTGCAGGGGCTCGACCTTGATCGTTTCAGCGCCGAGGTCGGCCAGGATCATGCTACCGTAAGGGCCGGACAGCATGTGTGTCAGGTCCAGAATACGCACGCCCTGAAGTGGTTTGTTCGCTTTATGGGTCATCTGCACGGTCATTAATGTATACAAAAATCGCTTTTCATGCCCGTATACTGCCATTTTCTATCCGTTATTGTATACAATCATACGCACTTTCCAAAAACCCGGGAATCATTTTAAATTGGCGAAGGCAGCTCAAAAGGCATACGAGGTGGTTCGGGAGCGCATCCTGAGCGGCGAATACCCACCGTCGTTGCGGATTACCGAGCAGGAAATCGCCGATGCCGGGGGCGTCAGCCGCACGCCCGCCAGGGAAGCGCTGCAGCGCCTGCAGAACGAAG
>JAVVFH010000350.1:0-3076 GCA_032250585.1 Lysobacterales bacterium
GGCACGCCGGGAATGTTGTCGACCGCGTCTCCCGTCAGCGCCAGGAAATCGGCCATCTGCTCCGGCATGACGCCGAACTTCTCTGTCAACTGCCGCGCGTTGAGCTTTCGATTACGGGAAAAGTCCCACCAGTGATCTTTCTCACGCACCAGTTGCGCCAGGTCCTTGTCGCTGGTCACAAGGTTGATGGGGTGGCCGCGGGCCCGCCAGTAGACGGCCAGCGTTCCGATCAGGTCGTCGGCTTCGTAACGGTCATCGCCAAAGCAGCGCAGGCCCATGGCTTCGGCCACGGCCCGCGCCCAGGCGAATTGCCGCTTCAGCTCGATGGGTGCGGATTCGCGGTTGGCCTTGTATGACGGGTAGATTTCGTTGCGGTAACTGCTGGTCAGGGACTCGTCAAAAGTAATCGCTATGTGCTGCGCCTGTGTCTGTTCCAGCAGGCCGCAAAGGAAACCGGTGAAGCCGTAAACCGCATTGGTCGGCTCACCGAGGCCGTTCACAAACTCATCGGGCACGGAATGCCAGGCCCGGAAAATATAGACACTGGCATCAACCAGGTAAACGGGCGGCAGATTCATGGTTCCAGATCAGGACTCATCCGGCTGGCGGTCGGCATTCGCCCTGATTCGCTTCTGGAAATCGCGCATATCCGGTGCCACGATCTCGCTGCCTGCGCTCAGCGGAGTCCGCATGATCAGAGTTTCGGCGTCAGCGCCGCCGGTCGCGCTGTTGGCCACGTACAAAAGGTCTTCACCGGTCAGGGTCGACCGTCCCGGCTGATCGAAGGCTTCCAGATTGACCGCCATCGGGCTGACCCCGGCCACCATGGCGCCCGTGGCGTCCAATGTCAGGCGCATGATCCGCTGGGGGCTGATTCCACCTTGAATCATCACCAGGTTGCCTGAATGATATTCCAGGGCCGAGATACCGCCCAGGTTCAGGGTTTCCGGGCCTGACAAAAGACTGGCCTGCAGGGCAACGGGGTCGGTGACATAAATCCCGGTGGAGCGATCTGCAACGAACAGACGGCTGTTATCCGGCGTCACCGCGATCGCGTCCAAAGCATCGAACTTTTCGCTGTATAGGAACACCTCGAGCTTCTCGCCCTCGGGCGCTTTGCGATAAATGATGGGGCTCGCGTGATCCAGCACGTAAACATGGCCGTTTTCAGTCGTCGCGAGGGCACCCAATCGATGCGGAAGCGCATCGACCGGCAGATCGAAACGCTCCAGCAGTTCCAGGGTTTCCAGATTGAATTCGAGCAAGGCGTTGCGCCCCTGATCGGTGGGGTGATAAGCGGCAAATTCCGGAAGGGCGGACGTGGCAATCCATAAGCGATTGCGGCCCGCGTCTGCCTTCATGCCGGTAATGGACCAGAGCCCGTTCTCCTCATTGGCCTCGAGCAGGGCCGACATCGCGCCATCCTGTCCGACGGCAAGCACGGCGCCGTCGCGCAGCGAACCCAGCAGCACGCTCTGCCTGCTGGCGTCCCACGAGACCGAGGTCAAGTCCTGCGGGGGATGCTGTATTTTCCATTCGACGCTGCCTTCGCCGGCGGGCGTGCCCGCTTCGATCATCAGGTTGTTGATGTACTCATACGCCTCGGTATCACGGATGCTCTCGGTTTCCGGCAGGCTGTTGAAATCGAAGGACAGGCCCTGCTGCTGCATCTGGAGCATGTGGTGGTAGGCCGTGCTTCTGCGATCGAGCAAAGCGGTCGCCCTGACGGTATTGATCATGTACTCGGGTTCGTAGGGGCGAAGCTGCAGTAATTTCATGTTCGCCACATACAGGCGCACGGCATCACCGGCTTCGAGCGCTTCCCGGGACTGCTGCTCGAGAGCGGCGACATCCGAGGCTGTCGCCCCGGCCCCGTTCGAGGCCGCCTGCTGCCCGGCGGGTCCGGTTATCTCCTGCGCGTGAACACCCGGAATGAAAAAGGAACAAAGCAGCGCGATCACCGCGCCGTAAATGAACTTCCTGAACATGGTTTTTCCTTGCAGAGATTGAAGGGAAGGCCCGACAATGTTTGAGCGATCACCAACCCGTTGGTTCCATCGCCCAATAAAGTCAACCTGCGCCTGCACGGCCTCAGCCCTGCTCCCGCGCCGGTGGTGATTGACCCGCCCGAGGCGATACAATCCGGGAAGTTTAACAGAGCCGCGAGGGTCTTGATCCGATGAGCGAAGTCATCACGCACTACCAGGGGCGCTACCTCAGCCTGCTCGAACGCGATGGCTGGGAATTCGCCAGCCGCGCCAATGCGAGCGGCGTGGTGGTCATTGTCGCGATGACGCCCGCGCGGGAAATTGTCCTGGTCGAACAGTTTCGCAAACCGGTGGGCGGCCGCGTCATTGAGCTTCCCGCCGGGCTGGTGGGCGACCACTCCGACGCCGAAGAATCCGTGATCACGGCGGGAAAACGCGAATTGGAAGAGGAAACCGGTTTCACGGCCTCGCGCTGGGAGGTCTTGCTGGCCTGTCCCAGTTCGGCCGGAATGAGCGATGAGATCATCACCTTCGTGCTCGCGCGCGACCTGATTCAGACCGGGCCGGGCGGCGGCGACGCGAGTGAGGAAATCGAAGTGCACACCGTGCCGCTGGACACGGCCGAGCGCTGGCTGCAAAACCGGATCGACCGCGGCATAGCCCTGGATCCCAAGGTCTATACCGCGCTGTATTGGCTCAATCAACCCGATAAGCGACCCGCAGCCAGATGAGCCAGGTTATACAGCGAGGTGACCAGAATCATCAGCCAGGTCAGTGCCGTACCCCACTTGCGGTAGGGGCTGATGTGGGCGGGCCGCTGGATGCCATATGCGTGTGAAACCCGGCCGGCCAACAGGGCCAGGCATGGTATTCTCCGAATCAACAGGCTGCGGGCATCATGCCACGCCTGACGCCGCGCAAACAGCGGGCGACCACCAATACCTTGCCAGGGGAAACCGGATGAATGGAAAAATTATTGCCAGCCTTCTGTACATATTTTGTGCTGCGGCCAGTACCGTGAGCGTTGCCGAAAATCATGGCGCTGCCGTCTCAATCGCCGTTCACGGCGGCTCGGGAACGATCGAACG
>JAVVFH010000351.1:0-3050 GCA_032250585.1 Lysobacterales bacterium
CGTCTTGATGCACTCCATGGGGTTGTATTCAGCCGCGGGAACCTGTTTTAGCGCGGCGGCGTGGATGACGTAATCGACGCCGTTCATCGCCTGCTCGAGACGTTCACCGTCGCGGACGTCGCCGATGAAGAAGCGCATGCAGGGATCGGTGAATTCCTGCGCCATCTCGAACTGCTTGAGTTCATCGCGGGAATAGATCACGAGGCGCTTGGGCTTGTAGCCTGATAGCAGCGTGCCCGTGTATTTCCTCCCGAAAGAACCGGTGCCGCCCGTGATCAGGATGGATTTATCGTTGAACATCGAGTTTTCCTGTCTGAGGTTTTAACTTTTTTCGTCACGCCCGGATTACCGGGCTTAGCCAGGGCATCGCATGCTGCTTTTGGGCCACCAGCCACGTGAGTATAAATCGCACGCCCATCGAGAGCACGAACATGCCTCGCACAATTGAGTAGGTTAACGGAAAGGTAGCTCGCTGAGTGCCCGACAATGGATTGCCCCTTTCCTGTGATGTATTTTGGTTTTGCGTTCAAAGCCTTTGCGATCTGTACGCCGTTGGTTTGAAGTCTTGATGAAGCGATTGTATCAGTTGTCCCACGCCCGAACGCACCTTGAAAAGTAGCAAATAGCTCTCGGCTCAATTCCGCAATCAATGTCAGTCCGCGTTGCGATAGAATTCAATTTGAGTCGCAGATCACTGGTGATAACCGCCTTGGAAATCCTTTCCGAAAATAGTGCGTTGCTGGATATTTCGAAGCTTGATGCCCTTTGGGCGGGAAAATCGACGTTTCTTATAGTCCCGGAAAAGCATCGTGCAAATGACCAGTGGCTGGCGCACGCCATGGCGCTGGTGCCGAAATCCTACCGGGCGGGATGTTTCGGATTGTTGACCTCGGGTAGCACAGGAAGCCCCAAGCTCATTCTTGGAAACAAGGCGCGCTCGGAGAAACTGGCTCTGCTGCTGCATAATTTACAGGATAGTGAACCCGTGGCGGAGGCCATTTGCACGCTTCCCCTGAGCTACAGCTATTCGTTTATCAATCAATGGCTGTGGGCATACGTGATGGGGCGAAAGCTGCGCTTGACGGCAGGGTTCAGCCAGCCTGATTCGGTCCTGGAGGCGTTGACTAAGGCCAGGAATGCGATGCTGTGCCTGGTAGGTAGTCAGGTAGCACTGCTCCGCCGCTACTTTCCGGATTCCACTTTCTCCGGCATCCTCCGCCTCCACTTCGCCGGCGGCCGCTTTCCGCAGGAGCAACTCGGTTTCCTCCAGGCGCGCTTCCCAAACGCCCGGATCTTCAACAACTACGGCTGCGCCGAGGCCATGCCACGGCTGACTCTGCGGCGGGCCGAGGATGCGCCAGCGGCCAACCACATCGGCCATACCTTGCCGGGCGTGGAAATGAGGGCGGACAAGGACAAGAGACTGCTGTTTCGCAGTCCCTACCGGGCGGTTGCCTATGTCGATGACGAAGGCTTTCATCCGGTGGCGGACGATGAATGGGTTCCCACCGGCGACCTCGGCGAGCAACTGGAAGACGGCAGCTGGCGCCTGCTCGGCCGGGCCAACGAGGTGTTCAAGCGGTTCGGCGAGAAGATCTCGCTGCCGCAGTTGTTGACCACCGTGAAAGGCAGCTGGGACGGCGATGCCGCCTTCTACCAGGAGATCGATCCCGCGGGAGAACAGGGCTGTATTCTGGTACTCTCCCCGGAGCCGGCCCCGCAGCAGGTTCGTGACATCCTGATGGGTTTTCGCAAGCACCATACGCGCCCGCACTGGCCGCTGCGCATCGAGAGCGTGGCGCAGTTGCCGCTGCTGCCGAACGGCAAGCCCGACATCGCGGGCCTGCAGGATGCACAAGAAAAACAACTCCACTGGAGACAGAGGATCTAGTGTACCCCGCCGCTATTGCTGTAACATTCAGCGAGTCGCAAAGCGCTTAGCCGCAAGGCATGTCTCGCCGGGAATGGCGCGCCCTTGCCAAGAGACATAACGCAGCGGATGAGCGCTTTGCGGCTCGCCCTTCGGGAGCGCGCCTGAGCCGACATTGCGGCGTTGCGACCCTTGCAAAGGGCTTGCCATTCGCTGCGGATCGCGTCTTGCACTGTCGGCTCAGGCGCACTCTGAATGTCACAGCAATAACGGCGGGGTACACCAGATGACCAATCGCGAGAAGTTGCAGGACCTGCTGCAAGACATTCTGCTGCTGGATCCCAGCGAATTCCGCTTCGATCTGATGCGCGACGATGTCGAGACATGGGACTCGCTGTCGGTGGTCTCGATAGCCGTGGGCATCAACGAGACCTTCGGTTATCACTTCTCTTCAGAGGAGGCCATCAGCATCAAGGGCGTCGGCGACATTATCGCCATACTGGAAACCAAGGGAATCTCTTTTGCCGAATAAGCCCGCGACCTGGAGCCTGGAAAGCGTGCTGCAGTTGCCGCCGGAGGGCGCCGTGGTGCTGGCCACGGCTGCTGTTGCGGACCGGCTCGGGGAATGGCCGTTCGAGCGGGTCGCCGATGTTTCGTCGCTCAATGCCGGCCTGGATACGCTCATCGCGGTTGGCGGCGGCAGCCTGATCGACCGGGCCAAGGCCTGGCGCGTATTCGAGTCCCCCCGCACACGGCTGATCGCGATCCCTTCGCTCTGGGGCAGTGGCGCGGAAGTTTCCCCGGTCGTGGTGCTCGACCGGGAGGGCGAAAAGGACATTCACATCGGGCAGGAATTCGTGCCGGACGCGCGCTGCCTGTGGCCGGAATTGGCGGACAGTTTGCCCGAGTCGCTGGCCCGGCACGGCTGCGGGGATGTCTGGGCCCACGCCCTGGAAGGCTTCCTGTCGCCGCTGGCGAACGACGGGCTGCGAGAGGCGCTGGCGGCGCTGATCCGCGAAATGCAGACCCTGCCGGTGGCCAACGACCCGCGCTGGTTCGAAGCGGGCGCGCGGGCCTGCGCCGGCCAGGCCCGCTCCAGCGTCGGCCTGGTGCACGGCATCGCGCACACGCTGGAAGCCCCGCTGCGGCGGGATTTTCCCGACGCTGGCTGGGGCCATGC
>JAVVFH010000352.1:0-3044 GCA_032250585.1 Lysobacterales bacterium
GAACGCGAAAGAGAGCCTCTTTGGCGCCTTTGTCTACAACACGCTGGGCATCCCCATCGCCGCCGGCGTCCTCTTCCCCTTTTTCGGGTTGCTGCTCTCGCCGATTCTGGCCGGCGCCGCCATGGCCGCTTCCAGCGTGACCGTCGTCACCAACGCCAACCGGTTGCGCTTCTTTAAGGCGAGAAGCTTTGCCGTGGCGAAGCCAGCGCCGCAGCTGGCAACGGCAGACTAGAGGCGTGACCGTCAGGAGGCGGGCCAAAACGGTGCCCGCCTCCACAAAAACAGTTGGAAAGAGAAAGTCACCTTATAGAAAACCATGCAAGTGAGGCGTAACAAAAATGACTACTGTACAGCTAATTGTGAATCTGGCCGGCGTAGCCCTCATCGCCGCCATCGTCTGGTATTTCTGGCTCTATCGCAAAGAAGGCGTTCAGGTGGCCGAGGTGGCCGGGGTGCAGCAGGCGGCTATCCGGGTCAAGGGTGGCTATGACCCCGATGTGATTGTTGTCAAGAAAGGCAAGCCGGTCCGCCTCCAGTTTAGCCGCGAAGAGTCCTCGATGTGCAGTGAGATGGTCGTCTTCGACAAGATTGGTAAGTCGGCGAAGCTGCCGGAAGGGGAAATAGTGAACATCGACTTCACGCCCATGGAAGTGGGCGAAATTCCCTTCCAATGCCAGATGGGCATGCTGCGCGGCAAAGTCGTGGTGCAGTAGCTATTCCCGGAAAAGAAAGGGCGCAGCGGGAGGGCGTTGCCCACCCTAGAGTCTTTGCTAATCCAGCCACAGCAGCCGTCTACATCGAGTACGATCCAGCGCTAACCAGCCAGGTGTTTCTCGGGAAAGCGCTCGCGTAAGCGATAGGCCACTTGGCGGGGATGGCAACCCGCAGATCTGCTCCTATCCGATCGTTCTGTCGTTCGCTATAGTGACTATCGTGATCCAACGTGGCCTTTTGACGGTCGCTACTGGCATCCGTCCTTAGCCGGACCCGCCTGAAACGGAGGCCGTGATGACTCGTAAACTTCCGCCCTTACTCATCCTGGTACTCGTCCTGGTACTGGCTCTTGCTGGACTTTCTACCGGTGTTGCTTCGGCACAAGCCATGCCGGCGCTGGATCTGCCCCCTGGCATCGCCGACCAGGCGCAACCGCACCTGGAAGCGATGATGGCACACATGGAGCAGATGGGCATGAGCGAAATGGAGATGGAGATGATGATGGCCGACATGCAGATCATGGCCGACCAGCTTCCGCCAGGCATCTTCCTGCAGCTTCTGCAGCTCATGCCTGAGCTGATGATGGAAGAAATGATGTCGCTCCACCAACAGCTCCACCAGGGCGACCTGTTGCAGCAGCCGCCGGGTGAAATCCTACTCGCAGTCCAGGCCCTTGCCGGCTAAACGTCAAGCAGATACCCTCCACTCCAGGGCCGGGGTCGCCTGCGTGTGGCGGCCCCGGCCGTGCGCTTTCCCGCCAGGACTCGCTTTTCCCGTCGTGTCCGGTCAGCCAACTGTTCAGGTCCGCGGTACGTGAGCAAGAAGAAGGAGATTCGTTACATTCCGGCCCAGCGCTGGCGGTGGTTGACGCCCCTCTATGACCCGCTGCTGCGCTGGGGCATGCGGGAGAACTGGGGCTGGGCTTACCCGGCCGCGTATCCCGCCTGCTGGCTCGGCTGGAGCAGGATGACCTGCAGGTAAACGTCAGCCACGGCGGGCTGCGCGAGTTCACCCGGGAACTCCAGCGCATGACCAACCGGCTTTCCCTGGCGATTTTACTGGCGGCCACGATTGTCGCTTTAGGCCTGGTCATGCTCGTCTATCATCCACCTGGGTGGGAGCGCTTTGGCGGCTGGCTCGTTGCGCTGGCATTCCTCTTCTCGCTCAGCTTCGGTGCCTGGTTGATGTGGAACATCTGGCGCTCCGGGCGATAGTTGTGGTCCATCAATAAGGAAGGTTTTCCATGTCAAAAGACCCTGTTGGACGCGAGCGCAGGAATGACGACGTACACTGTCACTGAATACGGAGGTAGTGATGAGAACCTTTGATTTGTTTGACGGCATAGAATTTAACGAAAGAAATGCTCATGCCGAATCGCTGCACAGCAATGAGGAAGGCCGAGCGCTGCGTTTTGCCTTCCTGCCGGGCCAGGGCATTGAACCGCATGAAGCCCCCCATTCACCGGTACACCTGGTCATTCTACGGGGGCGGGGCATGTTTGCCGGGGCCGATGGCGTGGAGCGTGAATGTTCCGAAGGGATGATGGTGGCCTTTGATGCCGGCGAATCCCACACGGTGCGCGCCCTGGACGAGAAGTTAGTCTACGTCGCCATTTACAGCGAAAATCCGGCAACCCATATGCACGAAAGCGAACACCGGCAGATGCTGGAAAAGCAATCTCAGCATCATGACCACAGTCATAGTGACGAACGCGGCGCAACGGAGTCACCATCGGCGGCAGTATGATGGGTCAGCAGGCGCAAGACGTGGGCCGCCGCACGATCATCCGTTTATTACGCGGAGCGGAAGCTGAGAAATCTAAAAGAATACGATAAGGAGGCATAAACCGATGCAGTACGGAATGATTGGATTAGGAAGGATGGGGGGCAATATGGCGCGTCGCCTGCTGCGCGGCGGGCACGAAGTCGTCGTCAGCAACCGAAGCCCGGAACCGGTTGAACAACTCGAAGCGGAAGGCGCGGTGGGCGCGCGCGCTTGGCGAACTGGTTGAACGGCTGAAAGCTCCGCGCGCCGTCTGGGTTTCGCTGCCGGCGGGCGAGGTGACGGAGAACACCTTGAATCAACTCGCGCCGCTCTTGACGCGCGGCGACGTGATTGTAGAGTCAGGCAACTCTTTCTATAAAGACACGATCCGGCGTGCCGCACAACTTAAAGAACGCGGACTCGATCTGCTCGATCAAGGGACGAGCGGTGGCATCTGGGGACTGGAGATCGGCTACTGTCTGATGATCGGCGGCACACGCGCAAGTTTCGAGCGACTGGAACCTGCCTTCAAAACGCTCGCGCCGCCCGACGGCTACCTTTACACG
>JAVVFH010000353.1:0-3038 GCA_032250585.1 Lysobacterales bacterium
CCCGTAACGGATATTCTCCAGCGCGCTGTCACCGAACAGCACCGTTTCCTGTGGCACCAGACCGATCCGGCGCCGCAGGTCGGCCGGGGCCACCCGGGCGATGTCGATGCCGTCCAGGCGAATACGACCCGAACTGGCGTCGTAGAACCGCAACAGCAGCTGAAAACTGGTGCTCTTGCCGGCGCCCGAGGGACCGACGATCGCCACGGTCTCGCCAGGGGCGACCCGCAGGTCGAATGCGTCCAGCACCAGTGTGCCCGGCCGCGACGGATAGCTGAAACTGACCTTGTCGAATTCGATGCCGCCGCGCGCGGGTTCCGGCAGCGGCAGCGGATTCGCCGGCGGCTTGATGTTCGGTTCCGCGCGAAGCAACTCCGACAGGCGCTCCATGGCGCCGGCCGCGCGCTGGATTTCACCCCACAGACTGCTCAGCGCGGTGGCCGAAGAGCCGACAAAAAACGCGTACATCAGGAATTGCCCCAGCTCTCCGCCGCTCATCTCCCCGGCCAGCACGGCGCGCGAGCCCATCCACAAAAACAGGGTCAGCATCGAGAACACCAGCACGAAAGCGGCACCGATCAGCACCGCGTTCATGCGGATGCGCCGCACCGCGGTGCGGAAGCTGTCGCGGACGGCGTCCGTGTAGCGCCGCACCTGCAGGTCCTCCAGCGTAAAGGCCTGCACGGTCTGCATGGCATTCAGGGTTTCCCCCGCGAGGCTGCTGGTATCGGCCACGCGGTCCTGCGACTGGCGGGACAGCCTGCGTATATAGCGCCCGGCCACGATGACCGGAACGACCACCACGGTAATGCCGAGCAGGGTATAAGCGGCCATCCGCGGGCTGGTTAGCACCAGCATCACCAATCCGCCGACCAGGCTCAGCGAAGAGCGCAGCGCGATCGACAGGCCAACGCCGGAGATGCTCTGCACCAGCGTGGTGTCGGTGGTCAGGCGCGATAGCACCTCGCCGGTCCGGGTGATCTCGAAAAAAGCCGGGTCCATGCGGATCACCCGCGCATAGACAGCGTTGCGAATGTCCGCCACCACCCGTTCGCCGAGCCAGGTGACGAGATAATAGCGGATCGCCGCAAACAGACTGAACAACAGCGTGGCGGCCAGAAACCAGCCGAAATAGCGGTTGACGGTGCCCAGGTCCTGCGCGATGAAGCCCCGGTCGATCAGAAAGCGCAGGGCGATGGGTGAGGCGAGCATGGCCGCGGAAGCGATCAACAGGGCCGCCAACGCGGCCGCCAACGTCCAGCGGTACGGACGGATGAAGGGGATCAGCGTGCGCAGCGGCCCCAGCGATTTCGCCGCCGGCCGTTCGCCCGATACCTGTTCGCTCACGCTTTTGCCTTTGACATAGCCATTGCATATGGGGACGTTTGACCGACTTGAAAGGGTGGAGCAGCAGGCCCGCAGCCAGGCAATCAGGATTTGCTTGACCTGTGTGCAAGGTACAATCCGGTTTCTGAAGCTATGCTTGAGACAGGGCTGTTGCCAAACCGAAGCAGCCCGCAGCCCGCCTCGGCGGGCTGCGAAAGGCCTGACTCGCAATACCTGCGGTCAAGTCACGGTTCAATCTGGATATCGAAGGAGCAAGCCATGGCGATAGCAATGACTTTGAAATCCTACCTGGAAGATCACGACGTTCACTACGAGACGGTCGAGCACGTGCACACCGAATCGGCCATCGACTCTGCCAAATCCGCCCATGTCCCACCGCATCAGATGGCCAAGGCCGTCGTTCTCAAGGACCATGACGGCTACATGGTCAGCGTATTGCCCTCCAACAACCGCCTGAACCTGAGTTGGGTCAACGAAGAACTCGGCCGTGATCTGCACCTCGCCACCGAGCCGGAACTGAAGGATCTGTTCGCAGACTGCGCGACCGGCGCCGTCCCCGCGTTGAGCGAGGCATACGGCTTGCGAGTGATCTGGGACGATCAACTCACGCACGCCTCCGACATTTATATCGAAGCCGGCGATCACGAACACCTGATCCACCTGAAGGGTGAAGATTTCCGGCACCTGATGGGCCGGCTGCCGCACAGCGTCATCAGCGCGGGCAAGTCGTATTCACGCTGGGTTTATGAATAGACCCGGGTTTTGAGCGGAACCCGGAAGCTGTTCAGGGCAGGTTAGACTGCGTCCAGCGTATGATGTCGTCGGCACTCATCGCGCCGGATTGACGGGCGATTTCCTTGCCGTGATGAAACAGCAGCATCGCGAGAATGCTGCGGATGTTGTAACGCGAACCAATCGCCTGTTCTGCTTCAGTGTTCAGCTTCAGCAGCCGGACATTCGGCTCCAGCCGCGCGGCAGACACCTCGGCAGGCCGGCCCGGGTACAGCGGTTCACGGCATTGCAATTGGCATGCGATTTTTCTGGTGGTCAAGGCTGTATGACGCTGGTGGAAGCAACCGGGTCGCTCACAGCGCCTGCCGGATCGCCTGCAAGCGGGCTTTGACGCGTGCGGCGTTTTCCGGCCCCATGCGGAGTAAAATTTTCTGACCGGCGGACAAAGCCTCCAGTTTCGGGTCTGCGAACAGGTAAAAAGCCTCCGGCTTGATCAGCCGCGGCGGGCTTTCCAATTCGGGCGTCGCCAGCAACTCGCCGATTACCGTCGTCAGGCGATCCTCGAAATCGGCGTCGGTATACCCCATTTGCCGGAAGGCTTCCTGCAACAGCGGGTAATGACGTTCGAAGGTCGCGGCAGCCTGCTCGGGATCGACCGCTTCGAGCATCGCAACGTAAGGCTCGTAACGCTCGTAATTGACCGGGTCCACCACGTACTGCGGGATGGGGTCGCCCTGCTTGTTGCGGATCACCTCTGCGGGCCGCTCATCCGCGGTCGCCTCGAATTCGCCCGGCGGCGAGCGCACGATCACCATCGACCCCGGCACCTGCTGCGAAACCAACGCATCGACGGTCGCCACCGCACGCGGAATCACGTCATCGGTTTCAAAATAGCGCTGCACGGTCTCATCGCCGAGCAGTTCGCGCAACGCTTTTTCGGCCAGCGGATCGCTCTGCTC
>JAVVFH010000354.1:0-3001 GCA_032250585.1 Lysobacterales bacterium
CGGTGCCGAACTCTGCCATGAAAAGGACGTGAAGCGCCTGTTCGCGCAGATGCAGGCGGACGAACACTCGGTCCGGGTCTACGATCTGTAGGCCCGGTCAGGCTGGCGGCAGCGGCCGGATTGGCCTCACCGTGGCTCGCCCCGGGTCCGATCAGCTTCGTGTCAGGGTCTCGGTGAACTCATAACGGTAGGCCCCGTGGGCGACCAGGTCCTGGAGCAGCGCCAGCGCTATGGCCAGTCCGGCGTCCACCGCCGAGTGGTACTGGCCGGTCTGTTCGCGCAGGACGCCGGCCCGGTTGCGGCGGATCAGGGGTGGGCGACGGACCGGGTGCGCGCCGATGAACAGTTCGTTCCGCGCTTCGTATAAATCCGCGAGACGATCGGCCAGGTCCGGGATCGGGCCCAGAATCATCGGAATGCGCTGCGTGAGGGGCTTCAGGGAGTTCGCGCGGCGGCAGCCAAGCAACACCTCCAGCAGGTACATCACCAGCAAACTCGCACGGGCGCTGTGCTCGTCCCGCTGTTGCGTGATCTTGAGCAAGGTGAACAGCGCCTTGTTGATGCGTTTAATCGCGGTGTCCCTGGCGCTGGTTTCGCTGCCTTCCAGCCAGGACCAGACTGCTTCGAAAGCAGGTGCCCGCAGTTCCGGCCAGCCATGGTCGGCGGCGGCTTTCAAGGCGCCGTAGGGCAACTCGGAGTCGAAGCTCTGGGCTTCGTAACGATGGGCGCCCGCGCCGCTGAACCGCGCGTCCAGAATCTGTATCGAACCCGGCCGGGCAATGTGGGCCGCCATCACCAGGTCCTGAAAGAACACGGTGGCCACGTGATAGCTCGCCTCTTCATCCAGGCCGCCGTCCTCGCGGGCGATGTCCAGTACCAAGGTGGCGTCGATGGCCGTGCCGGGGTCTTCGACCCGCGCCAACTGGTGACCGGTGAGGGTTTCCGATTGCGACCGGGCGGCCTCCAGTGCGTTGACCAGGGAATTGGCGTCCAGCGTGACGCGGAAGCGCCCGCTGTCCCCGTTCCGGCCGGTGCGCGCGGTGAAGGGCCGCTGCCTGAAAAAATCACCGATTTCCTGCCACAAAGCAAGGAATGCCGCGGTTTCATGCTCGTTGCCTGCGGGAATCGCGTTGCCGATTTCGAGTTTGATCGTCGCTGATGACGTCATGTCGTCCTCCAGTTTTCTTAATGATAGCGATTACGTCGCCGATTGCGTAGCCGCTGGCGTCACGGCGCCGGTCATTCGCCATGCTCGAGTGCTTCCATGTCGCGCACGGTGTCGATTTCGGTAATGTCGTCGTCGCTGAGTTCGACGCTGTGTTGGGCGATGTCCATGCTGAGATCGAGCCAACCCAGCGAGTCCACCCCGAGGTCGAGCCGGAAGCGGGTATCCGGCGTCAGCGGAAAGCGCCGATAACGCTCGGCCAGCAGTTCCCTGGCACATTGTGCCCGGTCGTTGCGCAGCAGGCGGCGATCGTCGGGCGGCATGCCCTCCATCGCGATCGGCTTTCCCTCGCCTTCCCCGCCATCACGGCCCAGGGACTGGTGGCGCTTTTCGAGTTTGTCGCGCCGGATCTTGTCCAGCCGGGTGCGCTCCAGCGGCTCGCGACTCAGGCGGTCGCGGTCCAGCTGCTGGCAGGAGGGCAGCGACTCGGTCTGCTCGCGCAGGGCTTCGCCCACAGCATTGCGGGCGGCCCTCGACGCCGGCTTCGAACAGGCGCTGATAATCCTCAGGCAACGTGGCGCGGGTCACCGTCAAGGCCGCGCCGCGCGAACTCAGCCGGCCACGGTGCGCGACCTGTCCGATGAACCCGTCGTGTTTCATAAGTTTGATCTCTTTCCGGGAGCATTTATTGGACCATGAACCTTCGGCAACGTCATTGTGATTTTTCAGTGCCGCCCGCCTGCGGCGATCGCCGCACACTTATACCCCATCTCCAGCTGCGTTTGGATCATCGCCCGTTCTTGAATACTCAATTGCCCGTAATTTTTTCCCTTGCAACATTAACTCCTCAAAGTTGTTGCACTTGGGATTTGAGCCCGCCCATCGATTAGCCGAGCGGCGATAAGAAGAAACCGTATCTGAACCGTCTGCTGCATCAGCAAGGGCCCGGGGGCGTTTTTTCCGGGCTCTTCGCTGTTTCAGCAAACCAGTCCCTGCATCGAATCCATTCGCCGTAAACAGCCGGCCGGCTTTGCGTTAACATGGTTTTGCCAACCGTTTTACCTTGTATCTGGAGAAAAATACATGAGCGTAATCGATGAAATCCTGGCCCATAACGAAGCCTATGCAGATCAGTTCGACAAGGGTTCGCTGCCCATGCCTCCGGCGAAGAAACTGGCCGCAGTGGTGTGCATGGACGCGCGTCTGGAAACCGGCGCGCTGTTGAGCCTGGTGGAGGGCGACGCGCACGTCATCCGCAACGCCGGTGGCGTGGTAACCGATGATGTGGTTCGTTCCCTGACGATTTCCCAACGGCTGTTGGGCACGCGCGAGATCATGCTGATTCATCACACCGATTGCGGAATGCTGACCTTCAGGGACGACGAATTGAATCAACAGATTCTGGACGACGTCGGCATGAAGCCGCCGTTTGCCCTGGAAAGCTTTACCGACCTCGAAGCCGATGTGCGCCAGTCGCTGGCGCGGGTCATGGCGAGTCCCTTCATTCCGCACAAGGACGAAGTCCGCGGTTTCATTTACGACGTTGCTTCGGGCCACCTCCGCGAAGTGACCTGAGCCGGGGTTCGGCGGCGGGTTTTCATTCAGCACTTTGCCGCGAGGGATGAAAAGTCGGCTTGATGCCCGTCGCCTTTCGGCTGCCGCATACCTGACAACTTTATTTCCAATGAGTTGACGTATCCTCGACAAAAGCTGCACCACCGGGAAGAGTTGACAATGATAACAGGGCAAATTTGTTCCACCAGAAGCACCGTCATTCCCGCACAGGCGGGAATCCAGGAATTTGTTCTACCAGAAGCACCGTCATTCCCGCGCAGG
>JAVVFH010000355.1:0-3000 GCA_032250585.1 Lysobacterales bacterium
GGTCTGCGCCGTCAGCGGCGCGCTCCAGGATGTCTCCGCCTCGATCGAGGCGCAGCAACAGGCCCAAAGCCTGCTGCACCGGCTTGCGGAAACACTCGAAAACGTCAACGACGGATTTTTCATCCTGGATCGGGACTGGAATTTCGTGTTTTTGAACAGCCATGCTGAAAGGCTGCTGGAACGAAAGCGCGACGAGGTCATCGGCTGCAATATATGGAAGGAGCTCCCCGTGGCGGCCGGCTCCGCGTTCCAGCGCCTCCGCGAGAGCGGCATGGACGCACGCGCCGTAATACAATTTACCGAATGGCACCCGCCCCTCAAACGCTGGTTCAAGGTCAACGCCCGTCCAACCGTCGAAGGCCTTGCCGTGTATTTCAGCGACGCGAGCGAGCGCAAAGAACTCGAAGAGAGGCTGTCCCAGACACAGAGACTGGAAGCCATCGGGCAACTGACCGGCGGGGTCGCCCACGATTTCAACAATCTGTTGACCGTGATCCTCGGTAACGCCGAACTGCTCAGCAGTGAACTGGCCGATGATCGCAAATTGCGCCCCTTCGCCGACATGATCGCCACCGCGGCAGACAGCGGGGCCGCGCTGACCAGCCGCCTGCTGGCATTCGCCCGCCGCCAGCCGCTGCAGCCGCAGCTCACCAATGTGAACCAGTTGGTGGCCGGAATGGAAGAATTATTGCGCCGCACGCTGGGTGAGAACATCGAAATGGAGGTCGTGCACGCGGGCGGCCTGTGGGTCACCGAAATTGATCCTGCACAACTGGAAAACGCCCTGCTGAACCTGGCAATCAACGCCCGCGACGCGATGCCCGACGGCGGCCGGCTGACCATCGAAACCGCCAACGCCTCGCTTGACGATGAATACGCGGCCGCCCACGAAGAGGTGTCACCCGGCCAGTACGTGCTCATCTCGGTATCGGACGACGGGATCGGCATGTCGCATGAAACCAGGGAAAAAGCCTTCGATCCCTTCTTCACCACGAAAAGCAGCGGCCGCGGGAGCGGACTGGGGCTCAGCATGATCTACGGCTTCGTCAAGCAGTCCGGCGGGCACGCCAAAATCTATTCCGAGATCGGCGAAGGAACCACCGTTCGACTTTACTTTCCACGTTCACACCACACCGCAGCAATAACGGGTCCCACAGCCGAGATGCCGGAACAGGTATTGGGTCACCAGCACATACTCGTGGTCGAAGACGACGACGCGGTGCGGCAGAATCTCATTCGGCAATTGACCAGTCTTGGCTACCATGTCAGTGCCACCGCAGATGGCCCCAGCGCGCTCGAGGCTTTAGGGGACCACAAGGACATTGCTTTGCTGTTTACCGACGTCGTGTTGCCGGGGGGCATGAACGGACGGGAACTGGCGGATGCCGCCACGGCGACGAACCCGAAACTCAAAATCCTCTTCACCTCCGGATATTCCGAAAACGCAATCGTCCACCACGGGCGGTTGATGCCGGGAACACACCTGCTCAGCAAACCCTATCGCCTGCGTGAACTCGCCATCAAGGTAAACAAGGTACTGAACAGCTGACCCGAACAGGATAGCCTTTTGTTTCAGCGCATCAGATACTTGATCGCGGAGATGACCGATTCCGGAGCAATGCCCAGCGCTTCGAGGATTTCATCGATGATCATCTGCAGATGAAGCGAACCGAGATGCTGGCAGGTGTCTTCGTGACCGTCGGGAAGCCGGTACTGGCCTTGCTGATCGTTGTCGAGAAAGCAAAACCCTTCGAAAGCGCCGAGCCGTCCTTTGTCATTGGCGATCTGCAACAGCACATTCACGCGAAACTCCGGAAACGTGAGCCGATGCCAGGCCCCGAAACACGACGAACCAGCCGGCCCCCAGTTTCCGAACTCGAGGTCGCACAACTGCGACAGTTTCGCAGACGGCAGCGTAGCCTGTGCTTCTTCGAGATAAAAAGACCACACGTTGGGCACATAATGCCTCACGTTGTCATAGAAATTTTCACGATCGAAAGCCAATGAGTTCAGGTGATTGGCAAAATTGTGCTGTACGAAGACGTTCAGGGTGGCACGCACCATCGCGTAGGAATAACGTGCCACCGGCCGCTTGATGAATTCGGAAGTCTTGTCCTGGTAATAGTTGCGCTGCAATTCGCCCATGTCGAATTCGTGGTAGCTGTCCAGCAGCGCGTCAAGGGTCCTTGCTATGGTCATCTAACTTACTCCCTGGTAACGGTAAGATCTAACAAACGTCGTTCTTGAAGAGGATGTCGGCTTCTTCAGTGGCCATGAGCGGCAGGTTGAAACGGGTCCAGCCGTTGGCGCCGTTTTCGGAACCATGCATGATCATCGTATTGCTGCAGGCCACCCGCACCTCATTGCTCTTATAGTAATTACTGACCGTGATTCGCGGATTGTTCGCATCGAGTTCGATCAGGCATTTGAAGCCCGTATTGGTGCGGTTACATTGCGCGCCGGTCGCCTCGATTTCCACGTCGGCGGCCTTGAAGCCTTTTATATTCGAGAGAATCTGTCCCGCAACCAAAAATTCGCTGACCCCGGGCGGCGGAGTTCCCTCCACCGCATCGATGTAAAGATTCTGCGCGCGCAGATCGACGGCATAATTCAAGTCGATGGGATCGGTAGCGGTCAGGCCGAGATTGCTCTTGTGAATCTGTCCATCGACGATCGACAGGTCGGTGCCCAAGGTGAGCTGCGCCAGTCCGCGACTGTGGGCGTTCTGTGTCACCAGCGCCTCGTTCGTCACGTCGACCGGATTGTTGAACGGCGTCTCGTTCCAGCGGGCAAGCCAGGTGAGTTGAACGTCGTAAAAGGGAATGACTTCCAGCGGAGTGGTGATATTCGGCGCCTCGCAGCTAACGCCGCTGCCGCCGGCCTGCAGGCAGTCGACAAGGGTACGCAGCGTGTCGGTCATGTAGTCGAGATAGATACCGCGGCCGCGCAGCTGCTGGGTGGTGTTGCCCAGCGGCGTGGGCAGCGTGGTTGGATTAGCCG
>JAVVFH010000356.1:0-2945 GCA_032250585.1 Lysobacterales bacterium
TCCCATCCCGGATTCAGGGGGAAGGGCAGGCTGATGCCGGAGCCGTCCAGTTCGTCCATGAAGCGCCAGGGCAGGTAATCCACAGGATCGTACAGGGACACCGCGTTGTCACTGATATTGGTCAGCTCCACATATTCGGCATCGTCGAACCGGACGTCTGTTCCCTGCGCAGCGAGCCGATGCGGCTGGAGGAGATGGTGCCTTACCTGCAGGAATGCATCCGGCGTTACGAACTGGCGCCGGGCGAATGGCTGGCCGTGGACATGTGGAATTTTTCTGAAGGCAACCAGGTCTCGGAACAGCTGCCGAATCTGCGCGCCGCTCTGGACGCGGTCTCGACAGAGCATCCAATCATCCTGTGGGGTAACGACGGTCACCACGGTGCGGTCAATTCCATGGCGCTGGCGCAGGCGCGCGACACCGAGGGCAATGTCGTCGGTCTGAACGCCAAAACGCTCGCCGGCCCATTCGCCGAATATCGAGACGTGGTCGGCGTCGACGACGACGGTGAGCCCAACGGCGAACTGAATGAACACGCTCGCGGCCTGGTCGGCTCAGGCCCACGGCGCGACCCCGCCAAACTGGCGGCGCTGCTGCCGCAGATCGGCGAGGAGTTGGCGCGCAACGGCATCACCTCCGTGCAGGATGCGGCGCTGGCGCCGGAGTTCCTGCCGTATTTACGGGATTTCGAAGCCGCCGGCGACATGCACTTCCGGATCCAGGTCGCCAACCGCCTGGAGCCCGCCGACTACCGCGATTCCCTGAGCGGTGCGGTGGATATCGACGCGATGCTGGAAGACCTGCAAGCGACCCGCGCGTCGTTTCGCGACAGCCGCCTGATCCGGCCGGTCGCGGTCAAGATCTTTGCTGACGGCGTCATCGAGGGCAATCCTTTCGCGGACCCACCGACCCTGCCGAACGCCGCGGTGCTGCAGGCCTATCGCCAGCCGCGTTTCCGCTACGACCCGGTGGCCGGTTCGGTAGACATCGTCGGCTACGTCGACACGGCCAGCCCCCTGTGCGAGGAAACCCGCGCCAACAGCGAGCGCTACGCGGATCGCGCGGCCCGCGACGCCTTCCGCGCCGAGCACGGCTTTCACCCGGGCCAGTGCACGATTTCCTACGGTGTGATGGCCGACGCCGAACCCTTCATGGACCAGTATGTCCAGCGGCTGGACGAGGCGGGTTTCACCATCCACATCCACGTGATCGGCGACCGCGCCACGCGCGCGGCGACCGACGCGCTGGCGCTGGTGGTCCCCGCGGACGGCAGCAACCCGCTGCGCCACACCCTGGCACACTTGCAGCTCGTGCATCCGGACGAGCAGCAGCGCATCGGCGATATGGGCCTGTATCTGGCCTGGACCTACGCCTGGATGCTGACCCTGCCGCCTTACGACAAGACGGTGATTCCGTTCCTCGACGACGTGACGGGGCCGGAAGGACTGTACGACCCGGATCATTACAGCATGCGCAACAGCTACCCGACACGCAGCCTGATGCAGGCCGGAGCCATACCCGTGGCCGGCAGCGACGCACCGGTCGACGACCGCTCGCCGCGGCCCTTTGTCAACATGGCCATCGGCGTCACGCGCCAGGGCCTGGACGGTAATGTCCTGAACGCCGGCGAGCGGCTGGACATTCACGACCTGATCGCCGCCTACACGATCAACGGTGCCCATGCACTGAATCAGGAAGACATTGCCGGCTCGATCGAGCCCGGAAAGAAGGCGGATCTCGTGGTGCTGGACCGCAACATCGTGACGCTTTACGAGAGCGGCGATGGCATGGGCATCGCCGATACCCAGGTCGACCTCACCCTGTTCGAGGGCGAGGTCGTTTACCGGCGCTGAGGGGGGCCACGCCAGGGCGAGGTCCCTCAGAACTCTTGCAGGCTAATCGACCGGATACCTTTCCGGCGAGTAAAGGTAACCGAGCTGCGCAAGCCGGTCACCAGCCTCGTCGTAGAATGCCTGGTCCATGGTGATGCCGTAACCTTCCAGAATGCGGTTGTAGTAGTTGAACAAGCCGCAGATGGAAACGGCATGGTGAAAAGCCTGGTCGTTCCAGCCGGCGTCGAAGATTGCGTCGGCATCCGCTTGAGTGACCCGCGTCGGCGTCAATGTGAGCTTCTGCACGTAGGCCAACACCGGCTTCATCTCCGCTTCGATGTCCGCGGTCGCCACGTCGTCCTGGATCTGCTCGAAGACTTTCTCATCGATGCCGAAGTTCTCGGCCGTCGCCTTGTGGGTTCCGTAGCAGAAGCGACACTGGTTGGTGGCCGACGTCACGGCTGCGATCAGTTCGCGTTGCGCTTCGGTAAACGGCGAGGGACCACGCATCAGGACCTCGGTGAATTCGGACAGTGGCCGGGCCAGTTCAGGCCAGCGTTGGAACATCTGCCGCATCGTGCCGTCCGCCGGCAACCATTTTGCATAGGGCATAAATTTACCTCGAAGATTGTCTGGTGAGCGCGAAATATACCTGATTTGGACTGTCGCGGTTAATTGCCGTGCCGTCTCGACGGGCTTAGGAGCCAGAAAATCGCGCATTAGGGTAAGCCGACTAAAATAGCTATTGCAGCGACCGGATCTGATGGGCAGGATTAAAAATTCGTCCTGATGAAGTGAGAGAAGCCAATGTACCGAAAATCGGTCCTACGGAAATCCCGTAAGTTCGCAGTTCCTCTGCTGGCCGCAACATTTATTCTGCTGGGTTTGCTTGCAAGCCAGTCTGTTCTTGGTGGCGAAGACACAACGGCACCCAAAGCCACGGGTCAGGTGACTTTTCTTTATTACGCGGATTTGGCAAAGGCCGCGGATTTCTATGGAAACGTGATGGGCTTCGAGAATACGTTTCTCCTGCACCCGCTGGTCGAATAGCTCGGGCTGAGTGCTTAACAGATCAAGCTGTGCGCGGGTGATTGTATCCAGCAGGTCAACGGA
>JAVVFH010000357.1:0-2926 GCA_032250585.1 Lysobacterales bacterium
GCGATGCGGACGATCGCCGCTGGCGCGGAACCTGGTCGCCGCTGCGGCGGACGGGGAACGGGCCGGGCGGCGAACAGGAACCCGGTCGCGGTTAAGTCCCCGGCCGTTCGGCGGAACGGTTGCAGCCGTCACTCAGCTCAGAAGTTCCGCAGGGCACGCTCGAGTGCGCCGACGCTGCGCTCGACGTGGTGCAGTTTGTCGAGACCGAAGAGGCCGATCCGGAAGCTCATGAAGTCCTCGGGTTCGTCGCACATCAGCGGCACGCCCGCCGCAATCTGCAGCCCCTGTTCGAGAAATTTGCGACCGCTCTGGATTTCCGGGTCGGCGGTGTAGCTGACCACCACGCCCGGGGCCTGGAAGCCGGCCGCGGCGACACTCGAAAAACCGTGCGACTCCAGCAGCTCCCTGACCTTGCGGCCGAGCTCCAACTGCTCCGCCATGACCTTGTCGAAGCCGTAAGCCTCAGTCTCTTTCATGGTGTCGCGAAACCGCTTCAGCGCGTCCGTCGGCAAGGTCGCGTGGTAGGCATGGCCGCCGTTTTCGTAGGCGCGCATGATGTCCAGCCACTTGCGCAGGTCACAGGCAAAACTGCTGCTGCGCGTCTCGCCGATCCGCTCGACCGCGCGCTCGCCGAGCATCACCAGCGCGCTGCAGGGCGATGCACTCCAACCCTTTTGCGGCGCACTGATCAGCACGTCGACGCCGAGCGCGCGCATATCCACCCACAGCGTGCCCGAAGCGATGCAATCCAGCACGAAAAGCCCACCCACCTCGTGCACAGCGCCGGCGACCGCGCGCAGGTAATCGTCCGGCAGTAACATGCCCGCCGAAGTCTCCACGTGTGGCGCGAAGACGATGGCGGGCCGCTCGGCGCGGATCTGCGCCACCACTTCGTCGAGCGGCGCCGGTGCGAACGGTGCCTGCCGGCCTGCGCCCGCCGGGCGCGCCTTCATCACCACCACATCTTCAGTCATTGCGCCCGCATCGAGAATCTGCGACCAGCGATAGCTGAACCAGCCGTTGCGGATCACCAGGCACTTCCGATTCGTCGCGAACTGGCGGGCGACCGCTTCCATGCCGTAGGTTCCTCCGCCCGGCACCACCACCACGGCCGCGGCCTTGTACACTTTTTTCAGGGTCGCGGAGATGTCGTTCATCACGCCCTGGAATGTCTGCGACATGTGGTTCAGGGAGCGATCGGTAAAAACGACGGAATATTCGAGCAGACCCTCCGGGTCCACCTCTGGCAGCAATCCGGACATGTTCGGTTTTTCCTCTGGCGAACGGACATCAGAGGATAGCACTTCGAGGCAGGTTTTTGGCCGCGAATCGCCCTGGCCCGCGACCGCGCCGACACGGGCCACGCTTTGCCGTAAATCCGTACTATGGCAATAGAAAGATCGCGCCGCATGTGGTGAAATGCCCCGGTCGCTGCCATTGCACGAGGCTTGGCGATCCGCTTCGCACACTTCCGGTCGGGGTAATGGACATGCCGAAAACCGCTGTAATCGTTTCAACCTATATGCAGCCGGGCCTGCTCGACCGCTGCCTGCAGGCGCTGGCCCGGCAGAGTCTCCCGGACTTCGAGCTGCTGATCGCCGACGACGGCTCCGATCAGCGAACGGCGCAGGTCATCGAACGGCACCGGGCCGGTTTTAAACAGCCTGTCCAACACATCTGGCAGGCAGACGAGGGCTTCCGGAAAACCCGCATTCTCAACCGGGCCGTGCTCGCAACCCGCGCGGCCTATCTGGTTTTCATCGACGGCGATTGTGTGGTACACCCGGATTTTCTCAGCGAGCACATGGCGGCGGCGCAGCCCGGCGTTTTTTTGAATGGCAGCCTGATCCGCCTCAGCGGAGCGCTCAGCGACCGCGTCACACCCGCGGCCATCGCCAGCGGCGAGGTGTTCCGTGCCGGCTGGCTGCTGCGCAACGGCGGCGGCCTGAACCGGCGGTTCCTGCGCCTGTCGCTTCCCTACCGCTTGCGCTGCTGGCTGAACCGGCATTCGCCGACCGAGCTGTATTGGCTCGGATCCAATTCGTCCTGTCATCGGTCCGACCTGCTCGCCGTCAACGGCTTCGACAATCGCTTTACCTACGGCTTCGAGGACGGTGACTTCGGCAATCGGCTGCAAAATTACGGCGTGGCGGTGCATACCGTGCGCTGGACCGCCGTTGCGCTGCACCTGTGGCACGGGCGGCCGTGGTCCAGCGCGGAAATTATGGAGCGCAACCGTGCTTTGATGGCACCGCTCGCGGCAGGCGGGCACTATCGGGCCATCGACGGGCTGGCGGAATTACAGCAGGCCAGGGGTGATCAACAGAGCGATCAACGGGCCGTGACGAAGCAGCTGGGCTGATCGATGCAAGACCAGCTGCCGCAGTATCGCCCCGCACAAAGGAAACCACGCCATGAGTGAGTGTTTCAGCTTTGAGAACAGGAACGTCGTCGTCATCGGCGGCACCAGCGGCATCAACCTGGGAATCGCCGAAGCCTTTGCCGAGCACGGCGCGCGGGTCGCGGTGGCCAGCCGTTCGCAGGACAAGGTGGACGCGGCGGTCGAGAAACTCCGTGGTTACGGCGGGCAGGCAGAAGGCTTCAGCGCGGACGTGCGCAAGGTCGAGGAGCTCGAAGTCGGATTTGCGCGGATCGCCGAGGTGCTGGGCAGATTCGATGTACTGATCGTGGGTCAGGCCGGCAACTTTCCGGCCGCCGCGACGGACCTTTCACCGCGCGGTTTCAAGGCTGTGGTCGATATCGACCTGCTGGGCAGTTTCAACGCGGTTCGACTGGCGCACCAATACCTGAGCCCCCGCGAGGCCAGCATCCTCGCGATCTCGGCGCCGCAGGCATTCATCCCGATGGCTTACCAGGCGCACGTATGCGCCGCCAAGGCGGGGGTGGAAATGCTCACGCGCGTGCT
>JAVVFH010000358.1:0-2856 GCA_032250585.1 Lysobacterales bacterium
CAAAAGCGTGGCTTTGCTGCGCTCACATTTTCAATGGCTTACGTCATTGAAAATGGCGGCACTTCCATGTGCCGCATGAGTGCGCATCCGTTTATAGATGGGCACTACATAGTGAAACTGAGTTTGAACAGCGCCCCGGAGGCGAGCCTCTATCAGCAACTGGATCTCAAACTTCAATACTCTGACGAAAATTCCCCCCCAGAGTTATCTCGGCCTGACCGACCAGGACTTTGCGCGCGACCCCCTGCGCCGTTACGGTTTGTCCGAGTTTGATGAAATGGACAACGACCATGACCAGGTCTCAGCTGGCGTATCGAAAACCAGGCCGGCACGGGCGTGATCGTCACCGCCTGCAGCAACAACACGAAACGTACCTGGTACAAGACCGAACATTACATCAGTCGGACCCGGCTCTGCCCACAGGGCATCGACAGCAAGATGAAATTACGTGCTTTTCCGTTGAATTCAGCGGGAGCATTTCGGGTCAGCCGGATTCGCATTCGGAGCTGGCCAATGGTTCCAGCAAAGTGAGGGCCTTCTGATAGACGGCACGTTTGAAGGTGATGACATTTTCCACCGGATACCAGAAGTCGACCCAGCGGTAAGCAGAGAATTCAGGCACATCGCAACGATCGAAACAGAACGCCGCATCATCGCCCAGGAACTTCAACAGGAACCAAACCTGTTTCTGGCCGATACACAAAGGTTTGCTGTAGTGTCGCCGATAGCGATACGGCAGGCGGTAACGCAGCCAACCAGGCGTGGCGCCGATGAGCTCAACCAGGTCGGGCGTTAAGCCCGTTTCCTCCCTGAGTTCGCGGTACATGGCTTCTTCGGGCGTCTCGTCGCTTCGCATGCCACCCTGCGGGAATTGCCAGCCGTCGCTGCCAGTTCGCTGCGCCCAGAAAACGTGTTTTTCTTCGTTCATAAGAACGATTGCCACGTTGGGTCTGTAGCCGTCGGGATCGATCATTCCGTTAGCTTGCCTGTCTCGTTTTGAGCGTGGGATACTTGCACGCTTCTGATTTCGGAATGTTAATCTTTTCTCTCTCATGATGCCAACGGCACACCGACGCCTGCTGCTAATTCTGCTCGTCCTGCTCTCGGTCCTGGGCATTGCGATTGCGGCAGGCGTGGGCTCCGTGCCGCTCAGCTGGGTGCAATGGCTCGCCGCATTGCGGGATCCAGGCTCCGAGCACGGCGAGCTCGTCTGGCGTCTGCGCCTACCCCGCGCAACCGCTGCATGGACCGTCGGTGCCCTGCTCGCCCTTTCCGGCTGTCTCATGCAGGTCTTGCTGCGGAACCCGCTGGCCGATCCGTATATCCTGGGGGTCTCGGGTGGCGCCTCTTTCGCCGCCTTGCTGGGCATGACAATCGGTCTAGGCACCAGCTTTCTGCCCGCACTGGCCTGGGGCGGTGCTTTACTGTCTATCCTGATCGTGTTCACGCTGGCCCGGGGAGAAGGGCCGTGGAGCGGCACGCGCCTGCTTCTGACCGGCGTCGTAACCGCGTCGGGCTGGGCCGCTCTGATCAGTCTGCTGTTATCACTGGGTCCGGACAGCAGCCTACGCGGCATGCTGTTCTGGCTACTTGGCGACCTGAGCTACACCAGGTTGCCGCTTTGGGCACCGGTCTTGTTGACCGTGGTTTTCCTGGCCTGCTACGGCATGGCGCGCAGCCTGAACGTGCTCGCGATGGGTGAGACCACGGCGCGATTGCTCGGCGAGCCAACTCACAAACTGCTCTGGATCGTCTACCTGCTCGCCTCGGTACTGACCGCCACGGCGGTGTCCATTGCCGGCAACATTGGCTTTGTCGGCTTGATCGTACCCCATCTGATGCGATTGATAGTGGGTTCGGACCACCGCATTTTGTTACCCGCGGCCGCACTGTTCGGCGGCCTGTTCCTGGTCGCATCTGATACGCTGGCCAGGACGGTGCTGGCACCGAGGCAACTGCCGGTGGGAGTGGTCACGGCACTGTTGGGCGTGCCGCTTTTCCTGCTTTTGCTGAACCGCGCAAAGGTCAGGCAATGACCGAACTGGCCTGCATGGCACTGGACGTGAGAATCGCCGACATCCAGGTCGTCAACGGCCTGGAGTTACAACTACAGCCCGGTCAGTTCTGGGGCTTGTTGGGACCCAACGGAGTCGGCAAGACGACGCTGCTGAAATGCCTGGCCGGGCTCGAGCCCGCCGCCACAGGCCGCGTGATGCTCGAATCCCGCCCCATCGATGAATTGCCACGAAAACTTCTGGCGCGTCATGTCGGCATGCTACAGCAGCATACAGCCTACGTGTTCGATTCGAGCGTATTGCAGACGGTACTGACCGGCCGGCACCCGCACCTCGCTTATTGGGAACGCGAGGGCCCCCAAGACCTTGCAAGGGCGACTGCCGCGCTCGAAGGCGTGGGACTGGGCGAATTTGCCGAACGCAGCGTTACCGGTCTTTCCGGCGGCGAGGCGCGCCGGCTGGCTTTCGCTGCATTGCTGGTCCAGGAACCCGATGTGATGTTGCTGGACGAACCCAGCAACCACCTTGATTTGCGCCACCAGGTTCAGATCATGGGCATGATCCGCGCGCAGACGGTGAACGACGGGCGCAGCGCGATCGCCGCGCTGCACGACATCAACCTGGCGGCGCGTTACTGCAGCCACATCATCATGCTGTTCGGCGGCGGCGACTGGTGCGCCGGGGCGACGGAGGACATGTTGACCGAGACCAGCCTGGAGCGGCTTTACCGTTGCCCGGTCGAACGAATCGACGGGCGCAACGGGCCGAGCTTCCATCCTGTTCCGGACTGACCTGTCCCTGCCCAGGACAATCGGTCGCGACGCTGCCGGCATCAGCCGTC
>JAVVFH010000359.1:0-2834 GCA_032250585.1 Lysobacterales bacterium
TGCAATGAAGTGCCTGTTGCGCGGCTGGTGGCTGTCGATCCTGCACTGGTCGCCAATATCAGGTCATCGCTACGTTGAGCACGATCTGACACCGGCAAACGTCCAGGTGTTGATCTGCAAGGATTGCGGCCATTGCTCAGTTGGGTGGGAATGGGACTGAAGACGCTCACGATCGAAGATGTCGCCGGCCTGCTGCACTGCCACGAGCAAACCGTTTACCGGCTGGCGCGGTCCGGAGAACTGCCCGGCAGGCGGGTCGGGCGGCGGTGGGTCTTCACGGAGAGTGCAATTTTGGGTTATCTTCAAGCGACGGAGGATTCAGAATGGCCGTCGTCAAACACCCGAAGTCGCCAAACTGGTACGTCCGCTTCACCGCGCCAGACGGACGACGCATATTTCAGAGCGCTGGGACTCGCGTCAAGCGGGACGCGGAAGAGTACGAGGCCCAACTTAGAGATCGTCTCTGGCGGCAGCACAGACTAGGCGAATCACAGGCCACATGGCGCGAAGCCGTGGTCGCGTGGCTATCCAGCACGACGCACAAGGACCGCTCAGGCGTCGAGCAGCGCCTTCGATGGCTGGACCAGCACCTCGGATCCCTGTCGCTGCGAGAAATCGACCAGCGCGCCCTGTACGCGGTCAGGGACGCCAAGCTGGCCGAAGGGTGCAAGCCTGCAACGGCCAACCGCCATCTCGCCGCAGTGTCTGCCGTCCTTCACCACGCCCGGAGCAGAGGTTGGCTCGATGCCGTCCCGGCCATGCCGAGAATGAAGGAGCCGCGCGGGAAGCTGCGCTGGCTGTCGGTGGCCGAGGCACGGGTTCTGGTCGATCACCTGCGCGCAAGACCGCGCTGCCAGCACATTGCCGACATGGCCGAGTTCACGCTGTCGACGGGCCTGCGGGAAGCGAACGTGACCGGGCTGGAATGGAGCAGGGTGGACCTCGATCGGCGTTTCGCGTTCGTGCCCGGAGAGCAGTCGAAGTCAGGACGGGCGATCCGGGTGCCGTTGAACGATGTCGCCATGCGGGTTCTTGAATCGAGGAAAGGAGTGCATGATCTGTGGGTTTTCACGCACAGAGGACGGAAGTTGCGGAAGGCGGGCCACGACGGGTTCCGGCAGTCAGTCGAGGCGTGCGGGCTGACCGGCGTGACATGGCACACGCTGCGGCACACTTGGGCAAGTTGGCATGCGCAGGCCGGTACGCCGATGCAGGTACTGATGGAACTCGGTGGCTGGTCGTCGATGCAGATGGTGCTGCGATACGCGCACCTTGCGCCGGATCACTTGGCCGAGTTCGCAGGCAATGCGGTAGAAAACTGGTGAACTACCGGTAGTCGGATCGCCTGCAGGCCGCATAAATGCTTGAAGTCGAACCGGACTCAAAATCCGGTTTCCGAAAGGAAGTGAGGGTTCGAGTCCCTCTCCCGGCACCACTACAACATTGATTGCGCTGCATTTTCTCTATTGCGATTTGCGGCGGCTCCATCAAAAAGTCCACCACTTTGAGCGGTGGAAAGCCTGAAAACGCCACGATGGCGGCTTGGTGTGGTGGAAAATTTGCATAACCCGGGTGCGGCATGGCCGCGGGATTCCACCGCGTGATATGCTCTGAATATGTGGACGGTCCTGATGTTCGTGTTTCTCACGGTGATGACCGGCCTGTTCAGCCAGGGCAGGTTCATCCTCGGGTCGCTTGCGTTGGCCGCCGCATTCGGATTCGGCGCTCTGGCAGAAGGCGATCAGGCGAGCGAAGAGCGGGTAATCGGCGCCATATTCGCCGTTGGTCTGATCGGAATGCTGGTCGGTTTCGGTGCTGGCCTATTCCGGTTGATTTTCGGATAAGAACTCGCGCACCATCTTGAGCGTCTCTTTCGCGTTCACGTTCCTGCGCGAAATCAGCTCGTCGATCAATTCCCGCTTTTCCGCCGGAGTCATATTTCTGTCGTTGATTATCGCGTCGGTTTCCCTGCGCAGTTGGCTGTTGAACGTCGCGGCGGACTCGATCTCAGGCCGTACCGACAGCGCCATCTCTTTCGGGACTCCGAATTCAGATTCTGTTTCCGCGATCTCGATCCACCGGCCGATGTTGCCTTCGCGCTCGAACTTGTTGAGCGAGCCGTTGATCTCGTTCAGCGCCTGACGCATGTTGTAAAGCTCGGTCAGCCATTTCGTCGAACGGGCCGGCTCGGAGCGAAGGAACGACCCAATCACAGGGTACTGGTCGATCCGCAATGTCGGCTGCGGCGGCGCATCAGTGGCCGATCGCATTGCGTAGTCGGACACCGATAGCACATACATTCCGAGCGTCCCGGAATACCCGCGCCACAGGTGCTCGACTTCTTTTGGCGAAATCCCAATGCGGCCAGTCAACTTGCCGATCTGGATTGCGGTCGGGCTGGTGTAGGCGTTGTAACGGTCTTCATTAGACACTTGCTGGTCGCTGAACGACTCGATCGGCGATTCCCGGAATCGGTCCCAGTTTGCAAAGACTTCTTGCGCGGGCGCGACGGCATGCGGTATTGGGTCGAATGCCAAGGTCTCTCGGAGAGACCACAAGAACCGCTCGAAGGTCTTGTCGTTGTCGTCCTTCCCGAGAAGGTTTAGCGCAATCCGCTCCGGCATGGTCCCGAAAATTACGCCCACCTCAAACGGCTTCGGAATGCGGACGTGGCTGACGTTGCTCCCCCCAATTTCAATCGGCTCAGGCAGGAAGACGTGCCAGTAGGTGTCTTTATCCCAATCTTCCAGGTCTTCGTAGCGCTCGTCATCTTTGTTCCTGAGCAACAGCGCGAGCGATGCCATTGCGATCATCATGCCCTTGGCGCCGACGGT
>JAVVFH010000035.1:0-20189 GCA_032250585.1 Lysobacterales bacterium
TGATCGACTGCGCACTGGACCAGACCGGTGGACAGCGGCAAAAAGCGGCAGAATTGCTGGGCCTGGGCCGTAACACGCTGACGCGCAAGATCCGGAAGTACGACAGCGCGCGACACTGTGACTGAAGTTCAGAGCCCCGGCGGTACCTGCAGCCAGAAGGTCACCGGGCCGTCGTTCACCAGGTGGACTTTCATATCGGCCCCGAATTCCCCCATCGCCACCGGTTCCAGCGCGCTTCTGGCCTGACCGGTGAAATAACGAAACAGCCGTGCGCCTTCCTGCGGCGCTGCAGCTGGCGAGAATCCGGGCCGGTTGCCGCTGTCGGTGTCGGCCGCGAGGGTGAATTGCGGCACCAGCAGCAGGCCGCCGCCGGCCTGGTGGACGTCGAGGTTCATCCGGCCGTTGTCGTCCGGAAAAATCCGGTAGGCCAGCAGGCGCTGCAAAAGACGGTCGGCTTCTTTTTCCGTATCGCCGCGCTCGACGCCGATCAGCGCCAGCACGCCCTTGTCGATGGACCCGACCACTTTTTCGTTAACATGCACCGAGGCTTCCGATACTCTTTGAATCAGGGCGATCATTTTCGCTCTCGATTTGCGTTTTTGGGTCTGTAATTCTAGCCCGTATCCTGAGGGCGCGGTGGGGACGGGTCCGTCTCGAGGTTTTTATGGTTTACGCAGTTAAATTCGTACTCTGGCTGCTCAGCCTGCTGCCCGAGGACATGCCCTGGCGGCTGTCCGGACGGATCACCGGGCTGTGGATGCGCCTGTCGCCGGTCAAGTGCCACACGACTGAGCGTAATTTGGAGCGCTGCTATCCGGATATGCTGCCGGAGGAGCGCGAGCGGCTGGTTCGCGACAGCTTCCGCCATTACCTGTGCTCGGTGCTCGAGGCGGGTCACAACTGGTACTGGAGCCTGGAACGTCTGCAAGGTCTGTGCGACGGTTTCGTCGGCGAGCGTTTGCTGTTCGACGCTTTGTCTTCGGGCCGCGGCGTGGTGGTCCTGGCGCCGCACTTCGGTGCCTGGGAGTACCTGGGCGTCTATCTGCAGAAAATTCCCGACATCGCGATCCTCTACAAGCCGCCTTCGAACCCGGCCATGGAAAAAGCCCTGCTCGAGAAGCGCCGGCGTGGCGGTGGCAAGCTGATCGCAGCGAATGTCCCGGGCTTGCGTCAACTCTACGCCCATGTCCGCTCCGGCAAAGGTGTCGGCGTGCTGCCCGACCAGCAACCGTCGGCGGGAAAAGGCCGCTTCGCGCCTTTTTTCGGTATTCCGGCGCTGACCGCCGTGCTCGTGCCCCGTCTGATTCAGCGCACCGGTTGCATCGCTCTGCTCGGCGCCTGCGAACGCTTGCCCGGGGGGCGCTTCCGCGTGCACATGCTGCCGGCTGACGAGGACATTTATTCCAGCGACATGGACACCGCCCTGGCCGCGGTCAACCGCGGCGTCGAACGCTGTATCGCCATCGATCCCGCCCAGTACCTGTGGGGTTACCGCCGCTTCAAGAGCCAACCGGAGGGTGCCGAACCGTTTTACGCCTGATGGGGGTCTTGCCGTTGCGAACCGCGCCCGGCTGATTTTTTGTCCAGCCGCTTGAGAAAGACGCCCATCTCGCGTTCCGCCTGCTTGTCGCCGTTGGCTTGCGCCGCCTCGATGCCGGCGCGCCAGGCACTGCGCGCTGCCTCCGGTTTTCCCTGGCTTTGGCGAACCTTGCCCAACTCTTTCCAGGCCGCGGTATAGCCAGCGTCCATGTCGACCGCGGCCGCCAGGTGCTGCTCTGCTTCGTTCAGCCGCCGTTGTGCCGCCAGCAGCCGGGCCAGAGTCAATCGGAGCATCGCGCTGTCGCGTGCCGTGCCCAGCAGTTTTTCGAGGCTCTGGATGTCCATGATCGTCGTTCAGTCCCGCCAGAATGCCGGTGTCAACACCACCAGCAAGGTATAGATCTCCAGCCGCCCGAGCAACATTGCCAGGCTCAGGACGATTTTCGCCGGGTCGTTGAGGCTGGCGTAATGGGGCCCTGCCTCCCCAAGCGCCGGGCCGAGATTGGTGAGGCAGGCCCCGACTGCTGAAAAGGCCGTTTCGGCGTCAAGGCCGGTGGCCGTGAGCAGCAGTGTCATCAGCACGAAACTGGCAATGTACAGGAAGAAGAAGCCCCAGACGGCGCTGATCACGGTATCGGAGGTGCGCTGACCGCCAATCTTGACGGGAATGACGGCGTGCGGATGAATCAGGCGATGGATTTCGCGCAGCGATTGCCGATACAGCAGGATGATCCGGATGACTTTCATGCCGCCGGCCGTGCTGCCGGCGCAGCCGCCGATGAAAGCGATGCAGATCAACAGGTATGGGATGAAGCCGGACCAGGCGTAAAAGGGCGCTGTCGTGAAGCCGGTGGTCGTCATGGCGGAAATGGCCTGGAAGCTGCCGAAGCGAAACGCCGATGACAGGGTTTCGTAGCTGCCGTCGAGGTACAGGCCGAAACTGACGAGTAGCGCGAAGGTGGCCAGCAGGAAGGCGTAAACCCGGATTTCCGGATCCACGAAATAAGGCTGGGTAGTGGCCCGCCGCCAGGCCGTGAAATGCAGCGCGAAATTGATGCCGGCGACCACCATGAACACGCTGGCAACGACTTCCACCGTGGGGTTGTCCCAGAATGCCAGGCTCGCATCGTGAGTGGAGAATCCGCCGATGGCCATGGTGCTGAAGGCGTGACCGACCGCATCGAAAAGACTCATGCCGGCCAGCCAATAGGCAAAAGCGCAGACCACCGTGATCCCGACGTAGATCAGCCACAACGCCTTGGCGGTCTCGGCGATGCGGGGCGTCAGTTTTGCGTCCTTGACCGGCCCCGGCATTTCGGCGCGGTAAAGTTGCATGCCGCCGATGCGCAGCATGGGCAGAATGGCCACCGCCAGCACGATGATGCCCATGCCACCCAGCCACTGCAGTTGCTGGCGGTAATAGAGTAGTGAGCGCGGCAGGCCGTCGATCTCGGCAATGATCGTCGCACCGGTGGTGGTCAGGCCGGACATCGATTCGAAAACGGCGTCGACGTAGCTCAAATCGGGTGCTTCGGCCAGCGCGAACGGCAAGGCGCTGACCAGCACCATCGCCAGCCAGGCGGCAACCACGATCACGAAGCCGTCGCGCACGCGCAATTCCTGCTGCGCACGCCGAACCGGAAAATAGATTGTCAGCCCGGCCGCCAGCAGGATCGTGGCACTCAGCAAAAACAGCGTCAGGCTGCCGTCGCGGTACCAGAACGACACCAGGGCCGGCGGCAGCATCATCACGCTGGACCAGGCGATCAGGAAGCCCACGACCCGCTGGACAGCGGAAAAGCCCATCAGGCCAAGCGCTTGTCTGAGCAGGGGTCGGGATAGCCACGCCTGCCGTTCATCTGCTCAAAGCGCGGGTCTTCCGGGATTTGGCGCATGCCGTTCAAAGGAAGGTCGCACCCACCTGGAACAGGCGCTCAATGGCGGCAATTTGCCGCTTGTCCGGCACGAACAGCAGCACGTGATCGTGTTCCTTGATCACGGTGTCGTGGTGCGCGATGATGACTTCCTCGCCGCGCACCACGGCCGGGATCGTGGTCCCGGCAGGCAGGTCGATGTCCTCGATGGCGCGGCCGACAACTTTGGAGCTGCGCTTGTCGCCCAGCGCGACCGCTTCGATGGCTTCGGCAGCACCGCGCCTCAGCGAGTGCACCCGTACCATGTTGCCGCGGCGGATGTGCGTCAGCAATGCGCCGATGGTCACTTGTTGCGGCGACACGGCGATGTCGATCGAGCCGGATTCGACCAGGTCTACATACGACGGCCGGTTGATGATGGCGATTACTTTTTCGGCCCCCATGCGCTTGGCCAGCATGGACGAAAGAATGTTCGCCTCGTCGTCGTTGGTCAGCACGCAATAAACGTCGGTGTTGTCGATGGCTTCCTCGCGCAGCAGATCTTCGTCGGCGCAGTCACCGATCAGCACGATGGCTTTTTCGAGGCTCTCGGCGATGGCCTCGGCCCGTTCCGGATCGCGCTCAATGATTTTGACGTGATGATTTCGCTCCAGCTGCCGGGCCAGGTTACTGCCGATGTTGCCGCCGCCGGCGAGAATGATCCGGCGGACGGGGTTATCCAGCGGCCGCAGTTCTTTCATCATGACCCGGATATTGCGCTGCGCGGCCAGGAAGAAGACCGTGTCGTTGGCCTCGATCACGGTGTTGCCGTCGGGGATGATGGTCTTGTCGTCGCGGTAGATGACAGCAACGCGGGCGTCGGCGTCGGCCGGCATGTGCTCGCGCAGAGTTTGCAGCCGATGGCCCACCAGCGGCCCGCCGGCATAAGCCTGGGTGGCCACCAGCTGGGCCCGGCCGTCCGCGAAGTCGAGTACCTGCAGTGCGCCCGGATATTCGATCAGCCGCGCGATGTACTGCGTGACCAGAGTTTCGGGACTGATCAGGACATCCACAGGGCAATGATCGCGTTCGAATAAACTGGGATTATCGATGTATTCCGATGAGCGGATGCGGGCGATGCGGGTCGGCGTATGATAGAGCGTATAGGCTACCTGGCAGGCTGTCATGTTGACCTCGTCACTGCTGGTCAGCGCAATTACCAGATCGGCATCTTCGATGCCGGCGCGCACGAGTACCGTCGGGTGCGAGGCGTGGCCGAGAACCCCCCGGATGTCGAGCCGGTCCTGAAGTTCCTTGAGATGAGCGGCGTTGGTATCGACCACGGTGATGTCGTTTTCTTCAGTGGCGAGGCTCTGGGCTACTGTCGAGCCTACCTGGCCGGCGCCCAGGATGACAATTTTCATTGCAGTGCGTCCGAGATGGCTCCGGACTTGGGGTCGATACCCAGAGCCCGGAGTTTGCGGTACAGATGGGTCCGTTCCATGCCTACCGAATCAGCCAGTTTGCCGACGCTGCCACCAGCCTCCCGCAACTTGTAGACGAGATACTCCCGCTCGAATTGCTCGCGTGCTTCGCGCAGCGGCAAATCAAAGAATTTCGGGTGACTCCCGTTGCTGGTGGCGGGCCCCCGCGGCGTTTTGCGCAGGTATTCCTCGACTTCGGCCACCGAGATTTCCCCCTCGCCACCCAGGATCAGCAACTGTCGGACCAGGTTGCGAAGTTCGCGGATATTGCCCGGCCAGCTGTGGTTCCTGAGCCGATTCTGGGCAGCCACGGAAAATGGCCGATAGGGCGTGTTGTCGCGGTTGGGGAACCACTCGGCATAAAAGCGCAGCAGTTCTGGAACGTCATCGGGCCGGTCCCTGAGCGGCGGCAGTTCGAGCGGCAGCACATTCAGGCGGTAGTAGAGCCGCTGCAGCGTGGCGTCCTCCTGCGCGAGCCGACCCAGGTTCGCGCTGGCGCTGACGATGACCCGGCAGTCGATCTGGCGGGTCCGGGCGCCGTCCGTGCGGATGTATTGCCCGGATTCCAGCGCCTGGTGCAGTAAGTTCATGACCTCCTGCGGTAGGTCCTGCAGGTCCGGGATGAACAGCGTCCCCCCCGCTGCACGTTCGAATGCACCCGCGTTGTCCTGCTCGTCACCGCCGCTACCGAACAGGTAGCGGCGGGCATTTTGGGCATTCAGCTCGACCGCCTTCAGCGTGACGAAATCGCCTTCCCGGCGGCTGTGGCGATGCACGAAACGCGCCAGATTCTCGCGCCCACTGCCCCGCTCGCCAATAATCAGGACCGGCGAATCATGCTCGGCAGCCTGTTCCGCCTTGTTGCGCAGGAGCTGCATCACCGCGCTGTTGCCCAGCGGTTCACTTTCGCCCCGCGCCGGTGCACTGGCGGTTTTGCGTTGTTTGCGTGCGGATTCCAGTGCCTGGCTGACGATGGACAGCAGGCGTGCGAGGGAAATGGGTTTCTGGACGAAGTCCTCGGCGCCCAGCCGGGTCGCTTCGATAGCGGTTTCCACCGTGCCGTGACCGGACATGACGACGACAGGGCACTCAAGGCCGCCGGCAGACCACTCCTTGAGCAGTGTGATGCCGTCCACGTCCGGCATCCAGATGTCCAGCAGAACCAGGTCGGGCGTACTGCGGGCGAAGGCGGTGCGCGCGGATTCGCCGTCCTCGGCGACCGTGACCCGGTAACCCTGATCTTCGAGAATCTCGCGTACGAGTTCGCGAATGTCCGGTTCGTCGTCGACGACGAGTATGTGGCTCTGGCTCATGGGCTTCGTTCAGGCCGGTGATTTGGGCCAACTGTTGCTTTCGCGCAACAGTTTACGCGAAAGGCTGGGGTCTGCCTAGTGTCCTGTCACGCATCTTATGTCGCTTTCAGCAAGGCAAGAAGCGGTCAGATGCCAGGCGCGCGAGTGCAGGACTAGCCATGCTAATTCAAGCGAGTGCAACAACGCAGATGGCCGCTTATTGCCTTGGCGCGTATGCGGGGCTCTGAAAGCGTCATAAGATGCGTGACAGGACACTAGACCGGCAGCAGGATAAGCACTTCTGCGCCGCCTTCGAGGGGGTTTGACAGGCTTATTTCGCCGTCGTGTTCGCTGACGATTTTGCGGCAGATAGCGAGCCCGAGCCCGCTGCCGCGCGGTTTGTTCGTTACGTAAGGCTCGAACGGCTTGTCCAGGACCAAAGCGGGGAAGCCGGGGCCGTCATCGCGCACCGACAGTTGTAGCCAGGGTTGCGAAGCGCGCTGTACAACCCGGGTTTGAATGCGGACGGACACCGCTTGCCCGGGCTTGGCTTCCTTGGCGTTCCGGATCAGGTTGTGGAGCATTTGCCGCAGCCGGCCGCTGTCGGCTGCCAGCCCCGCCGGACCGGGACACAGGTCGAGTTCGAAGCGCAGTGCGGTGTCGCCCTGCTGGTACAGCGCCACCACATCGGCGATCAGTTCATCCAGTTGGAGCGCTCGTCGGCTGAGAGCCGGCTCCTGCGCGTAGTCACCGAAGGCATCCACCAGTTTGCGCAAGGCTTCCACCTGCGCGACGATCGTGTCGGAGGCCTTGTTCAGCAAGGCGCCATCGGCCGTGTCCAGCTTATCGGCGAGCTTCATGCGCAAACGCTCTGCGGCCAGCCGGATAGGGGTCAGCGGATTACGCACTTCGTGTGCCAGCCTGCGGGCGACCTCGGCCCAGGCGGCTTCCCGCTGTGCCTGGTTCAGAATCGTGACGTCATCGAACACGACCACCTGGCCGTGGCCGGTCTCCCCGTCCGGCAAGCTGGCGATGGGCAGGCGCGAACCGCGCATCAGCAAAACCAGCGGGCCGCTGCTCCGTTCGATCCGAATTTCCTGTTGCCACTCGCTCTTGCCGCGCGCCGCCTGGTGCTCGATCGACTCGACGAACGGACCGAGAAAAGGTGCCGTCGTCACGAGCCGGTTCAGCGACGAACGCTCCGGTGCGTCGCCGCCCAGGCCGCCACCGGATTCGTCCGGCAGACCCAGTATCTGACGGCAGGCTGCGTTGGCGGTGATGATGCGGCCGGCAGCATCCAGCGTCAGCACGCCGGAGGACAGGTTGCCCAGCACCGTTTCGAGGTAGTCGCCCTGTGCCTGGAGTTCGGCCCGGCTTTTTTCCGCCTGCTGGCTGGCCGCTTTCAGCGCGCGCGTCATTTCATTGAACGACTCGACCAAAAAACCGATCTCATCGCGTTTTCCAGCCTCCACGAAGCGGCTGTAGTCACCGGCCGCCACTTCCCGTGTCGCGCTGGAAAGTCGCGACAGCGGCGAGACCAGGCGGCGCGCCGCGTTGAGGGCGGCCAGGATCGCCAGCAGCACGGTCAGCAGCAGTACCAGCGACAGGATCAACAGGAAACTTTGCTTCAGCGAGTTCCTCAGGTAACTGACGTTCTGGTAGCGGTGATACTCCTGCTCGACGGACCCGGCCAGGCTCGTGATCTCCGCTGGCAAAGGATAGATAGCTTGCAGGAAGCGGGCCGAGGCGCCCGGGTAGGGTGGCGGCATCAGCTGGATGACGCGAATCTGCAGGCCACCGTCCGGCGTCGGCTCGGCGGCGGCATACTCGCCGCGCTCCGTGGCCTGCAGCAGGGCGAAGTCTCCGGGTCGATCGGGCAGAGCGGTCAGGGCGTTTATGTTCGCCGTCGCTACCAGGGTACTGTCGGTCTCCAGCACGCTCAGTTCCAGCGGGCCGCTGCTGCGTACGCGCCCGAGCAGCGCACGGCGCAGCAGTTCCCCGTTTTCCTGCAGTATCGACAATTCCGCCGCCGTGTTGCGCAGCTGGTTGCGCACTTCCAGTGTCCGCGTATCGAGAAAAGTCTGGCCGAGTTCCAGAGAGTCCGCCAGCGCCGATTCCACACGGACGTCGAACCAGCTGTCGATGCTGCTGGACAGAAACCAGGCCGAAAAAAAGTAGACGATCAGCGCCGGTGGCAGCGACAGGGCCAGGAAATTACGGACCCAGCGGGCCGCCAGCAGGGCGCCAGGCACCCCCGTGCGGACATTCCTGACCAGCGTGAACAGGCGGTCAGCGATGCTCCATAGCAGCACGAGCAGAGCGACGGCGGTCACGGCCAGCACCCAGAAATAATGGTCTTCCAGCAACGAAATGTCGGTGCTGCTGTCCCGCTGAGCGCCGCTGACCAGCAGCAGCGACACCAGCAGCATCGCCAGCACGGCGACCAGCGGCAGCGTGCGGAACACCAGGCGTTGCAGCCGGGCTTTGCGCTTCGCGCCGCTGGGCCGTGGCGGCTTGCGCTCAGGCATCCGGCGCGATTTCCAGCGGCCAGGTCGACCAATTGGAGTCATGCCGCCAGGCCCGTGACAGCAGGGCCGGCAGCCGCATCGGCGGCGGCATGCTGCTCTTGTCGAGGCGGCTGCGCGCCAGCAGTTGGTATTCGCCGCCAGGCAGTGGGCCGGTTTCAAGCGAAATCTCGACGCGCGACAGTTCGGCCAGCACGTGTCGCAGTCGCGGGAAGGTCTTGACGGTGCCAGTGGCCGGGTACGAAAGACGGTAGTGCTTGCTGAGCGGTAAATAGTGGACTTCGTAGCTGGCGCTGCTGCCGCCGACCCGGGTCCGGTTCTCGCTGTCGCGCAGGATCAGCTCTATTTCCAGGGTCAGGGGCACGCCGTGGTGCAGCGCGTCCCGGGCTTCCCTGCTCAGGGTCAGGCGTTGCTCGCAGCGGGCGCGCAACTGACCATTTGTCCAGGTCGCCGCGACGCCGGTCAGCTCGAAACGCTCGGCGCCTCGGTCGGCGCAGGCGGCGAGCGGTAGCAGAGCCGCCAGCAGTGCCGGGCGAAGCCGGTCAAGACCTCTTGCGTAAGCGGGCATAGAAAAAACCGTCCATCTCCTGTTCGCCCGGAAGAATCTGGCGTCCGTGTCCCGTGTCGCGACCCCAGTCGCCATCGACAGGTACGAGTTCGGCGTCGGCCTGGCGTCCGAGGAACCACTCCATCTGCCGTTCATTTTCATCGCGCAACACCGAGCAGGTGGCGTACACCAGCATACCCCCCGGTTCCAGCAGCGGCCAGAGTTGCAGCAGCAGCGAGCGCTGCAGGGCAACGCCTGCCTGCAACTGCTCCTGGGTGCGCAGCCACTTGATTTCCGGGTGCCGGCGAATCACGCCGGTCGCGGTGCAGGGCGCGTCGAGCAGGATGCGCGCGAAGGGCTCCCCGTCCCACCATTGGTCCGGCTGTGCGGCGTCGGCCGCCAGCAGGCGGAGATTCTCGCGCCCGGCGCAGCGGAGTCGGCGCAGGTTATCAGCCACGCGCTCGAGCCGAGCCGGCTTGAGGTCCAGTGCGGTCAGAATCACGCCCCCACTGCGTTCGAGAATGTGGCCGCTTTTGCCGCCGGGCGCGGCGCAGGCATCGAGCACGCGCTCGCCGCCTGCCGGGGCCAGCACATCGACGGCCAATTGGGCGGCGGGGTCCTGGACCGAAAACCTTCCTTCCGCAAAACCGGGCAGATCCTGCACGGCAGCGGCCGGCGTTACTTTCAGCGCGTCCGGGGCAAAAGGGTGCCGGCCGGTGGTAAAGCCGCCTGCTTCGAGCAGGGCGATGGTTTCCTGCGGAGCGAATGCACCATTCATGCGCAGCCACAGCGGAGCCGCCCGGTTGTTGGCATTGACCAGCGCCTGCCAGTCCTGAGGCCAGTCACCTTGAAGTCGGTCCAGCAGCCAGGCCGGGTGCGCCCAGCTCTCGGTTTGCCGTTCCAGACGCTCCAGGCAATCATTCTGTTCGCGCTGAAAGCGCCGCAGCACCGCGTTGACCATACCTGTCGCCCAGGCTTTGTCGAGTTGGCGTGCACCCTCGACGGCTTCGTGAATGGCGGCATGAGGCGGCGATCCGTCTTTCCAGAGTTGGTACAGCCCGATCAGGATCAGGCGCTGGAGGTCGCGATCGCGTTGCTTCAGCGGTCGCTGCAGCAACGCGCCTGCCAGCCATTCCAGGGCGTTCAGCCAGCGCAATACGCCGTACGCGATGTGTCGCGCGTAAGCGACGCTCCGCCCTTCTGCCGCGTCCGGCGCTTCGAAATCGGCCAGGCTGCGGCCCTGGTCCAGAACACTGGCGATCATCGCCAGCGCGATGAGGCGGGCATTGGTGCTTCGTTTGGCACCGCCCTTTGCGCTCTCTCCGGTGATCATGGTTTGCCGTCCAGCGTGGCGGGCAGTTCGACAGCGTTCAGGTAATCGGCCGCGCTCATCCGGCGCTTGCCCGGCCGCTGCAGTTCCTCGAGGCGCAAAATGCCCGCGCCGGTCGCCACCTCGATTCCGCGGGGACCGGCGTTCAGCACGGTGCCGGGCGGCCGGTCGTGTTTCCCGGGAACGACGCGGGCACGCCACACACGGGTCCGTTCTCCCGCCACCTCGCACCAGGCGACCGGCCACGGGTTGAAAGCGCGAATTCGCCGTTCGAGTACCCGGGCCGGCTCGGACCAGTCGAGTTGGGCTTCTTTCTTGTCCAGTTTACGGGCATAGACGATGTCCTTCTGCGGTTGAGGAACGGCGAGCAAGGGCTGGCCGGCGGTCAGTCGCCGCAGGCAGTCGAGCAGGGCTTCGGCGCCCAGGGCCGCCAGTCGGTCGTGCAGTTCCGCGGCGTTTTCCTCACCCGTCAGGGCGACCCTGACGCAGTGCAAAACCGGGCCCGTGTCGAGACCCGCATCCATTTGCATAATGCATATACCGCTGTCGCGGTCGCCGGCTTCGATCGCTCGCTGAATGGGTGCCGCGCCACGCCAGCGCGGCAACAGGGAGGCGTGGATGTTCCAGCAGCCATGCGTGGGCAAGGTCAGCACCGCCTCGGGAATGATCAGCCCATAGGCGACGACAATGAGCAGATCGGCCTGCATTTCGTAAATCCATTCCTGCACCGCGGGGTCTCGCAGCGTCGCCGGTTGGTGTACCTCGATGCCGGCCTCCAACGCAGCCCGCTTGACCGGGCTCGGCTGCAACTGCCTGCCGCGGCCGGCCGGACGATCCGGCTGCGTCAGTACCGCCAGCGGCGGATAACCCGAATCGATCAACCGCCGCAAAGCTGGCACGGCGAAATCGGGCGTGCCTGCGAACAGGATGCGAAGGGATTTGGCTCGTTGCACTGGGGGCGGCCGGGCTAAAGAACGGCCGGCTCCGGTTTCCTGACGGCGAGTTTGCGCTGCTTCTGGAGCTTTTTGATCACGATCCGTTGCTTGAGCGGCGACAGGTAATCGACGAACACTTTGCCGTCGAGATGGTCGATTTCGTGCTGCAGACAGACGGCGTGCATGCCCTCGAGGGTCTCTTCGAAAGCCTTGCCGTCGCGGTCGAGCGCAAAGACGCGAATCTTCTCCGCGCGGCTTACTTCCGCGTAGACGCCGGGTACCGACAGGCAGCCCTCCTCACAGGTTTCCGAGCCTTCCGCCGAACGGATCTCCGGGTTGACATACACCCGCGGCCCGTCCTGTGCCGGGCTGACATCGAGCACCAGCACGCGCCGGTGAATATTGACCTGCGTCGCGGCCAGGCCGATGCCATCGGCCGCATACATGGTTTCGAGCATGTCGTCGATCAGTTGCGAAAGGTCTCCGTCGAAGCGGTCCACCGGTTTGGCGACCGTTCGTAAACGACTGTCGGGAAACTCAAGAATCTCTAATTTGGCCATATATTTACACGCGCTAAAAACAATTCGGATGAAGTTTGACTAAACTTTTATTATGATAGCTAACGGCGGCTATGGTTCGCCAGAGTATTTACTGACCGCATCTGACAGATGGCTGGATGCCTACTAGAGAGGAAGGAACGTGATCAGAAGACTCATTCACCTCACCTTTGCGGCAATGCTGACGGGGGCCGTCATGGCACAGGATGTGTCCATGCGCTCCGACCACCCTGACGAATACGTGGTGGTGAAAGGCGATACGCTGTGGGATATTTCCGGGCGATTCCTGGACAAACCCTGGCAGTGGCCGGCGATTTGGCATGCCAACCCACAAATCGAGAACCCACATCTTATTTATCCCGGCGACGTCGTTTCGCTGGTTTACGTGGATGGCGTGCCGCAGCTGAGGCTGCGGCGCGGCGACGTGGAAACGGTCAAGCTCAGCCCGGCGGTGCGCGTGCTCGAACGTGATGACGCGATCGACGCAGTGCCGTTCAAGGTCATCGAGCCCTTTGTCCGTAACCTGCAGATCCTAACGCCCGCCCAGTTCGAAGGTCTGCCTTACGTAATCGCCAATTACGACGACCGTCTGAACGCGACCTACAGCGACCAAAGCTATGTGCGCGGCCTGAATGCGGAGGTCGGTGAAGAGTTCATCGTGGCCCGTTTGACCAACATCTATGACCGCGTCAGCGACGACGCCGAGATACGGCGAGTGCGGCCCAAAGAGCACTGGAAACAGGTTCCCAATGTGTGGGATGGCCAGGAAAATGTGCACAATACGGTCAGTCCCTGGAACCGGCGCCCGAAAAATCCGGTCGGCTACGAGTTGACCGAAGTCAGTCGGGTCCGGGTCGCGCAGGTCGGGGAGATTTCTGTCCTCGATATCCTCCGGGATCGTACGGAAGTCAAACCGGGAGACTATATACTGCCTGCAACGGACCCGGGTTACGAGAGTACGTTCTTCCCCCATGCAATGGACCAGGTGCCGGCGGATCTGCGGATTCTCGCTACCTCCGGTCAGCGCGCCGGAGTCGGCAACTTCCAGATTGTCGCCATTAGCGGCGGCAGCAGGCAGGGTATCCAGGCCGGACATGTGTTTTCGGCGTTCCGCAAGGGCCTGGTGGTGGACGACCGTGTCGCTTATCGCTACGGCAGTTTTGCCAAGGATTCGGAAGTCCGTCTGCCCGCAATCTATGACGGGCTTGTGATGGTGTTTCGTACCTTTTCGGACATCAGTTACGGCATGGTCATGAGCGGCTCCCGGCCGGTGAAGGAGCACGACGTGCTGCGGCATCCCGACGAGCGAATGTAAACTCTGCAGGTGAAACTTCGCGTGCAGACAACCAGGAGGTTTCTGCCACGAAGCACAAGAGTTGGCTGATTGCACTGCGCGCCCCCCAGCTGGGGGGCGCGCGTCTCATCGCGCTGGCCGAACGGCCCGGGGGCATCGATACGCTGGCCGGCAGTTCGCAGGCCGCCTTGCGCGCGGCGGGCCTGCGTGACGAGGCCGTCGCGACTTTCCGTAATCCCGACCAGCGTCAGCTGGAAAGCGATCTCGAGTGGCTTTCACAACCGGGCCATGATCTTCTGACCTGGGACGACGAACGCTATCCTCCTTTACTGCGAAACATTTCATCGCCGCCGCCGGCTGTGTTCGTCGACGGCGATGCGGACCAGCTGTGGCGCCCGCAGCTGGCGGTCATCGGCAGCCGCAACCCCACGGCCGGCGGTAAGGAAAATGCCCGCGATTTCGCCTCGGAACTCGTGCGTCAGGGCATGACCATCACCAGCGGGCTCGCGAGCGGTATCGATTCGATCGCCCACGCGGCGGCCCTCGACGCCGGTGGCTTCACGGTGGCGGTGACCGGTACCGGGCTCGACCGCGTCTATCCCGCCAGCAGCTACGCGCTTGCCGGGCGCATCCGCGAACGCGGCGTGCTGGTTTCGGAGCTGCCGCCGGGTACCGGCGCCAAACGTGCCCATTTTCCCTCCCGCAATCGGATCATTTCAGGCCTCAGCCTGGGCGTGCTCGTCATTGAGGCGGGCCTGCGCAGCGGTACTCTGATCACGGCGCGGCTGGCCGGCAACCAGGGCCGCGAGGTGTTCGCACTGCCCGGCTCCATTCACAACCCGATGTCGAAAGGCTGCCATCGGCTGATCCGCGACGGCGCCCGCCTGGTCGAGAATGTGGCCGACATCATGACAGAACTGGCGCCGCTGGCAGGTCAACTCGCCGCTGAACTGAGCAGCGAACTCCTGAAGCCGGCTGAACGGCCCGAACAGTCCGTAAACCCGGAAGCACTTGACTCGGCCGCTGTCGACCCCCACGTCGACGATGATCCGGACTACCGCCGGCTCTGGTCCTGCCTGGGTTTCGATCCGCGCCCGGTCGACGCCATCATCGAGCAAAGTGGATTGACGGCACGTGCCGTGTCAGCCATGCTGCTAATGCTGGAGCTGAGAGGAAAGGTCGAGGCCCACCAAGGTGGCGCCTGGAGCCGGAAAAAATGAGGTCGATAATGAAGGAAAACGTGCTCGACGTGCTGATGTACCTGTTCGAGAACTACTTTTACGATGAGCCGGACGAAGAACCCGATCGCGCATCGATGGAAGAGAATCTGCACGAGGCCGGGTTCACCAATCGTGAGATCGAAAAAGCGTTTGCCTGGCTCGATGAGCTGGCGGAGCAGCGCTATCAGCCGGAATTCAAAATGCAGTCCGAGCAGCCGATCCGCATTTTCATCGAGTCCGAAACGGACCGCCTGGATACGGACTGCCGCGATTTCCTGATGTATCTGTCGAACGTCGGGATTCTCGACGTCCAGCGTCGCGAAGTCGTGCTCGATCGTCTGATGGCATTGGAGTGCGATGAAATTACGCTCGAAGACGTCAAGTGGGTCGTATTGATGGTCCTGTTCAACCAGCCTGGCCAGGAAGCCAATTACGCCTGGATGGAAGACCTGATGTTTGACACGGAGCAGGACTACCGCCATTAATAGTTAGGGAGCGCGGTCCAGAAGCCGCGTTCGAGGCGATAAAAAGAAGCGGGAGAGGGTTGATCCCGGTCGGTGGCGAATACGGCTGCCGGGCCCAGTTTCCTGGATTCCAGGACCCCTGTTTGTTGCAAATGATCCCCCCGTTGTCCAGGCGACCCCTGTCGCATAGCGCCTTTTTGATTGAAAAAAGTGAGGACGGAACCATTAAATTACTGATCGTGGAATCACCGGCCAAGTCTGCCACCATCAACCGGTACCTCGGGCCGGATTTCGAGGTGCTGGCATCCTATGGTCATGTCCGGGATCTGCCCTCCCGGGATGGTGCGGTCGATCCCGAAAACGGTTTTGCCATGACCTACGAGCTGAACGAGGGCAGCGAGAAACACGTCAACCGCATTATAAAATCCGCGCGCAAGGCCGAGGCGGTCTACCTCGCGACCGATCTCGATCGTGAAGGCGAAGCCATTTCCTGGCACATCTACGAGATCCTGCGGCAGGAGGGTCTGACCGATAAAATCCCGTTTTACCGCGTGGAGTTTTCCGAAATCACCGAGCGCGCGATCAAGGAAGCCGTCGCCCATCCGCGCGAGCTTTCGATGGACCTCGTCAACGCCCAGCAGGCGCGCCGCGCGCTGGATCATCTGGTCGGCTTCAACCTGTCGCCCCTGCTGTGGAAAAAAATCCAGACCGGCCTGTCGGCGGGCCGTGTCCAGAGCCCCGCGCTGCGATTGATCGTGGAGCGCGAGCAGGAGATCGAGGCCTTTGATTCCGAGGAATACTGGACGATCGAAGCCGACATGGATTTCGCCGGCAGCGAATTTGTCTCCCGCCTGGTGCGCTGGGACGACCAGCGGCTGAAGCAGTTCGACATCAACAACGGTGAGCAGGCGCATGCGGTGCGCGAACGCCTGCTGAAAGAATCCGGCGGCAGTCTGCGGGTCGACCGCATCACCCGCTCGCAGCGCAAGCGGCGGCCGGCGCCGCCGTTCATTACCTCTACCCTGCAGCAGGACGCGTCCCGCAAGCTGCGCTTCACGGCCCAACGGACCATGCGCACCGCCCAGGCGCTTTATGAAGGCGTGAAAATCAACGGCATCAGCCAGGGTTTGATCACCTACATGAGAACCGATTCGGTGAATCTGTCCAACGATGCCCTGGCGGACCTTCGTCGCGAAATCGAGAGCCGCTACGGCCCGAAATTCCTGCCCGGCAAGCCCAATTTTTACAAGACCAAGTCGAAGAACGCGCAGGAAGCGCACGAGGCGATCAGGCCAACCTCCGCGGCGCTGGACCCGGAAAAGGTGAAATCGAAGCTTTCCGAGGACCAGTTCCGCCTTTACGAACTGATCTGGCGCCGTACGATGGCCTGCCAGATGAAACCCGCGCTGATCGACATGGTGCAGGTTGAGTTCGACTGCGGCCCGGCCGCGACTTTCCGCGCCAACGGTTCGGTGATCGCGTTTCCGGGCTTCCTGCAGGTCTACGAGGAGTCGCAGCCACAGGGCAAGGAAGAGCGCGAAAGCCGTCTGCCGGATATGAACGAAGGCGACGTGGTCAAGGTCGAGGACATCCGCGCCGAGCAGCATTTCACCGAGCCGCCGCCGCGTTACTCCGAGGCCAGCCTGGTCAAGGCTTTGGAAGAGTTCGGCATCGGCCGCCCGTCGACCTATGCGAGTATCATCCAGACACTGGTGCGCCGCAAGTACGTTGAACTCGACCGGCGGCGCTTCGTTCCCACCGATACCGGCCGGGTGGTGGCGCGTTTTCTGCAAAACCATTTCCAGCCCTATGTGGATTACGAGTTCACGGCCCGGATGGAAGATACTCTGGACGAGATTTCCCGCGGCGAAATCGACTGGATTCCGCCGCTGGAGCAGTTCTGGAAACCGTTTATCGAACGGGTCCGGGAGAAAGAAGAATCCGTCAGCCGGCAAGAGGCCAAGTTAACGCGGGTGCTGGGCACTGACCCGAAGACCGGCAAGGAGGTCTCGGTGCGGCTGGGTCGCTACGGCCCGCACGCCCAGATCGGCACGGCTGATGACGAGGACAAGCCGAAGTTCGCCGGCCTCAGGCCCGGGCAGCGGCTGGAGACCATCACGCTGGAAGCAGCGCTCGAACTGTTCAAACTGCCCCGCGAACTGGGTTTCACGCCTGACGGCGAAGTGGTGTCCGCCGGCATCGGGCGCTTCGGGCCCTTTATCCGCTACGGCAATAAATTCGTTTCGCTCAAGGATGCGGACCCGCACACGGTAGACCTGTCGCAGGCACTGGAAGTGATCGCGGCCAAGAAACAGGCCGACCTGGATCGCATTCTCAGGACCTTCGAGGGCACGGACATCCAGATTTTGAAAGGTCGCTGGGGTCCGTTCATCACCGATGGCGAAAAGAATGCCCGCATGCCCAAGGAGCGAGAGCCTGAGACAATGACGCTCGAAGAATGTCAGGTGCTGCTGGACGCCGCTCCGGACAAACGCAGCCGCAAGAAGGCCGCCAGCAAAAAGAACTCGAAAAAGAAAGCATCGGGCAAGAAAGCGGTGAAAAAGAAGGCCGCGAAGAAAAAGGCCACGAAGAAAAAGACTGCGAAAAAAGGATCCAGGAAGCGTGTCTCGAAGAGAGAATCAGCCTGAAGGCAATCGCGGCTGAATTTCTCACAGTGGAAGAATCGGCCTGACGGGGAATCGCGACTGAAGCCGCCCCCACGACGGTTGCCGGCGCGCCTGCCAGCCCGCGGGATTGGCTTCAGCCTCGATTTACACCATCCTACAGGATTTTTTCACGCGGGGTGCCGTCCCGGATCGCGCAGCAGCAGGGCAAAATGGCATAATCGAGCGCGAATCCGCGTTCATTCGTGACATCACTGTCCGGTCCGACCCCTATGCTGAAAGACAATCTGCTGATGATTGAAAAAGCGGCACAGAAACTGCGCGACGGCGCGGTGATCGCCTACCCGACCGAAGCGGTGTACGGGCTCGGCTGTGACCCGGGAAACGAGGCCTCGGTGCGGCGTATCCTGCGGCTGAAATCGCGACCGGTCGAGGCTGGCCTGATCCTGATTGCCGATCGTTTCGAGCGCTTTGCTCCCTATGTCGCCAAAGTGCCGGACCGGTGGCTGCAGCGCGCGATGGCCGTTTGGCCTGGCCCGGTGACCTGGCTGTTTCCGCGCGGCCCGGGTACGCCGGACTGGCTGGCCGGGGATCACCCGACCATCGCCTTGCGGGTGACCGCGCACGCGGTGGCCGGGGAACTCTGCGCCCGGTTCGGTGGCGCCCTCGTTTCCACCAGCGCCAATCCCCGCTCGCAGGCCCCGGCCCGCACGCCCGCGGAGGTCGAGGCGTATTTCGGCAACGCGATCGAAGGCATCGTGGAGGGCTCGCTGGGCACATCGGGCAAACCCAGTGAAATACGCGATCTCGCCAGCGGCCGGATCGCCAGGAAGGGCTGACATGACACGCGAGCAAGAGGTATCGGCGGCGCAGGTCAAGGCGTACCTGCTTGGGTTGCAGGATCGTATCTGTGCGGCCTTGCAGGAAGAGGACGGCGGGGCAGTGTTCGTCGAAGACGCCTGGTCGCGTGAGCACGCTGCGCGCGACGAAGAGACCCTCGGCGGCGGCGGGCGCACCCGTGTATTGCGGGAAGGCACCGTCTTCGAGCAGGCCGGCGTAAATTTTTCGCACGTCACCGGCAGCCGCCTGCCGCCTTCGGCCAGCGCGGCGCGGCCGGAACTCGCCGGTCACAGTTTCGAAGCGCTGGGTGTTTCCCTGGTGATACATCCCAAAAATCCCTACGTGCCGACCAGTCACGCGAATCTGCGGTTCTTTATCGCTGAGAAGGAGGAAGGACCACCGGTCTGGTGGTTCGGCGGCGGTTACGACCTGACGCCCTATTACCCGATTCGCGAGGACGTGATCGCCTGGCATGAAGTCGCCCGGGCCGCCTGCGAGCCTTTCGGCGCAGACGTTTATCCCCGCTTTAAAGAATGGTGTGACCGCTATTTTTATCTCAAACACCGCGAGGAGACCCGGGGCGTCGGAGGCCTGTTTTTCGACGACCTCAACGAATGGGGTTTCGAGCGTTGCTTTGCGTTTCTGCGCGCTGTCGGTGACAGCTATCTCGATGCCTACCGGCCCATCGTCCGCCGCCGCCGCGAACAGGCGTGGTCCGACCGCCAGCGGCAGTTCCAGCTATACCGGCGCGGCCGTTACGTGGAATTCAACCTGGTATACGATCGCGGCACCCTGTTCGGTCTGCAGTCCGGGGGCCGCACCGAATCGATCCTGATGTCGCTGCCGCCGCTGGTTTCATGGCGTTATAACTGGCGGCCCGAGCCCGGATCCGAGGAAGCGCGGTTGTACGATTTTCTCACGCCGCAGGATTGGCTAAGCGGCCCTGTAAGAGCGGATTCGGCCGCGATCTGTTCTCCGCAAAAGCCACCCAATCGCGGCTGAAGCCGCTCCCACAAAAAGCAATCGCCTCCACAAAGCAGGCGCTCCCACAGGGTCTTCACTTACCAAAGGTAGGGCGTGAACTCGCCGGGAATCGGATTCTCCTTGCTTTCGTTGTCCCAGATGACCGAGGCGATCCACCAGCGCCCTTCGTTTTCAACCAGTTGGATGCTGTTGATGCCGCGGGCGATCGCTTCGTCTTTTGGTTCCTTGCGGGTCTCGTAGGTACTGAAGGCCTGGATAATTCGGCCGAAGCGATCGCTGTGTCGCATGACTTCCTTTTCGTAGAAATCGTTTTCCGCCATGTACGGCCGGGCATCCTCGATCCACTGCGCGAGGGTCAGCACGCTGAAGTCGGCATCACGGTGCATGCGTTTGCCGACCGGGATCAGACGAGCCTCGGGCAAATACAGAGTTTTCAGCCGCGCCCAGTTGCGTGAACCGGCGGGACCTGAAATACAGTCGTACAGCGCCGCGATGATGGCGTCGGGCGACGCGACGTCTTCAGGTCGGGCTTCGACGGTGGGCCGCATCGGTGACGGTGTATCGCTCATGCGCCTGCTCTCCCTGGTTCAGAGGCCTTTCCTTGCGCATTCTCCGCAGCCGGCAGCGGAGCGGTTCTGGCGGCCAAGGCCTTCGGCCAAAGGCTACAGCTTTCCGCGGACGGATTCCATCCGTCCGCGCAG
>JAVVFH010000360.1:0-2828 GCA_032250585.1 Lysobacterales bacterium
TCAACCCCGACATTCCGCGCAGCGTACGGCGCTTTTGCGGCCCGGCTCTCAAGCTGATCCTGATGCTGCGCGACCCGGTGGAACGCAGTGTGTCGGCCTACCTGCACCACATCCGCCACGGCGCGATCACGCCGAACGATTCGATACTCGACTCCGATTTGCCGCTCGGCATCGTCGACATGAGCCTGTTCCGGGTGCACCTCGCCAACTGGCTGGACGCCTATCCGGCGGAAAACATCCACATCGTGAAAGGTCTGCCGGATTCACGCGAGTCGGCGGTGACCACGGTGGAAGCGGTTTGCCGTTTCCTCGGCGCTGCACCGCCGCCGCTGGAGCGCTACTATTTCGAGCCCGTCTTCCCGGGCCTGCCGCGGGTGGTCGACGATTCCGGGGTCTGGTTGCGGGCACAAGGCGAGTATCGGCGCGCCCCGGCGAGCCGCGCGGGCGCCGAAAAAATCATCGGCGGCGAGCGCTATCTGCGCGTGGTCTCGGCCGAGGAACTGGCCCGCCTGCGCGAATTGCTGGCGGGCCAGGCGATCGGCTGAGTATCCTGCTTTCCGTTCGCTGTTTACTGTTCTTTTTTGACCTTCAGCTTGTTTTTCACTTTGTTCGCGTTTTCGGCGTTGACGGCTATCTGCTCGGCCAGGTCCGCTTCCTCTGCGGAGTCCACAGTGCCTGACAGAGTGACCACCCCGTCCTTGGAGTCGACGTTGATGTCCAATCCGCTGGTATTTTCATTCATCAGCAAACTGGTTTTGATTGTCGCCGTCAGCGTGGCGTTATCGACCGCTTTCCGCCAATTGGCTTTTTCTTTGGACTCGGCGGACTTGCCTGCAGCCTTGGCGGCCTGTTCGTCGACCAGCAGCTGGTTTTCGACCTTGTCGATGCCCTCAACTGCCAGCGCGACTTCCTCGGCCAGGTCCTTGAGGATATCCGAGTCCACCGCGCCGCTGAGGTAGGCGGTGCCCCCGCGGACCTTGGTATCGATGTCGAAGGGGTTCAGGTGGCGGTTGAACAGGTAAGCACTTTCCAGCTTGCCGTCGAGCCAGGCGTCCTTCACGGCCTGCTGCATGTCCTCGCTTTGCCCGGCCATCGTCTCGCCCTTCTTGTGCTGATCAGCGCTTGCCAGCGGCGCAGCGCAGGCGAGCAAGGTGGCAATGAGGGCCGCCATGAGAAATCTCGGTTCGGGTTTCCTGATATTCATGCCATTAACTCCTTTGAAGGGTCTCAAGGCTTTCTATGCAAAAACCGTACCGGAAACGACATTCCAGCGCCGTGGCAAGAAGTCGAGGCGTACCGTCTTCCTGCAGCGTTGCGCCGTTGGCAATTTTGAGGTTTCGTATTGTATTGTTTACACAACAAACGACCGAAGCCGCGACAATCTGAACCGATCAGCGATGGCACGGCTTCTGCATGGCTTTAACCGCCTTAAGGCAGACAGGAGATAAAGAGATGGGAATTGAAGTAGGCGTACTGGGCTTGATCGTCCTGATACTGGATATATGGGCAATTCTCAAAACCATCGGCAGTTCCGCCTCCACCGGCACCAAGGTCCTGTGGGTGGTGCTGATCCTCATCCTGCCGGTGATCGGTCTGATCCTGTGGTTTTTGCTGGGCCCGAAAGGATCGCGCGTATAGCCCTATCTTTTTCAGCGTCAGCGCGCCTTGCGCCCGGACAGCAGCGCGTGAGCCCGGTTGACCCTGGCCGGCGGGAACATCTGCGGCAGCTGCGCGACGGACGTTGCGCTTTGCTGCTGTTCAAGATCCTGGAGCGCCGCGCGGCCGCTCGAGCCGGTGGCCGGACCGTCCGACTGTGACAGCTGTACTGATTCCGTGCCCTGCACCGTGCTTTCCTTGCCGGTGGACTGGAAGGTGTCGGCGGAGCCCTGGAAGTAATTGCCGGTGCCGGTGGGCGCTTCGCCGATGCCCAGCAACCAGTAGCGGCCGAACATGTCGCTGTCCCTGGCGATGAATACATAAAAGATGTCGGTGTCGGCGTCAAAGGGCAGCAGCATGCTGAACAGGTCGCCATCCCCAGGCGGAAAGTACGCCAGGTCACCGATCGTGCCGGGTTCACCGTTGTCCTCGACCTCGGCAAAGATGATGCCGTCCTCCAAGAAGCGCTGGTCCTTGATCCAGTAACTGTCGGCAAAGCTGGCGCCGGCAACGCGCCGGTACATGTTCCAGTCGCCGCCGGTAATCATGTCGACCTTGTCGATTTCCGTGTAACTGAAACGTTTCAGCAGCAGGTCGTCGGCCTGCAGGATGTTGGAGGACAGCGTCAGTTCCGCGGCCGGGGAAGCCTCGAAGTCACGCACGTTCCAGCTGAAATCGCCCACATCGGTGGCCGTGGCGCCGCCGTCGCTGATGAAAAATACATCGCCGGTGAACACCAACGGATCAAAAGTGCTCATCGTGCCCTCCAGAGTGACGAAGGTCGCCTCGCCGGCGTCGTAGCCGTAAATCGCCCCGAACAGCGTCAGCTCCTGGATGTCGATGAAAAACCCCCAGCCCGGCAGTTCGTCCGGGTTCCAGTAGACCCCCTTGACATAGGCCTGGCTGATGTAGGGGTCAGGCACGCCGGATTGCGCGCGGGCCGTGGCGAAAAAAAAGACCAGAACGATGACTGCGATGTACCGGAACATGGTTGGCTCCCTTGTCACGAACGGGCATCTTACTGACAATTTGCTGACGCCATGCTGAACATAAGCAATCGGAAACTACTTGATGCGCTGCGGTCGGCCAACGAAAATATCGATATCCTATTGATATGTAATGGAACTGCTGCACATGATACTGTATAATATTATAGTACTAAGTCAGCAGGT
>JAVVFH010000361.1:0-2813 GCA_032250585.1 Lysobacterales bacterium
CAACTCGGCTGATCCGCTTGTGCCGTTCCACGGAACGCGCCCCAGTGCAGCGAACGTTCAGTACCTGGGCCTCCCGGTGATTGGATTCTGGGTTAACACCTTCTCCAACGGCCAGATCGGCGGTGGAAACGTGCTGTCGAACTACGGCGGTACCTTCCAGCATCGCGGTAGCCGTACCGTGCAGGCTGCAGTGGCTCCGTAATCAGGAGCTTCGGTTTTCCGATGCGTTCGGCCTCCGGACGCATCGACTGAAGAATCGATGAAAAATAAAAGGGGCTACTACGGTAGCCCTTTTTTTTTAATTCTTTTTGAACCTTTGCAAATATGATTTGCCCTATACTCGCATTACAGCGTGCCGGCAACTTACAACTTAAGCTCCTGGCAGCATGGCGAAGCGAATTCCGAGCCGGCAATTCACGTCCCGATATAATGAATAAATACAGGATTCTCCCAATCGTATGAAGACTTCCATCCTGACCGCGTCATTGGCACGGTCCGTGCAATCAAAATACCTCGCGCTGTCGATGCTGCTGTTTGTGGCGATCCCATCGGTGATGGCCCAGAATCTCAAGTTGACGGATTCCGAATTGAACACGCGCACGATCTCTTTGAGCGCCGGATCGACGGTCACGATTTCCCCGTTGAATGGCGATATCCTGGCGCAGCCGGAGTTGGGCACCGAAGACTGGGAGGCCTGCCAGGGCAATGGCAACTCCGGCACTTGCCAGGTGGCGATCGGAACCAGCTTTCGCGTAGAGACGCCAACCGTGTCGCAAGGCAGCAACCTGAATTTCAGTTGGGATGCGCGTGGCGCCTGGTCGTGCTCGGGTACGCTGGAAAACTCCAGTGGAGCTGCAGTGACGGCAACAACCTGGGACGACAACAGCACCAAGCTTCCGCGCGGCAGTCAGGGGGTTGGCACCGGATCGCTCGATCCCGGTGATTACACGGCTTTTCTCAATTGCGTCAACGGTCCGACCAGCGATCAGTCCAGCGTGCCTTTCAGCATATCCGACCCAAGCCCCGATGTGCCGCAGTTCTGCCTCGACGAGGGCCGGGTTCCGCCACCGGGGATGACTCGCGATACAGCCATCTTGTGGTCACTGGGAGCGCCTTCGGTTGAGCTCTCGACCGAAACACGTACCTGGCAGCAGACGTTCAACGGCGAGTTCCCCCAGGGCAACGATCGCAATACCGAAGTACGCCGGGATCAGTATGCTGCGCTCCTTTTCAATACCGGAACGGCGTCAATTAACCAGACCGGACGAGTGGTTTTCAATAATCCACAGTTCACGCAAACGCTTGACGTAGGCCAGAAAATCGTCACCATTAGCCAGTGCCCGGGTGATTTCGGCCCGCAGGTCGACCCAGACTGCCGAAGGGTAATTATCAACGAAGGTCTGCGCTGGGAAGTCAACACGAATGGTGCTTTTACCTGCAAACTCGATCCGAATACCGATTATTATCTCAACGTCATGTTCGTCGCGGACCCCACCGCATCTCCGCTGGAATGGGAATGCGTGATTCCGCCGAACGCGCCCGACTCTCGTTGCGGCACGACGATTGATGTTTTTGTTGACTAACATTCCGATCTTGTCTCGACCACGCGCGCCGCAATATTTGCGGCGCGCTCATTTTTAAGTTGGAATCATTCAATGCCCAAGCTCAGACTCACGATATTGTCCATATTGCTCGCGAGCGGCTCGCTGCTTGCCGAGGAACTGGAGCGCAGCCTGCTGATCGAATTCGAAAGCCCGTTGCTGGCGACCCGCGGCGACGCCGAACTCGGCCACCTGGGTCTGGCCGGACGGATGATGGCCATTCCCGAGGCCGATCGGGCCGGTGTGGTCAGTGACCCCGGCAGGATCGCCGAATTGCTCAACGATGTCTTGTTGACCCGGAAGCTGGGCCAGGACGCGATTGCCGACGGCGTTCTCGAGGACCCGGCCGTGCAGGCCGAGCTTTACCACCTGATCATGGTGCGGCTGTCTGAAAAGCAGCGCCAACGGGTTGCCGAACAAACCGAACTGGACGACTATACCCAGCAGGCGCGCGAGATTTACCTGAAGGAAAAGGCTAACTATCAAACCGAGCCGACGGTCAGCTTCACTCACTTGCTGCTGCAAAGCGATTCCGACAACGACGAGCAAGTCGAGCAGCGCGCCCGTGAGTTGCTGGCAGAAATAAAGGCCGGCGCCAGTCTCGAGGACTACGCGCTTGAGTTCTCGCAAGACCCGAGCGTGACAAGCAACAAGGGCCGGTTTGAAGATGCTCCGATGGGCCGCCTGGAATCGGGCTTTAAAAAGGGCATCGAGTCGATGACCGATGGTCAGATCGAGCTGATCAAGTCCGGCTATGGCTGGCACATCGTCAGGATCGATGCGCTGACACCGGCGCGGCAACAGAGTTTTGACGAGGTGTCCGATACGCTTAAAAAGCTCGCCCGCCAGCGCCATGTGAATCGGGTCTGGGATCAGCATCTGCGGGAATTTTATTCTCACGACCTGGTCATTGAGCCCAATGGCGTTGCAGAAATTCTGGATCGTTATCAGCCGACCCGCGAGCTGGTCGAAGATATTCGCGCAGACAAGCAGTAAATCGGGGCCGAAAAGGGCCTTGATGCGGCTTATACTGCCGTTCGGCCTGGCCTGGATGCGTGATGTTTCTGGAACTGTTGATTCGCGAGTTGCGCGGCCGGTTCGTCGGCAGTTCGACCGGATGGCTCTGGCTGCTGATCAACCCCTTGATGCTGCTCGGCGTCTACGCGGTGGTTTTCGGCATCATCTTCCAGGCGCGCGCCCCGGCGACGCTCG
>JAVVFH010000362.1:0-2768 GCA_032250585.1 Lysobacterales bacterium
CGATCCGCGTCTCAGGACACCGGCGATGGCGCCGATTGCCGACAAGGATGGAGTCTGGGCGACGCGGCGGGAAGCCTTTTTCCCGGACCCTGATGCGCCGGCCCGTTTGTCGTCCGGCTTTGATCGCAAGAGCAGCCACAGGACGACGGCCAAGCAAAGCACAACGAGCAGAAAGATGGATGTGGTATTTATCATTCTCTAAACATAGCACAGAATCTGCGCAAATACTGAGCACCCGCACCCGGTGACGCCCGCTCGAAACAAAGGCTACCAGCCCCAGGGCTTGCGCACGCGGGTCAGGTCCGCGCGCTCAATGACCTGCTGATCCGTTTTTAGCCCGGACTCGCTGCGGCGAATGCGCGCGATGATTTCATCCGTTTTACCGCTCGGGAAGTTGTCCATCTGGTCATGGGGTGCGGCGGGATCACGCAATCGCGGCGCGGCGACCTTGCGGTACGGGATCTCCGTGGCCCCTACCCGCCGGCCGTAGCGGTCTTCCAGCAGGGCGCGCAGCGCGGTTTCCCGGCGCCGCCGATAAGCGCCATCGTCGATGGTTCGCTTTTCCCGCAGCAGGCTATCGGCCCAACGTGCCAGCGAACCGGAACCCCCCCGATCGTGGCTGCGGCCGGACCGGACGGGGTGCTTTCCCGCGGGCACCCCGGATTCATCGTGCCGGGGCCAGCCCCAGGGGGTCGGCACTTTGGACAGTTCGCGCTGCAGAATCTGCTTGTGATCCGGCAACGGTGCTTCGGCTGCGGCCCGCTTCTGCGCCTCCAGCCGTTGCCGTCGCGCGCGCGCGCGTTCCGCCAGGATCATCTTTCTCTCGTCCGCTCGCCGCTGGCGCGCCCGGCAGAATGGCACCAGGCACAGCGCCAGGACGGCGAACGTGGTCATCAGGTAATAAACGTATTCCATGATTTGAAAGTCTGCCCCCCGGGTTTACGGAGCCGTGAGTATCGTCACGGCGCCAAAACTGCCGACTTTCAAAATCCGTTTGATCCCTGTCTGCGTGCTGCACCGCGAAGCGGTGAGTGTCCTGCCGGCCCTTTTTCCTGCCAGTACTTTCCGCTGGCTGTACAATGCCAAATAGTCAAAGCACAGGAGAAAAGCCAGTCGCGGCCCGAAAATCCCCCCTGCCGCTGATCGATCATTTTCGTTCACCCTTGAGATTAAAATATAACACAATTTTCACAAAATCCCAGCAAAGCATACTTTGATCATATGACGAGGGTATTTTCAGACAATGCTCGGCGCCGCGCAGCTTCAGCAATCGGTGCCGGGCTCCTGCTGTTGGCGGCCGGCCCGCCGGCCGTAAAACGGCACTACACGGTGCAGCTGACCGATACCCGGCACGAGGTTCGCATGGTGTTCATGAAGGAATTCTACAGCCAGGGCTGGACCCACTTCGCAACGCTCGGGCGGGTGGCGACCAGCGGCTGGGCTGTGCCGAACCCGGCGCTGCCGCACGCCTTCGCCAACCACCGCGTGACGCGCGACCTCCACGCAGCGCTGTACGACAAACCCTGGCCCGCCACCGGCGAATCCTGGCCGCATCTCAGCCCCGTGCGCGTGACCCGGGCCGACTGAGCGGCGGCATGCAGCGACGGCTTCCGACATGAACGGCATTCCGATTCTGACCTATCACTCGCTGCACGCGCCGGGCGAGCGCTACGCGGAGAACGACCACATGGCGCTGGCCAGCGATCTCGAGACCCTGCACCAGGCCGGCTATGAAATCGTCAGCCTGCGCGAAGTGGCCGGGCGCCTGCTCGGCGGCGACCGCGCCTGGTTCGAGGCCGGCCGCAAGGCGGCGCTGTGCTTCGACGACGGCTGCAACCACGACTTCATCGACTTCGTTCACCCGGGAATCCCCACGTTGAAGAGCTTTTACACGATCCTGCGCGAATTCAACGCCGCGCGGCGTCCGGCGGCACCGGCCCGTGCGACCAGCTTCGTGATTGCCTCGCCGGTAGCCACCGCGCTGCTGGACCAAAGCTGCATCGCCGGGCGCGGCCAATGGCACCACCGCTGGTGGCGGCAGGCGGCCGAGAGCGGCCTGCTGGACATCGGCAACCACAGCTGGGACCACCTGCACCCGACCCTGCCTTTTGTCTGCCATACGCAGGATGCGCGGGACGATTTCAGCCGCGTCGACAACGCACTGGACGCCGCCCTGCAGATCGACCAGGCCGAGCGCTTCATCCGCCAGGTGGTCGGTGAGGAGCACGCCAGCGGCCTGTTCGCCTACCCCGACGGCAAGTACAGTGCCTACCTCGTCGATAACTACTTTCCTTCCCAGCAGACGATCCGCGCCGCCTTCACCACCGCCGGCCGGGCGGTGACCGCCGATGCGGATCGCTGGCGCATCCCGAGGTACTGCTGCGGCGAGCACTGGGATTCGCCCGCCAGCCTGCGCGCCCTGCTGGAGGCGGAATCGTGAATGCCACGGAACCCGGCCGGGCCCCGGATTTCCTGATCATCGGGGCACAGAAATGCGGCACCAGCTGGCTGCACCACCAGTTGCGGCAATCCGACGAGATCTTCATGCCGGCCGACAAGGACCACGAGCATTTCAGCTACGTCGGCAATTTGAACGCCGAGGCCTTCGCCGACTGGTGCCGGCGCTTCGCTCCCGCCCGCGCCGGGCAGCATCAGATCGCGACACCTGGTCTCTGGACGACTTCCAGGTGCCGCCCCAGGAAGGGCAGACCCGGTTTCACGACCTCGGCCTGCGGGACGAGCTGATGCGCGGCATCGCCGACCTGGGC
>JAVVFH010000363.1:0-2753 GCA_032250585.1 Lysobacterales bacterium
CACCATGGCCGGGTGCGGGCGGCCATTTTGAATTCAACTTCAAACCCGTTTCGCCACGCGCTTCGCGCTTGCTGGCGACCTGCTTTTGTCAGTCGCGACAAAAGTAGGCAAAAGCGCTTGTTACAGGCGGCAGAGAGCTGCGTTACAGGTTGACCGGACTGGGGGTTAGGTGTTTGATCACGGCATTGGCCGGAGATCTTCTTGCCCGAGCGTCATGTGCGGCATGCTCTGCGGGTGACGACGTGATTCCGGCTTCGATCTTTATCGGAGCGGGGCTGTCTCGATCGAGGTCGTTGTGATCGTCGGTGGATGCTGAAGAGGGTTCCAGATTGGGGTGGTGAGAGTGGGTTGGGTGGCTCTATCGGCTTCTGGACTCCTGCAACCGGCTCCCGGAGGCTTTCTGCTTCCGGCTGCGTGCCGGGTAATTCCGGTTTTTCTGTGGGAGGCGCATCCTGCGCCGATTAACCCGGCACGAATCGCGGCCGGGAGCCCGCTCCTGCGAGACATTTCGGCCAACGTTACGATGCCCGCCACCGGGCAAGAATGCCGACCGCAACCAGGCCTCCAATAAGCCCTCACCGCCCCGACACTGGAACCCACTTCAGCATCCCCAACCGATGAGTGCAAGCGAGCTAATCGGAGTCGGGCACTTCCGCCGGCGGCAGGTAGCCGTCCATGCGCGCCAGCGCCTCGATCTGCGGCAGGTCGCGGCCGATGACCATCCGTCGCTGCTCGAGATCGCGGCGCGTCTCGGGCGATATCGAATCGTCCGCCAGCCTTCGCTCGATTTCCTCGACCTCGTTTCGCATCCCGGCAATCATCTCGCCGAGATTCCAGGCGCTGTCGAACCCGGCCCCGGCACATGCTTCGGGCCGTTCGGCACCGCTCAGGGCGGCGTGGAACCCGAACACCGGCGCGCATTGCCCGGCCACGCCGCTGGTCCACCGTTCCATGGCCGCATCGCTGCAGGCGGCGTCGACCCGATCGATCCAGGCGCCCGGCGGCTGCTGACCGCGCGCGGCCTCGTCGGCCAGTTCCAGCGCTTGCGTACAGTCCGTGCGCGCGGCGCAGCCGGCCAGCACCACGACCGCGGCCAGAGCCATCGCGCGGGTGAAGAAAGTCCTGTAGTTCATATCGCTTACACTCCGTTGATCGCAGCAAGGATAGCAGCACATTGGACCCGTTTACCCAGGGCGTATTCGGCAGCCTGTTCGCCCAGGCCGGCGCCCGCCGAAAGCATGTTCGGCCGGCCGCCGCGGTGGGTTTTGCCGGTGGCGTGGCGCCCGACCTGGACGTGCTCATACGGTCATCCAGCGACAGCCTGCTGGCCATCGAATACCACCGTCACTTCACCCATGCGCTGGCGTTCATACCGGTCGCCGCGATGGTCGTGGCGCTGGTGGCCTGGCCGCTGGTCAGCCGCTGGCGGCCCGATGTGAAATTCGCCCGGGTATTCGCCTGGAGCCTGCTGGGGGTGGCCTCGCACGGCATGCTGGACGCGATGACCTCTTACGGCACGCGCTTGCTGTGGCCGTTCAGCGACGAGCGCATTGCCTGGAACATCATCAGCGTCATCGATCCGCTGTTCACCGTGCCGCTGGCGATCCTGCTCGGTCTGGCGGTCTGGAAGCAAAGCCGCAAGGGCGCGCGCATCGCGGCGCTGTGGGCGATCTTCTACCTGGCCGTCGGCACGCTGCAGCAGCACCGCGCCGAACAGATCGTCGGCCACTGGGCCGAGAACGCCGGCATCGAGGCCGCCCGGGTTGTCGCCAAGCCGTCGTTCGCCAACCTGGTGCTGTGGCGCGGGCTGGTCGACGACGGCGAGCGCATGCACATCGTCGCCGTCCGGATCCTGCCCGGTCACGAGGCACTGGTCTGGCGCGGCTCGTCGGTACCCCATTATCGTCATGACAAGCGAAACGGGGCATGGCCGGACGACAGCCGGCTCGAGCGCGACCTGGCGCGGTTCCGGCACTTTTCCGACGACTGGCTGTTTCGCTATTACACCTACGACGACCGGGCGACCGTGTTCGTCGGCGACCTTCGCTACGCCATCGACCCGGCCAGCTCGCGGCCGCTGTGGGGCATTCGCCTCGACCCCGACCAGCCCGCCGTTCCGGTCCGCTTCGAGCGCCCGGCGCGCGTCACCGAGTCCGAGCGCGAGGCATTCCTCGATCGCCTGATGGGCCGCGATCCGCCCCCTTGACGGTTTTTGCTGGATCGTTCGCGGGTTGCATTAGTAAAATCAGCCTGGGTTTGCAGCGCCAAAAAAGCAGGACACGAAGAGCACGAAGAAGGCACGAAGGACACGAAGAATGCCATCGGATTCTGATAACTGCTTTTTGCTGCGGGCAGGCTGTGGCAAATTGGGGGGCTTACCAGTAATCTGCGAGAATCTGCGTAATCTGCGGTTCCGGGTTTTTCGTCCGCGGCGGGACTGAAAACCTGGCTCAGCAGGAAATCATTTCACTGTTTCCAAGGCTGTTTTGCCGATGAATTTCAAAAGCGACAACGAAGCGCCCGCCCATCCGTTGATCATCGAGGCGATTGCCCGGGCCAACCGGGGCATGGCGACCGCGTATGCCGACGACGCCTGGAGCCAGCGGCTCGACCAGGTGTTTTCGAATCTTTTCGAAACAGAGTGCAGCGTGCTGCCGCTGGCCACCGGCACCGCCGCGAACTCGGTGACGCTGGCGGCGACTTCGCCGGCCTGGGGCGCGGTGATGTGCCATCGCCGGGCGCACATCGCCAAC
>JAVVFH010000364.1:0-2738 GCA_032250585.1 Lysobacterales bacterium
CGGCCTTACCGTCCACGTGTACCGTGCAGCAGCCGCAACCACCTGAATCGCAGCCGCGCTTGGTTCCGATCAGGCCGAGTTGCTCACGCAGCACATGCAGCAGTGTTTTGCCGGGCGCCGCATCGAGTTCCTGCTGCTCGCCGTTGATCTCCAGGTTGACACGTTGTTTCATGTTTGACTTCCCGCTAGTTGAGGCGTGCCACGGCCCGGCGCAAGGCGCGCGCGGTCAGGGTTTTCGCCATCGCCATTCGATAGGCAGCCGAGGCCCGGTGATCAGCCATCAACTGCAAATCCGATTGCACCGCCGCGCCGGCACGGTCCAGCAATTGCCCGGAAATTTCTTCGCCCTGCAGCAGGCTCTCCGCTGCAGCTGCCCGGGCCGGGGTCAGACCCCCCCCGCCGCCGATGAAGACCCGCGCCTCGGTGCAGCGATTGGCATCGTCCAGCGTGACGCGCACGCCGACATTGACGATGGCCAGGTCGTTGGCATTGGTTTCGAGCTTGATGAACGCGCTGGCGGACCGCGCCGGATGCGCCGGCATGCGCAGGCCCGTCACGAACTCGTTCGACTCCAATGTATTTTCGAACATCCCGGCGAAGAAGGTCTGCAACGCAATCGTCCGCTCCCCACCCGGTCCGAACGCCTCGACCAGACCGTCCAGCGCCAGCGCTGCCACCGGCATGTCGAAGTAAGGGCAGGCCGCGGCGATGTTGCCACCAACCGTGGCTACATTGCGGATTTGCAGCGGCGGGTAAGTCAGCGCATCCTTGATGGCTCCCCAAACGGCCTGGTTTTGAATTTCTTCGTGCAGCTGCAGTTGGGCGTAGGTGACCATCGCGCCGAGCGACAGCCCCTCGGCATCGGTACTGATCTGATTGAGCCCCAACTGCCGCAGGTCGACCATGGCCTCGACGTCGCCCAGCAGATCGCGCGCATCCAGTCCGCGCACGAAACTCCCACCGGCAACGATCAGCGCCCCTTCCCCATAACGTTCCAGGAGCTCCAGCACTTCCTTTGCGCTGCCGGGCGCAAAGTACTCTTTAACGCTTCTCAATGACACGGGCGTCCTCCAGTCCGGGTTGCCGCTCTAATCGTCTATGCTCGACGGTTCGCCGTCAAGTGTCTGTTCGAGGATTGGGAATATCCGGTGCAGCGATGTATTTTTCCACTCGGCGCGATTTCCGGCCAAGGTTTCAATGCAGTAACAAAATCACGATGGGGGGAGTTATACACGCCGCGCGAGTGGCTATCAAGACTTTCGAACGGACCCGAAAAAACCAGCCAAAAGCCCGGATAATTTCGTCGCGGATAGTACGGTCTCAATACATGTGTTTAAATGACATGAATCAATTGACAATGAATTTCAATAGGCTATGTTAACCGGAATTTAGCCTTCATTTTAAACAGGAAACTAAACAGCATTTGCATAATTTCGATGAAGCTTTATCCATAAATCAAATAGATGCGATGACAAACCGCACAAGGGCACAGACGAAACGGACATGGTCAATAACGATCGCGATACTTTTTCAATCAGCTTGTCATTAGCCTTCCTGGCATTCCTGGCAGCCGGCTGTGAAGCCCCGCTCGACCTCGAAGCCGTCGCAGCGCAGCAGGCAAAACCCGTACAGCGTGCCGATTTGTTTCAGGCGGCCGCACGCCACCTGGACCAGGTGATTGTGGTGGGCGCAATGGGCGTCGTCGTGCAGTCGAGCGACGGCGGCACGGACTGGCAGCGGAAACGGCTGGCCGGCAACCCATTCCTGCTCGACGTCGTCGCCTGCCCGGACGGCAATTTCCACGCGCTCGAAAAAACCGACGGCCTGTGGACACTGCAGGCCGGCGGCGAATGGCAGCGCCAGGCGCTGCCGGAAGCCACCGAGCCGCAGGCAATGACCTGCGACCAGGCAAATGTCATCTGGGTGACGGGCGGCTTCAGTACGATTTTGCATTCCGCCGATGCCGGAGCCAGCTGGGAGAACTGGTCAATGGACGAAGACCTGTTCCTGACTTCGATACAGTTCGTCGACGCACGGCACGGTTTTGTCACCGGGGAGTTTGGTACCGTGCTGGTCAGCGACGACAGCGGGGCGAACTGGCAGCCGGCCACTCCGCTGCCCGACAGCTTTTACCCGCAGAGCGCTCACTTCCCCAGCCCGACAACGGGCTGGGTCGTCGGTCTCGACGGGATGATCTGGACGACGGACACCGGCGGGATGTCCTGGCAGCTCAGTGACAGCGGCATCAGTTCCCCGCTTTATGGCATCACCGGGTCCGCTGATCGCCTGCTGGCGATCGGCGATAATACAACCATCCTGTATCACCATTCGGGCGATACTTCCTGGCATCCGCTCGACACGGGCGGCAAGCAGCGCACCTATCTGCGCGCGGCCGCCAGCCTCGGCAACGGTGAATTCGTCGTCGCCGGTGGCGGCACGCTGTTCACCGTTGCCATTCCCGAGACCCATACGCCCTCCACGCAAGGTGGTGCGCGATGACCGATTTTACGGGCCGGGACCTGTTCAGAATCATCCTGAACCGGTTCGTCGAGCGCATCTGGAAGTACCCGCGGACCACGGTGTCCGTCATCGTCCTGATCACGGTGCTGGCCTACACGGTGATGCTCTGGGCGTTCGGGGTAACGCCGGGGCTGCCAACCTAACGGACCGGGTTTGATTTTTTACGATTTGGCCGGTCCGAGCATACTCCTGGCCGATTCCGCCATTCAAGGGATGGC
>JAVVFH010000365.1:0-2676 GCA_032250585.1 Lysobacterales bacterium
GGTGCTGTCGCCCGACAGCGTGGTGGTGGTCGCGTCATCCTTCAGCAGGTTCACCGTGCCCGCGCCATCCTCGATCACGCCCGCGAAACTGGACGCGCCGTCAAGGTCAAGCGTGGCCACACCCGCGCCCGTGCGCACCTTGCCGGTGCCGGTCAGGCCGTTCACATCCACCGCAAAGCCGTTCAGATCCAGCACCGTGCCCGCGCCCAGCGTGACGCCGGAAACCCCGTTCACCCCGTCGAAGCCCAGCAGGCTTGAGGCCGCGTTGACATTGCCGATGCGCAGCGTGCCCGCATCCACCGCCACCGCCGATTGCCCGCCAAAACCCAGAACGGCGTTGCTCGCCACCACCGTGCCGGTGTTGCCGGGCGTGCCGATGCGCAGCGTCGATCCCGCCAGCCGGTCGAGCGAACCGGTCAGCGTCAGCACCGACCCCGCGGTGGCCGAGACGCGCCCGGTATTGCCCGCGGTGATGTTGAGCATACGCGCCAGCGCGAAGCTGCCCTCGCCCACCAGCCCGCCGCCGGAAAAGAACACCGCCCCTGCGCCCAGCCCGCCCGGCCCGGTGATCGCCAGCTCGCCGGCCTCGATGCTCACATTGCCGGTGAAGGTATTGGCCGCCGACAGGATCACGGTGCCGCCCACCACGACCAGGCTACCGGCCCCCGAGATCGTGGTGGCAATCTGCAAGGTGCCGGGGTCAGCTTGCAGCGTGGCGGTACCGCTCAGATCGATCGTGCCGGTCTGCAGCATGACCGGCCCGGAAATATCGAGATCCCTGACCGTGAACGTGCCATCCACGTTGATCGTGGTGTCAACGCCCAGTACGACATCGACGGTCGAAGCATTCGGCACCGTGCCTGTGTTCCAGTTGGCGGGTGAACTCCAGTTATTGTCAGCCGCAGCCCCGGTCCAGCTCGTCTGCGCCGCAGCGCCGGTTGCGACAAACAGCGCGAGCAGGATAAAGACCGCCCGCCACGCACAGTTCAGGGTACTTGCATAGCCTGAAGTTTGACGACGCCTGCAGGCACCCGATACGGCGCCAACGGCATTGCTCCGCGGTGAAACTGAAGTCATGGTGTCGCTCCCTCTGATGTCTCGAATCCCTTTCCCGGGAACACCCGTTTCCCGTCACAGGCCTTTCCGGAAATACTTTCGCGTCGCTGTGTGGCGTCTGGTGATCGAGATCAAAGGCCAACTCGATCGCCGTGGAGCCGGTTGCGAGCGGCGATGAGGGTAGCATGCGGGTCGAAAAAGGGCAAAATCGGCGTGCCGGGCCCGGCAGCCAGATGATCGTGTCGACGCCGGGCCGACGGGGCCCGCGGTCGATTTCGTGAACGAATTTCCAGCCGCCTGGCTGCCACGGCTGTTCCGTTCAGCTTGCCCGGAAACGGTTTTCCGGGATTATCCGCTGGCAGGCACCGGGTGGCTGTGGGCGATGCGACTCGGACCCGGTTTTAAAACCGCGGCGAGTTCTCTGAACGCCGGCCGGTTCAGGATGACGAAGTACAGGCACCGGTCAGCACCGGGGCCTCGCGCAGGTTCTTGCCGTCAAGTACGCGCTCGACCAGGAATTCCGCCACGTCGGCCCGGGAAATGAAACCATTCCGCCAGGATTTTGGATCGACCAGGACCTTGTAGTTACCGGTTGCCCGTCCATTCGTCAGAATCGTCGGACGAACGATGGTCCAGTCCAGACTGCTGCGCTCGACGATCTTTTCCTGCACGCTCTTGTCGGCGTAAGCACGGCCAAGCAGCATGTGGTGCCCCAGTTCCTCGACCGCGTTCATCGCACTGCGGCTCTCGCCAGCGCCGAAGCCGGTCACGGCGACCAGGCGCTTCGGCCCATTGGCCTCCATCGCATCGACCAGGACCTCGGTAGAGCGCGAGAACACGGTGACCGGCCGCAAGAGCCGGGTGGGGCCGGCGGGCATGCCGATCGCAAGAATCACCGCGTCGACGCCGTCCAGCGCTCGTCGCACATCGTCGGCATCGGTCGCGTCGCCGGGAAATTTCTCCAGCCGTTCATGCTCGAGATCGATCCTGTCGGCGCCGCGCGCCATCGCGCGTACCACGCAACCGCGCTCCAGCGCGCAATCGACCGCGCACCGGCCGATGCCCTTGCTCGCGCCGATGATGAGTACAGTCTTATCGGTCATGAAGTCCTCGTGATGTTGAGCCGTCATTCGCCTGCAAGCAGGCACCTGCAAAAGCGGCCTGGCTCAACAGGATTGTCATTGGCCAGCATGGAACGATAACCCGGCAAGCGTCAACATGTCGATCACGGCGTCTGCTCGGGGTAATCCAGCTCCGTCGCACACCCGGCCTCCTTCCACAGCACATCATCGATATTCCGGAACGTCTGCTCGAACATCGTTTACCTCGGCCGGGTCGGGGCCATTCACTAAAAAGGGATTTTCGCGCGATAGCAAAGCGGACGGCGGGCGAAAAAATCGTGCCGCCACCTCATGGCCCCAGAAGCGCCGCCGGGACAACCCCGATGCCGTCGGCGCGGCGGTAAGCCTCCGGGCCGGCGTTGATCACGATGGCGTCAAGCAGTTGGTCGCCAATCTGCTGTTTCAACCACAGCAATTGCCGGACGTCATCGTCGGTAATGGCGCGGCTGAGCTTGACTTCGACTGCCAGCACCCGTCTGTCGGCGCGCTCGATGATCAG
>JAVVFH010000366.1:0-2674 GCA_032250585.1 Lysobacterales bacterium
AGCGCCTCGGCGTGGCGCCCCACCCTGGAGGGAATGTTGCCGAGATTGCTGAGGATCGAGGCTCGATCCGCGTGCGCGCTTTCGGGCAGCATCGCCAGCGCCCGGTGCAGGTCCTCCCGGGCCGATTCGAACTGCCCCTGGCTGATCGCAAGATTCCCCCGGGCCTGCCAGAGCTTCCAGTGCACCCCGTCTGCGTCGGCTCGCATCTGCTGTTCGAGCAGCCGACCTGCATCGTCCGGGCGCTGCGCCCCGAGCAGCGCTTCCGCCAGCCCGGCCACGACGCCGGATCGTGTTTCGAATGCCGCAACCGTGCCCTTTTCAACGATATCCAGCGCCCGTTGGTACAGTTCGACGGCCGAATCGAACTCACCCAGGGATCTGCGCACATCGGCAATCCGGGCAAGGCTTTCGACGGCCAGCAATCGATCGTCGACCGCGCTGCCATCGATACGCCTGGCCGCAGCGGTGAGCAGCTCGTCCACGGTCGCGGCCGAAGCCTTCTCGCCGGTCGGGTCGGCCGCCTGGATCGACCCCAGCAGCAGATCTGTGGCGGCCCGCGCTCGCATGGCCTCTGTTTCAGCACGATCGCGTTGTTCGCGCAGGTTGTTGGTCTGCAGCGCCAACACGCCGGCCAGTGCCGCAATCGCAACCACCGAGAGCGCAGCGGCCGGCGCGGCAACCGGGTTGCGCTGAACCAGCCTGGAAAGCCGGTACATCATGCTGTCCGGCCGCGCCCTGACCGGACGCTTTGCCACCAGAGCGCGCAAATCATCGGCAAAATCGGCAGCACTTGAATAACGCCGTTCAGGGTCGGGATGCAGTGCCTTGCTGATAACCGCATCGAGATCATTGCCACCACTGCGCACCTTCCGACTAGCTGCAACAGGGCCGCGCTCGATGGTTTCAAGCGCATCCGGGATGCTGGTCCGGACCAAGCGAAAAGGACGTTGCCCTGTCACCAGTTCGTAGAGCAACACGCCAAGTGCATACAAATCTGCCGCCACAGCCGGCGATTCTCCACGAAGTTGCTCGGGACTTGCGTAATCGGGCGTCAGCCAGCGCGTCAATGTCGCGGTTGCGCTACCCGCACCTTCCGTCAGCATGCGCGCCACGCCGAAATCCAGCAAGACCGGCTGCCCGTGTGCATCGACCAGCACATTGTCTGGCTTGATATCCATGTGGACAACGAGCTGACGATGGGCTGCACTGAGCGCGTCGGCCAGCTTTGCAACCAGCACGATTCGTTCGGAAACTGGGCGTTGTGCTGCGGCAATATGGATAGGCTGGCCATCAATCAGATCCAGGATAAGATACGGCCAGCCCTCTTCGGTTCTGCCCCAATCCCGCAAGCCGCAGATACCAGGATGTTTCAGCCTCGCGAGTACGGCTGCTTCAAGCTGGAAACGTCGATGCACCTCGGAGTCAAGCAGCGGAAACTGCAGCAACTTGATTGCCGCCGATTCCTCAATCCCCTCGCGTGTTCGAGTTCCCTTAAAAACGATTCCCAGTCCGCCGCGACCCAATTCATGGTTAAGGGTCCAGCCGGCGACCTGCCTCCCGATCCAGTACTCTTGATCGAGAGAGACTAGCCGGTTCATTTCCGACCGGGTCAGTTCCTCAATATCGACCGGGCGCTCGTCATGTGCATCGAGCAATGCGGCCACGCGATGCGCGAGTGTCGGAGATTCTTCTGCCAGCTCTCGCAGGAAAGGCTCGCGTTCCTCAGGTTTGAGGACGCATAATCTTGAGAAATACTGCTCAAGCTGGTCTGGTTCTTGCTCAGGTTGGATCGTCATTAGCCGTCCTCGCCAGGTTGCAACTCGTCCGCCAACCACGCGCAGGCAAATACCCAATCTCGCTTGACGGTCGCCAGGCTTATCGTCAGAACATCGGAAATTTCAGATAGATTCAGGCCGCCGAAGCAGCGCAACACCACCACTTCACTATGCCGGGGGTAATGGACCGCAAGCCGGTCGAGCGCCAGATCGAGATCCATGAGTGCTTCACTGGCGAAGGTCTGTTCGCGGTCTGCGGCCGACAATGTCAATCGCAGCCATTCACCACCCCGCTTGGCCGCCATTCGCTGTCGTGCCTGGTCAATCAAAACATTGCGCATCACGATCGAGAACAGTCGAAAGAACTCATTTCGATTGCGCAATTCAAGGCCCGACGGCTTGAGGCTTAGCCACGCCTCATGCACCAGTTCGGTCGGTGAAAACGGAGAGCGGGATTCGGAGCGCAGCCTGGACTGTGCAATCTGCTTAAGACGCTCGTACGTCAGGCCTGCCAACTGCTCCGCGACGCGCGGATCATTCGGGTCCCGTTGCCATGCCATCAAATATTGCGTTACCAGCGCCTGACTCGCCATTACCTCAGGTTGTCCCCATCGGCTGAAATCCACCCACCTCACCCTAACGAGAGAATGGTTAAACTTCGATGAAAATTTCGATACAGGACCTTGGGGTTCTCGACGATCTTTCACCGTCGCCTTTTGCAGACCAGTGCATCGCAGCTTATGAGCAGCCTGAGATCATTCAAAATCAGAAAAGTAGCGGGGACTCCCGTAATCTGCGTTGGGTTTCAGGAGCGACTCAACCCGGCGGCCAGCCCAGGGCGCGGCCGCCGAGCAGGTGCAGGTGGATGTGCCAGACGCTCTGGCCGGCGGCTTCGTTGA
>JAVVFH010000367.1:0-2666 GCA_032250585.1 Lysobacterales bacterium
CGGGCCTGGCTGTCGGCTTGCAGCTGCCGGTAGCTGCCGTCGGGCTGCATTTCCCAGGCGAGCCTGCGGTCTTGCAGCATGATCTGCAGCAGCGCCCAGAGGCGCTCGCGTAGTGGCCGTTCCGCGATGGGCGTGACGGCTTCGATCCGCTGCTCGAGGTTGCGCTGCATCCAGTCGGCCGAACCGAGGTAGAAATCTCCGTTCACCGGGTCCTGTTGTCCATTGCGGAAGTAATAAAGCCGTGAGTGTTCGAGGAAACGGCCAATGATCGAGATCACCCGGACGGTCGGGCTGAGCCGGGCTGTGGCCGGCCGCAGCACGCAGAACCCCCTCACGATCAGGTTGACCGGCACGCCCGCCTGCGAGGCGTCGTAGAGTGCGCGGCAGATGTCCCGGTCTTCGAGCTGGTTCATCTTGGCGGTGATGGCCGCCGGGCGGCCGGCCTGCATGAGTTCTGCTTCACGCTCGATCAGTTCCATGAAACGTTGCTTCATGTTCATCGGAGCGACCAGCAGCCGCGGAAATTCGAGCTGCCGTGAGCGCCCCGTCAGGTAATGGAACAGCTGTGCCACCTCGGCGGTCAGTTCCGGCCGGCAGGTCAGCAGGCCAAGGTCGGTGTACAGGCGGGCCGTAACCGGATGATAGTTGCCTGTGCCGATGTGCGCGTAGCTGCGCACCCGCTCGTTTTCGCGGCGCACGACAAGGGCGGTCTTGGTGTGGGTTTTCTTGCCCAGTACGCCGTGCACGACGTTGACGCCGGCGTCTCGCAGTGCGTTGGCCCAGCGGATGTTGCGGTGTTCATCGAAGCGTGCTTTGAGCTCCACCAGGCAGGCGACCTGCTTGCCGGATTCAGCCGCCTCGATCAGCCAGGGAACGAAGGGATTGTCGTCGCTGGTGCGGTAGAGCGTCATTTTGATCGCCAGCACGTCCTCGTCGTCCACCGCCGCCCGGATGAAGCGCGCCACCGAGGCGTCGAAACTGTCGTAGGGGTGATGGAGCAGGATGTCGCCCCGTCGGATTGCGGAGAAGATGCCGCGCTCCGGATTTTCCAGCCCGACCGGCAGGCGCGGCTCCCAGCGCGGAAAATGCAAGTCGGCAATCGGCAGCGCGGCGATGTCCTGCAAGTCGGTGTAGTCGAGTTCTCCCGGCATCTCGTAAATCTGCAGCGCCGAAAGGCCGAACTCCTCGACCACGGTGCTCAGCAGCCAGGGGTCCGGGGCGGGCGGATGCTCGAGCCGCACGGCGAACTGGTGGCGGCGTTCGCGCAGTTCGCCTTCCACCTGCTCGAGCAGGTCGCCGGTCTCACTGTGCTCGAGTTCCACGACCGCGCCGCGGGTGACCCGCAGCGGCAGCACCTGTTCGATTTCCATGCCGCTGAACAGTTCGCCCAGGTGTTGCTGGATCATCCCCCGCAGCGGCGCGTAGCGGCGTTCCGACCCGCCGGCGGATGGCAGTTCGATCCACTGGGGGAACTGCGGCGGAATCTTGACGCGGGCGAACCAGCGCCGCTGGTCGGTGGGGTCGCGCAAGGTGATGGCCAGGGAGTCCGAAAGGTTGGAGATAAAAGGGAAGGGGTGCGAGGGGTCCACGGCTTGCGGGGTCAGCGCGGGATAGACGTTCTGGCGGAAGTACGCGGCGGCTTTCCGGCGTTCGCCTGTCGATAATTCGTTCCAGTCCAGCAGCCGGATGCCGTTTTCGGCCAGGGCCGGTCGGATCCGGTTCTCGAAACAGGCGGCCTGCTGCTCCAGCAAGTCGATCACAATCGCCCGGAATTGCCGCAGCCGGTCCGCGTCGAGCAGGCGCCCGCGGCGGCACAGCCGACTGACGCGTTTCATGAAAAACTCGTCCAGGTTGGAGGTCAGAATGCCGAGGAAAAAGACGCGTTCCAGCAGCGGGGTGCTGTCGTCCAGCACCTGCTGCAGTACCCGGCGGTTGAACTCCAGCAAGCCGAGATCGCGGTCGAGGAAATGATCCTGGCCCGTGTCATTCATGTTATCCGCGTCGTTCATGCCGTCTGTGTCCGCCTGGCGGCCCCACATTGTAGCCCGAACAGGTTCGGGTTGGCGGCCTACCTGTTGCGTCGAACGAAGCGGAGCGCGCATTGCGGCGCGTCGACGACGACATATGAAAGACCGCTGACCCCGATGCGTCCGGTTTCGGGCCTGCGCTCTGGACGGCCCGGGCCGCGCATGGTGCAATGGGCTTTGAAACCAGGCCGCAAGCGAGGAAGCAGCGTGAATGAGCACATTGCCATCGAGCGGGACGCGGGCATCCTCGTGATCCGTATCGAGCGGCCCGAAAAGAAAAACGCACTGACCGCCGCGATGTACGGCGCCATGGCCGAGGCGATGAAAGGCGCCGCTGCCGATCCGGAAATCAAAGTGATCCTGTTTGCCGGGTCCGGCGGAACGTTCACGGCCGGCAACGACCTCCGTGATTTTCTCGAAAATCCGCCACGTTCGGAGGACAGCCCGGTGAATCGCTTCATCGCCGAGTTGGTCCGCAGCGACTTGCCGCTGGTGGCGGCGGTGGACGGCATCGCGGTGGGCATCGGCACGACCATGCTGCTGCACTGCGACCTGGTCTATGCGGCCGACAACGCCGCGTTCAGCCTGCCCTTCGTGAACCTGGGCCTGTGCCCCGAAGCTGGTGCCAGCCTGTTGCTG
>JAVVFH010000368.1:0-2659 GCA_032250585.1 Lysobacterales bacterium
CCGCCCGCCGTCCTGCCGCCGCCGGCCGCAACCCCGCTGACCGAGGAAGAACTGGCCGCCTGGGACGCCACCTGGCAAGCCTGGGACGGCTTCGCCACCTGGCTGGTCAAGACCCTGGCGTTCGAGTCCGGCTCGGCGCTGAACGAAGCGCTGGCCGAAACCCTGCTCGAAGCCCGTTACGAGCTGCGCGACGCGCTGGCGCGCGACGACCGCGACCGCGACCCGGTTCGGGAACTATTCCTGAAAACCTGGGACCGGCTGGCGCCGCTGGTGCAGGACATCCAGCCGAACCTTCCGGGCAGCCAGGCGCTGCGCTACGCCACCTTCCTGGGCGCCGGCGATGCACTGCATTCGCTGGACCAGCTGGCGCCGCATCTCGGCCTGCGGCTGGACCGCGATTCCCTGCGAAGCATGGCGCGCCTGCTGGTGCCGGGCGTCAGCGATTACGATCTGCGCTACGACACGGCCGTGGATCCGGAACTGCGCATCCTGCTGGGCCTGGACCCTGACTTCGACGAGAAAGCCGAAGACAGCGCGATCGTCGCCCTGCTGGACTGGCTGATCGGCAGCGCCCACGCCGCGCAGATCCGTCCGGAACTGCTCAGGCAGCTGGATGGCTGGGTGCCCCGGCGCCCCGAAATAGACGACTACCTGCACACCGTGGGGCGACTGCTGGACGCCGTCGCCAGCGCGGAGCGCGACCGGGGCAAGTTGCCGCCTGCGTATCTCGACCTGTACGACGCCCTGCTCCGCGCCACCGCCTGGCAGGAGTCTTGCTGGCGGCAGTACGTCGTGCGGGCCGGCGAAATCGAGACGATCCGTTCGCCGGCCGGGTCGGTCGGCCTGATGCAGATCAACACCCACGTCTGGCGCGGCATCTACGACCTCGACGCATTGCTCGGCGACATCGGTTACAACGCCCGCGCCGGCAGCGAGATACTGGTGCACTACCTGGTGGACTACGCCATCCGCAAACTCGAACGGGATTCCGCGGACGACCAGGACAGCCTCGCCCGCGCCACCTACGCCGTCTACAATGGGGGCCCGCGGCACCTGACCCGGATCGGCGACCCCAAGACCTCGGCCTCGCTGAGGAAGATCGACAATGCTTTCTGGCAGAAGTACCTGGCCATTCAGAGCGAAGGCCCGATGGCAGTAAAGCGCTGCCTGGCGGGTTGAGCGCCTTCCCCATCGCTACCCACCGGCGGTCCAATGCTGGCAAGCTTACGGGCTGTCCCGCCGAACCATGAACGAATTGCCCATTCCGCTCATGACTGGTGTTTGCTCCGTCTCCGAATGCTACTGCCCCTGCCTATTACCGCCATTGGCCGGAGCAGACGCCACTTTACGTCATCGTCGCCAAGTACTGCCCGCACTTCGTTCAGACGATTGAACAGTCCGGGGCTATTTGCCCAAATTCGTGCGCCAGGAGTTCGAGGAGTACCTGAAATGCGGCCGGTTGGAGCACGGCTTTCTGCGCGTGAAGTGCGGCGGCTGCCGTCACGAACACCTGATCGCGTTCAGCTGCAAGCTCAGGGGCGAGCGAGAATCTTTCTCATGTGAAGTAAATCTTGGGTCGAATTACACAGGCCATGTGGAGTACCGCCGTTTTTATTTATTTTGTTTTCAGATCGAAATATCAGTTTTCAACCCTGGATTCAGTTTTGGAGTGCAACACCCAGGGCAAATTTGTTCCACCAGAAGTACCGTCATTCCCGCGCAGGCGGGAATCCAGGAATTTCAATCCAATCCGCGGCTTGGCGAATCCAGCGGTGTTGTTGGAACTGGATTTCCGCTTGCGCGGAAATGACGAGAGTTCAAGAAATTGGCGTGAGAACAAATTTGCCCTGTGCAAGACCACCCTGGGTGGGCAGAGTGCCCCAGCCTGTGCATGACCGCTTGGCCGTTGTGCGTACAAACCAACGACCGCATGCGTCGATTCAACCATCGTCGGGTTGCTAGTCGGGTCCGAAGATCCTGCGTATGCTATCGGCCGCACCGTCGCCTTCAAATGTGGCCCGTTTACCATCGAACTGGAAAGAAATCATGCTGCGGACTTCTGATACTGCGGTCTGCCGGACCATGTAATTCGCCGATGGGCATCTTAATTGTCATAATGTCGTTTACCTCAGGCTCAATGATATGGCTCCGATGCATTTGCTCAAACCATTCGCGATACTGCTGGCCGCCGTGCTGGCCGCCCCGGCCGGCCAGGCGCAGGCGGGCGGCACGCTTTTTCTCGTCGGGGGCGGCCTCGAACCCGATAACCGGCAGGTCTACGAGGCCTTTGTCGCAGCCCTGCCCCGGCAGGGGAAGATCGTGGTCGTTCCGGCCGCCAGCGCCAGCCCGGTTCACTCCGCCCGCAGCTTCTCCAGCGACTTGCAGCCATACGGCGTGCCCGCGGAGCGCATCGAAATGTATCCGCTGGCTGTCATCGACGACGCCAGCACGCCGGAAGCGGATGAAAGTCGCTGGCGGGAGAATGCCTGGGATGCCGACCTCGTCGCGGGGCTCGGCGAACCCGCAGCTGTCTGGTTCACCGGCGGCGACCAGACCCGGATCATGGAGGCGCTGCTCCGCAACGGTACGGAGACTTCGCCACTGCTGGCGCTGATTCGCGAGCGCCTGGCTGCAGGGGCCGTGGTCGGCGGAAGCAGCG
>JAVVFH010000369.1:0-2645 GCA_032250585.1 Lysobacterales bacterium
AGGCGTTGTGAATGGCCACGCCGGCCTCAGACGCCTGCGAATCGCGTCGCGTCCCCGATCCAGCGCTTGATCAGCTTGTCGACGCGCTCGGAGTTCTCCGCCAGCAGGCGGTCGGCCACCGGCGGGATGCGTTCCAGCAGCAACTGGTCGCGGGCGAGGTCGGCAACCCGGAACTGCAGCATGCCCGTTTGGCGGGTGCCCAGCACCTCGCCGGGCCCACGCAGTTCCAGGTCTTTTTGCGCGATGCGAAAGCCGTCCGATGTCTTGCGCAGGATGTCGAGGCGTTCGCGCGCGAGCTTGCCTATCGGTGGCGAGTAGAGCAGCACGCAGGAAGCCTGCTGATCGCCGCGGCCGACGCGGCCGCGGAGTTGGTGTAGCTGCGCGAGACCCAGTCGCTCCGCATTTTCGATGATCATCAGCGACGCGTTGGGCACGTCCACGCCCACCTCGATAACGGTGGTGGCGACCAGCAGCTGGATTCCGCCGCTCTTGAAGCGTTCCATGACCTGCTGCTTTTCGGCTGTTTTCATGCGTCCGTGCACAAGCCCCACCTCGACCGCAGCAAGCCGTCCGGTGAGCTCCGCGGCCACTTTTTCGGCGGCTTGCGCCTGGATGGCGTCGGACTCTTCGATCAGCGTACATACCCAGTAGGCCTGCCGGCCCGCTGCGCAGGCCGCCGCCACCCGCGAAACCACCTGCGCGCGACGTTCGTTCGAGATCGCGGCGGTGGTGACCGGTTTTCGTCCTGGCGGCAATTCATCGATCACGGAGGTTTCGAGCCCCGCATAGGCTGTCATGGCCAGCGTGCGCGGAATCGGCGTCGCGGTCATGATCAGTTGGTGCGCCTGCAGAGATTTTTCACCGCCTTTGTCCAGCAGCGCGAGGCGCTGATGGACGCCGAAGCGGTGTTGCTCATCCACGATGACCAGCCCGAGGTGGCTGAAGCGAACGCCTTCCTGCATCAGTGCATGCGTGCCGATCACCAGCGGCGCGTCGTTTTCGATAGCCTGCAGGGCGGTCTTGCGTGCTTTTCCCGTGACCTTGCTGCTGAGCCAGACCGGTTGGATGCCAAGCGGTTCCAGCCATTGGCTGAAGCTCTGCAAGTGCTGCTCGGCGAGCAGTTCGGTTGGCGCGGTGATTGCGGCCTGAAACCCGTTGCCCATGACACGCAGAGCGGCCAGTGCAGCGACGACGGTCTTGCCGGAGCCTACATCGCCCTGAACGAGACGCTGCATCGGGTGGCCTTTCGACAGGTCTGCATGGATTTCGCGAATGACCCGGTCCTGCGCGTGGGTCAACCGAAACGGCAGGCGCCGCCGGAATGCTGCTTCGGTGTCCGGAATACGGTCGATCGCCGGTGCCCGCTGCCGGCGCTGGCGGCGGTGAAGCTGCTGCATGCTCAGGTTGTGCGCCAGTAATTCCTCCAGCGCCAGGCGCTGCTGTGCGGGATGCCTCTTTTCGACCAGCGCGGCCACGTCGGCGCCTGCCGGAGGGCGATGAATGTACGCGACCGCCCGGGCCAGCGATGGCAGGCGCAGATCACCGCAAAGCTCACCGGGCAGGAGTTCCTCCAGTTGGAGCCTGTGTTCCTGCAGCTGTTGCAAAGCCTGGTCGGTGAGCTTGATCCAGGTTGCCTGGCCCAAACCTTCTACCGACGGATAAACCGGCGTGAGCCGGTCGGACACGGGCTCGTCGCGCTCATCCAGAATACGCTTGTAGCTCGGATGCACCATTTCCAGCCCCTGAAATCCGGCGCGTACTTCGCCGTAGCAACGCAAGCGCGTGCCGTGGCTCAATTGCTGCTGCTGTGCCGCCCGGAAATGAAAGAAGCGCAAGGTGATGCGGCCCGTGCCGTCACTGAGCGATACGACGAGCATGGAACGGCGCCCCCGCACGATCGCTGAATGTTCCACCTGTCCCTCGACCTGTACCCGAGCGCCGGGATAGAGGCCGCCCACGGGAAAGATTCGTGTGCGGTCTTCGTAGCGGAAGGGCAAATGAAAAAGGAGATCGTGAACGCTGTGGATACCGAGCTGGGTCAGCGATGATGCCATGCGCGGCCCCACACCCTGAAGCGCCGTCAGAGCGGCTGCCGGCGCGGCATCGTTTGCGCCACTCATTCTTTACTCCGCCCGGTCAATGCGTCAACCGCTGCGCTGGACGCGGATGACGTTGCTGTTTCTCCTGAGCCGGCGGAGTACGCGCGCCATGTGGTCGCGATCCTTGACACTGATATTCAGCAACAGGGTCGCAGTCTCGGGATTGGCTTCCGGTTGCGATATGGTTTCGATGTTGCTGCCCACCTTGCCGATATTGGCGGAAATGTTTGCCAGCACGCCCGGTGTGTTGCGCGCGACGACCCGCACCGCCACGGGGAACATGCCTTTGGTGATCGATGCCCAGATCACATCGACACAGCGGTCCGGGTGCTTGTGGAATTCCCGCACGTTGCTGCAGTTCACCCGGTGCACCACCAGGCCCTTGTCGCTGGACATGAACGCCATGATCTTGTCGCCCGGCACCGGCAGGCAGCAAGCGCCATAGCTTACCGCGCTGCCCTCCGAGCCGGCAATCGTGATCGCTTCTTCATGGCCTCTCCGCTCCGGGAACAGGCTCGTGTCCGGCGCCAGTCGGGCGGCGACGAC
>JAVVFH010000036.1:0-20053 GCA_032250585.1 Lysobacterales bacterium
GGTCCCTCCCATCCCGGCGCTTTCAATCATCCCGATTTCCAGCGCTAATTACCATACAAGCGGCTTCAGCCGCGATTAACGGCGACACTCCGATGAACCCGATTCACCCACTCGAACCACTGCTCCGGCCCCGCTCCCTGGCCGTGTTGGGAGCCAGCGAACGCATCGGCTCGGTCGGCCGCCAGACCGTACAGAACCTTCTGACCGGTGAGTTCCCGGGCACGCTTCATGCGGTGAACCCGGCGTACGAAACGGTACTCGGTGTGCCCTGCTTTCCGACCCTGGCGAGCCTCCCCGAGACCGTCGAGCACGTGGTTCTGACTGTCGGTGACGCCCGCGTCGAGGAAGCGCTGGATGCCGTCATCGCGCATGGCGCCAAAGCACTGACCCTGATGTCCAGCCTCGAACTCGAAAACGACAGCGATCCGCCCCTTAAAAAGCGGGTCGCCGCAAAGATTCGCGCCTCTGGCCTCACCGTCTGCGGCGCCAACGGCATGGGCTTTTACAATTTCGCCGCCGGCGTCTGGGTCTGCGGCTTCGATACCCGCAACAACCACGTCCGCGGCGGCAACGTGACGCTGATCAGCCATTCCGGCGCGGGCATGTCCGGCATTGTCGACTGCGAAGAGCGCATCGACTTCAACCTCGCCGTCTCCACCGGGCAGGAACTGCGCGTCAGCATGGATCAGTACATGGACTATGCGCTCGAACAGCCGGAAACCCGGGTCATCGGTCTGTTCATGGAAACCGCGCGCAATCCCGCCGGCCTGCAGGCGGCTTTCCGCAAAGCCGGTGAAAAGAACATACCGGTCGTGGTGCTGAAAGTCGGCCGCACGGAACTGTCGGCCCGGCTCGCCGTTTCCCATTCAGGCGCCATTGCCGGCAGCGACGATGCCTGCCAGGCCCTGTTCGACCGCTACGGCGTGCAGCGCGTGGAAGACATGGACGAACTGGCCACCGCGCTGATCATGTTCGCCCAGCCACACCCGGTCGCCGCGGGTGGGTTGGTCTCCATCCACGATTCCGGCGGCGAGCGACAATTGCTGATCGACCTGGCCGACCGCATGCGCGCGCCGCTGACGGAAATCCGGCCGCAAACCATCCGGCGCCTCGAGGAACTGCTGGACCCCGGTCTGCCCGCCGTCAATCCGCTGGATGCCTGGGGCGCCGGCGGCCCGGACGCGGACCACATCATGGAGGAGAGCCTGGCAGCGCTGATGGCGGACCCGGCGGCGGCGATGGGCGTCGTGGTCCACGACCGCGCACCGCTCAGCCGCCTGTATGAACCCTATTTCGACTACCTGCGACGCGGTCACGAGGCTTCCGGAAAGCCGGCCTTCCTGGTGGCCAACCGCCAGGGCAGCGGCAGCGACCCGGCTGCAGTGGCCATCACGCGCGAAGGCTTCCCCGTGCTGGATGGCCTGCGTCCCTTCCTGGCCGGGGTTCGCTGCCTGCTGGACTACCGGGATTTCCAGTCGCGCCCGACCGAGAGCATTCCCGGCGCGAATGCAGAACGCACGGCGCGATGGCGGCGGCGGCTGGCCGGCGGCGACACGCTGGAGGAATACGAAGCCGGCCGCCTGCTGAGCGATTTCGGCGTGCCGGTCAACCCTGCAATCCGGGCGCGGGATGTGAAAGGCGTGCTGCAGGCCGCGGAAGAACTGGGCTACCCCGTGGCGCTCAAAACCGCGGCGACAGGCATTCTGCACAAAACCGATCATGACGGCGTGCGGCTCGGCATCCGCGATCCGGCACAGCTCGAAGAAGCATACGCAGAGGTTGCGAGCCGGCTCGGAAACGAGGTCGTGCTGGCGCCCATGGTCGACGGCAACGGCATGGAAATGATGCTCGGCCTGGTGCGCGACGAGCAGTTCGGCCCGCTGGTCATGCTCGGCTTCGGCGGCGTCGAAGTCGATGCCATCCGCGACGTGAGCTACGCCCTGCCGCCCTTCGGCCAGGCCACCGCGCGGCGGATGCTCGACCGCCTGCAAAGGCGTCCGTTGCTGGACGGCCTGCGCAAGCGCCCGGCGCTTAACATCGACGCTTTCTGCAGCGCCGCCGAACGGTTTTCGGTGATGTGCGCCGCCCTCGGCGAAGTCATCGGTGAAATCGACGTCAATCCGTTGCTGCTGTCGCCGTCCGGCTGTGTCGCGGTGGACGCCCTGGTGGCCGGCCGCCGACCGGATGCTGCGTCCGGAGCCTCCGATATTCCATGTTAATGTGTAACTTAACCCGAAAAATTTACAGAGAGTAAAGAATGAGCCTTGCAAAGATTGAAAATTACGACAGGTCCCAATGGGCCGAAGCCGCGGAACGCGCCAAATCGGGCATCGAAACACGCCTTTTCATCGACGGCGAATACACCGATGCAGCATCCGGGGGCTGCTTCGAAACCGTCAACCCGGCCACCGGGGAAACGCTGGCCGCCATGTCCGAAGGCCAGCCCGAGGACATTGACCGCGCCGTCGCGGCCGCACTGAAGGCGTTCCGTTCGGGAGGCTGGTCGCGGATGGCGCCGCGCGAGCGGATGGACGTGCTGTACCACTTCGCCGACCTGATCGACGAAAATGCCGAACAGCTGGCGGTGCTCGAAACCCTCGACATGGGCAAGCCGATCGGCGACGTGGTAGCGGAAGACCTGCCCGCCGTGATCGACACCATCCGCTTCATGGCCGAGGGCATCGACAAGATAGAGGGCTCGGTCACCAACACCGACAGGGATTCGATCCACATGGTCCTGCGCGAACCGCTGGGCGTGGTCGGCTGTATTTCGCCCTGGAATTACCCTTTGCTGATGGCGGCCTGGAAAATCGCGCCGGCCCTGGCCGCGGGCAACACCGTGGTGCTGAAACCTGCCGAGCAGTCGCCGATGAGCTGCCTGCGCCTGGCCGAGCTGTTCATGCAGGCCGGTGGACCGCCCGGCGTGCTGAACGTGGTCAACGGCTACGGCGAAACGGCCGGAAAAGCCCTGGCGCTGCACGGGGATGTCGCCAAGATCAGCTTCACCGGCTCCACCGAAGTGGGCAAGCTGATTCTGCAGTATGCCGGGCTGTCGAACATGAAACGGGTCGCGCTGGAGTGCGGCGGCAAGTCGCCGCAGATCTTCATGGCCGACCTGCCCGACATGGACCGCGCGATCGACGCGGCCTACAACGGCGTTTTCGCCAACATGGGCGAGGTCTGCAGCGCCGGCTCACGGCTGCTGGTGGAACGCCCGATTTACGAGGAGTTCATCCAGCGCTTCATCGCCGAAGGCAAGGACGCTTACCGGCCGGGCGCTCCGCTGGACCCGGACACCAGCATGGGCCCACTGGTGGACCGCGGCTCGCAGCAGCGCGTACTGGGCATGATCGAAGAAGCCCGCCGCGAAGGCGCCCGCCTGCATTTCGGCGGCGACGCACCTGCCGGCCTGGAGCAGGGCGCTTACGTCAACCCAACCCTGTTCAGCGACGTCGACAACAGCATGTCCATCGCGCGCAACGAGGTTTTCGGCCCGGTTGCCAGCGTGATCCCCTTCGACGGCGCCGAAAACGCCCTCGCGATCGCGAACGACACCATTTACGGCCTGGCCGCCGGAATCTGGACCAACGACCTGAACAAGGCCATGCGCCTGGTCAAGAACATCGAGGCGGGGGTCGTGTGGGTAAACAGCTACGAGGACGGCGACATGACTCAGCCCTTCGGCGGATACAAGCAGTCTGGCCAGGCCCGCGACAAGTGCCTGGACAGCCTGAGAAGCTATACCCAGGGCAAATCGGCCTGGTTCCGCCTGGCGCCCGAACAGGACTGACCGCCCCGGGCGCGGCCGATGCGATTCGAAACCATCCGCTACGAAACCGAAGGCCCGCTGGCCTGGATCACGCTTGACCGGCCGGACAAGCTGAACGCCGTCAGCAAGAAGATGGTGGCGGAACTCAACCAGGCGCTGGACGCAGCGGAGGCGGACGGCGGGGTCCGCGTCATCCTGCTGAAGGGCGCGGGCCGGGCCTTTTCCGCCGGTTTCGATCTCGAGGTGGACACGGCCACAATACGCGCACCGGACGAGGAATTGGCCGCGCTCAAGAAGGAACTGCAGAACGATTTCGACCTGATCATGCGATTCTGGAACAGCGCCAAGCCTACCGTCGCGGCCGTGCACGGCTACTGCCTCGGCGGTGCCCTGGAAATGGCTATTGCCTGCGACCTGACCGTTGCCGCCGAGGCCTGCCGATTTGGTGAGCCCGAAGTGAAATTCGGCAGCGGCATCGTGGCGCTGTTGCTGCCCTGGATCTGCGGGCCCAAGCGTGCCAGGGAAATCCTGTTGACCGGTGACGACCGCATTACGGCCCGGCAGGCCGAAATCTGGGGGCTCGTCAACCGCGTCGTTGCAGAGGACGAACTGATCGACTGCGCACACCAACTGGCCCGGCAAATCGCCGCAAACGACCAACTCGCGGTACGCTTGACCAAGCAGGCCCTCAACGACGCCTGCGAATTCGGCTCGATGCGCGACGCGCTGGTGCATGCCCTGCAACTCAGCATCACGATCGAAAGCACGGAAACCGAGGAATCCACCCGCTTCAACGAGATTCTCCGCAGCGAGGGCGCCAGGGCGGCGATCGCCTGGCGACAAAAACGCATCGAATGAAGAAGCATGAGGACCGGAAGACGGAAAGATGCCATCAAACAATATGAAAAACGTGCTTGACGAGTACCTGGAGGTGCACCCGGACACCCGATTCCTGGAACCCCTGATCGCCGATATGAATGGCATCCTGCGCGGCAAGCGCGTCGGCGTCGACGAGGCCGGCAAGGCGTTCAATAACGGCGTGAACATGTGCGGGGCGACCACAGTGCTCGACACGCGCGGCAACACCTTTGAATCGGTGCCCTATGGCATGAACGACGGTGACCCCGACGCCAAGGGCATCGCCGTGCCCGGCAGCCTGGCGCCCATTCCCTGGGCCACGCTGCCCAGCGCGCAGGTGCTGCTCGAATTGATCGAGTTAGACGGCTCGCCCTATCCCAACGACCCGCGCAACGTGTTACGCGACGCCGCCAAACCCCTCCGGGATCTGGGCTTCACGCCCGTTCTGGCGACCGAACTGGAGTTCTACCTCGTCGAGCACGATGGCGATTGCTTCCGGCCGAAAATGCCGCGTATTCCGGGCTCAGACCTGCCGCAGGGCGGCTTGCAGTACGCGATGATGGAGGACCTCTACGAGGTCGACGCTTTTTTGACCGATCTCGACTCGATTTGCCGCGCGCAGAACATTCCGGCCGGCGCAGTCCTTTCGGAGTTCTCACCAGGCCAGTTCGAAGTGAACCTGCACCACGTGGACGACCCGGTGCTGGCCTGCGACCACGCCGTGCTGCTCAAGCGCGCCATCAAGGCCGCAGCGCGCAACAACGGTTTGGCGGCCACCTTCATGGCCAAGCCCTTCGCGGAGACCGCCGGCAACGGCCTGCACATCCACGTCAGCGTGCTGGACAAGGCGGGCGAAAACATTTTTGCAGGCCAGTGCAAAGACGGGGCGTTTTCGGATCGTCTGCGCCACGCCATCGGCGGCCTGGGCGCAGCGATGGCCGAGAGCATGGCAGTCTTTGCGCCGAATGCGAATTCTTACCGCCGCCACGCGCCCGGCAATTTCGTGCCCGCGGCACCGAGTTGGGGCCCGAATCACCGCAGCGTGGCTATGCGTATCCCGCTGTCCGCGCCGGTCAATACGCGACTCGAGCATCGCGTTGCCGGGGCCGACGCGAACCCATACCTGGTGGTGGCCGCGGTGCTAGCCGGCATCCACCACGGCCTCAGCAAGCGCTGCGAACCGCAGACCATGACCCCGGAACGCGCTCCGCTCGATCACGTCGTGACGGTTCCGATTCGCTGGCCGCAGGCGCTGGATGCATTCGACTCGGGCAGCATCCTGCGCGACTACATCGGCAAGCACTATCACGAACTGTATTCCCTGTGCCGGCGCGAGGAAGAAGCCAACTACAATGCCGAAATCCCGGAAAAGGATTTCGAATGGTTTTTGAGGGCGGTGTGAGGCCACTTGAATGCAGCCCAAAACACACGCGTGCGGCTACGCTTGCGGGAGTTGTGGGAGCGGCTTTAGCCGCGATCAATGGGTATTGTGGTATTTTTTGCGCGGCTTAAGCCGTACACAAAAGGATTTATTTGCGGAACACTGAATGGAACTGTTGACCGATTCCCGCAGCGGTGTTTTCTGCCGCGCAGATTGCGATAAAGCCTCGGCAAAATCCGCTGATTGCCGGCCGGTGTCGTCCGCGAGGGAAGTACTGGCGGCCGGCTATCGACCCTGCCCTGCCTGCAAACCCCTGCAATCGGGCGCCGCAGACCCGGACTGGCTGCCCGCGCTGATGGCCGAAATCGATTCCGACCCGGCGCGGCGTTGGCATGACCAGGACCTGGCCAATACGGGCCTCGACCCGGCGGCCGTGCGCCGCTGGTTCATCGCCAACCACGGCCTGACTTTTCACGCTTACACGCGCTTGCGACGCTTGGGCCTGGCCCTGCGACAGATTCAACATGGCACGCCGGTCACTGAAGCGGTCATCGCCCACGGTTACGAGTCCGAAAGCGGTTTCCGGGAATCGTTCGCCCTAGTCTTCGGCAACCCGCCCTCGGCCGTAGACCGTGAATCCTCGATCTGGATCAACCGCGTGGCGACGCCGCTGGGCCCGATGATCATGGGCGTGCACGACCAGGGCCTTTACCTTCTGGAGTTTGCCGAGCGGCGCATGCTGGACACCCAGCTGAAACGCCTCAGACAGCGACTGGGAAGGGTCTTTCTGCCCGGTGATCACCCCTTGATGCAACAGGTAAAAAATGAACTCGACGATTATTTCAACGGCAGTCGCAAAAAATTTGGGATCACGTCGAGGACGCCCGGCAGCGCGTTCCAGGAAGCGGTCTGGGACGCCCTGCGCGAAATTCCCTACGGCGAGATGCGCAGCTACGCGGACATCGCTGAGGTCATCGGACAACCATCCGCGGTGCGTGCCGTCGGGCGAGCCAACGGCGACAACCGGGTAGCGATCCTGATTCCCTGTCATCGCGTCGTGGGTGCTCACGGAGGCCTGACAGGTTACGGCGGCGGTCTCTGGCGCAAGAAGTACCTGCTGTCTTTGGAGCAGGCGCAGGGATTCCACCTGGCATAGAGGGCTTTAGCAGCGGCCATTTGTGGGAGCGGCTTCAGCCACTCCCACGGATAAGTTGCAAAGATTACTGCTCCCCGCCCGGCGAAGGAGATCGTCATGAACGTAAAGGTCGAAAAACATCAGGTCATCAGCGTGATCACGATCAACCGGCCGGAAGCTCGAAATGCGGTCGATCTCGAAACGGCCACGCAACTGGCAGGCGCCTTCCGGGACTTCGAGGCGGATGCCGGCCAATCGGTCGCGATCCTGACGGGCGCAAACGGGAGCTTCTGTTCCGGCGCCGATCTCCAGTCCGTCGCCGACGGCAGGCCCAACCGCGTCGCAGAGACCGGCGACGGTCCGATGGGGCCGACGCGCTCGGCATGGGTTTGGTCAATCGACTCAGCAAGCCCGGCGCAGCGCTGGCCGACGCGATCGCGCTGGCCGAACGCCTGGCGCAATACCCACAGCGTTGCCTGCGCAGCGACCGCCGCAGTGCGATCGCCCAATGGGGGATGCCCGAGGCCGGTGCGCTGTTGCAGGAAACCCGGCTCGGACGGAAGGTGCTCGATTCTGGCGAATCACGCGCGGGAGCGATCCGCTTCCGCAAAAACGGACCGTTCGCCGGCGAATAAGATGTCTTCGAGGACGACAGACCCTACAATAGCGCGATGGGAAATCGACTATCGAAAATCTATACGCGCACCGGCGACAAGGGCGTGACAGGCTTGGGGGACGGCTTGCGCGTCGACAAGGACAGTCTGAGGGTGGAAGCCTATGGCACCGTCGACGAACTCAACAGCGCAATCGGCGTGGTACTGGCCACCGACTTGCCCGAGCAGGTTCGTCACTGCCTGACCCGCACCCAGCACGAACTGTTCGACCTCGGCGGTGAACTGTGCATGCCGGGCACGACACTGATCCGGGCGAGTTTCGTGGACGCCCTCGAGCGCGATCTCGATGCTCTCAACGCGGACCTTCCGCCGCTGAAGGATTTCATCCTGCCCGGTGGCTCGGAGGCCGCGGCGCGTTGCCACCTCGCCCGGACCATCGCGCGCCGCTCTGAGCGGCGGGTGGTCAGTCTCGCCCACAACGAAGCAGTCAATGACGCAACCATCCGATATCTCAATCGACTGTCCGACCTGCTGTTCGTCATCGCCCGGGTGCTGGCGCGCAGCGCGGGTGGCTCCGAAGTGCTGTGGGTACACGGCGACCGGCGAACCTGACCGTCGGCGGGTCGCCGCCGTGACGCTGCACAAAACGCCGATCGACGGTTGGCCCGGCGAGGCACGCGCTATCGGCGCCGCGTTTCTTCGCCGCCGCCAGGCCTGGAGAACCCGGCAGGCAACAGGGCGAAGACCAGCAGCAACAGAACGTAAATAGCGCCCGGAACGGACTCGCGTGCGGCCAGCTACTCGGCAATCGTCAAGTCCCGCACAAAGTGCATCTGACCCGTGTTCCGGACTGAACGCTCATCGAGGTGACTGGAACCGCTCACCTGCTCTTCCCGCCCGATTGCAGCCTGGCGCCACCACGGTCAATGATTGGAGGGGAAGGTATACTGCGCCTGCTCCCGGACGCCGCCGGCAGGCCAGCGCTGGGTAACGGTCTTGCGGCGCGTGTAAAAACGCACCGCGTCCGGACCGTAGGCTGACAGGTCCCCGAACAGCGAACGCTTCCAGCCTCCGAAGCTGTGATAGGCCACCGGCACCGGCAAGGGCACGTTGACGCCCACCATGCCCACCTTGATGTTGTCGGAAAAATAGCGGGCGGCCTCGCCGTCGCGGGTGAAAATGCAAGTCCCGTTACCGTATTCGTGCCCGTCGATCAGGTCCATGGCTTCCTGCATGCTGCCGGCGCGGACCACACACAGCACCGGACCGAAAATTTCGTCCTGGTAGATTTTCATGTCAGCCGTGACGCGGTCGAACAGCGTGCCGCCGAGGAAAAAACCGCCCGCTCTATCCTCGACCTGAAGTCCGCGGCCGTCGGCCACCAGTTCGGCACCTTCTGCCACGCCCTGTTCAATGTAGCCGCGTACCTTGTCCCGGTGCTGAGCTGTGATCAGCGGACCCATGTCGTTGGAATTGTCGCGACCGTCGCCGACTTTCAGCGTCACCAAAGCGTCTTTCAGTTTCGTCACCAGCGCGTTACCCGTTTCCTCGCCGACGGCAACCGCGACGGAAATCGCCATGCAGCGCTCACCGCAGGAACCGTAAGCGGCGCCCATCAGGGCGGATACCGCGTTATCCATATCCGCGTCCGGCATCACGATGGCATGATTCTTGGCGCCGCCCAGGGCCTGTACGCGTTTGCCATTGGCTGTGCCGCTGCGATAGACGTACTCGGCGACTGGCGTCGAACCGACGAAGGACACGGCCTGCACGCGGGAATCGCCGAGCAAGGTATCCACCGCTTCCTTGTCGCCGTTGACGATGTTGAACACGCCGTCCGGCAAACCCGCTTCCGCCAGCAGTTCTGCAATCCGCATCGGCGCCGAGGGATCGCGCTCCGAGGGCTTCAGGACGAAAGTGTTCCCGCAGACAATGGCCATCGGGTACATCCACATCGGCACCATCGCCGGGAAATTGAAGGGCGTGATGCCGGCCACCACCCCCAGCGGCTGGAATTCGCTCCAGCAGTCGATGGCCGGTCCGACGTTTTTGCTGTGCTCGCCTTTCAGAAACTCCGGCGCCCCGCAGGCGTATTCGACCACCTCGATGCCGCGCTGCAGTTCGCCCAGCGCATCATGCAACACCTTGCCATGTTCCTCGGTAACCAGCGCGACCACTTCATCGGCGTGCAGCTCAAGCAGTTCCTTGAAGCGGAACATGATGCGCGCCCGCTTCAGAGGCGGCGTGTCGCGCCAGGCCGGGAAGGCCGCCTCAGCCGCTGCGATCGCGTCTTCGACCGTCGCCTTGCCGGCAAGCGCAACCCGCCGCAGCACGCGCCCCGTTGCCGGATTGAAGATCTCCTGGGTACGGATTTCATCCGCCACCATGCTGCCATTGATAAAATGGCCAACAGCTGCGACAGGAGATTGCGACTCAATCATTTCGGTATTCATTCGATATTCCTTATAGAAAAAAGGGGTCAGGAAACCAATTTCCGCCAAAAACCAATGCCGCCGAGACCGTTAATGGGTTCTCTGACCCCGGTTTATTCACTCGAGGCGGTCCAGCACTTTGCGGACTTTTTCTACGGTCATGGTGAGGTCTTCGGGCCGCGAATTCAAAAACGGCGAAAACTGGAGTGTGTCCATCCCGTTTCGCACGACCAGGTTTTCTTCCCAAAAGCACATTTTGTGCACTTCCAGGCCACGGGCGCCAGGCGCTCCGGGACGCGGTGCGAGGTCTACACCCCCCATCAGGCCAAAGTTGCGTACATCGGTGACCAGCGGATGATCGGCCAGCGAATGCAGCGCCTCTTCAAAGAGCGGCGCCAGGTCACGCGACTGTTCGAAGCTGCCCTCCTCGACGTAGGCATCCAGCGCCGCGACGCCAGCGGCGGCCGCAACCGGATGCCCCGAATAGGTGTAGCCGTGGAACAGTTCGATGGCCTGTTCCGGTCCCTGCATGAACGCTTCGTAAAGGGCCTCTCGCACCATCACGGCCCCCATCGGGATGACGCCATTGGTCAAGCCCTTGGCCATGTTGATGATGTCCGGTTTAACGCCGAATCGCTGTGCGCCGAACGCGTCGCCGATGCGGCCGAACGCGGTGATCACCTCGTCGAAAATCAGCAGGATTCCATGCCGGTCGCAGATCCCTCGCAATCGTTCCAGGTATCCCAGCGGCGGCGGGATGATCCCGGCGGACCCGGGCACCGGCTCGATGATCACGGCCGCGATGTTGCTGCCGTCATGCAGCGCCGCCAGGCGCTCGAGATCGTCGGCCAGATGCGCGCCCCATTCGGGCTGGCCGCGGGTGAAGGCGTTGCGCTCTGGATTCAATGTATGCGGCAGGTGATCGACACAGGGTAGCAGGCTGGCCCCGTAGGCTTTGCGGTTGGGGGTCATACCACCGACCGACATGCCGCCAAAGTTGACGCCGTGATAGCCCTTTTCCCGGCCGATCAGCCGCGTGCGATGGCCCTCCCCCCGCGCGCGGTGATACGCCAGGGCAATCTTCAGGGACGTGTCCGCCGATTCAGAACCGGAATTGGTAAAAAAGACCCGCGTGAATTCCTTCGGCGCCAACGAGACGACTTTTTCCGCCAGTTCAAAAGCGCGGTCGTGGCCGGCCTGAAAGCCGATTGAGTAGTCCAGCGTGGCGACCTGTTTTTGCACCGCTTCCACGATCTTCGGATGGCAATGCCCAAGGCCGCTCGTCCAGAGGCCCGAAAATGTGTCGTAAACCCTTCGGCCGTCCTCGGTCAGGTAGAAATGCCCCTCAGCGCCGACGATTATGCGGGGCTTTCGCCGGTAATCCCGATTCGCAGTAAAAGGCATCCAGTAAGCGTCAAGGCCTGGGTTGTTCGTGCTCATGTTCTGCCACCTGTTCGGAACGGACCGGATTGCGTCAAGGCGTCGATTATAATAGACGCTTAAGTACTTATCCACGCTGAAATCGAATTAATTTACTTGATTCGTTGATTATTTTTGCCGGGCATCGTAAGTCGCGACTGCAGGCAGACGGAAAATCGGCTTTGAACGCCGTGAGTTTTCGTGCTGTGCCAGTGTGGCGCATTGGGATCCGCCGACGCGCTGTAATGAGGCAGGACCGCCTCGCAAAACCGGTCCGAAACTAAACTAAATTATTGATTATATAAGAATAATTACACATGGCATTAATACTGCATTAATGCAGCCCGGATGGGCAGCGCCATACCGGCACTCCCCGTTTTCAGGAACCCACCGGGAGATCCGCCACATGAAATGCAAGCTTGTATCCATCGGCCTGTCCATGACACTCATTGCCACTTCCGCGCCCACGCTGGCCGCGGACCTGTCAGCGAATGTCGGTTTCAATTCGGAATACATTTTCCGCGGCATTCCACAAAAGACCTCGTCCGCATTCGGCGGCCTCGACCTCGAGGCCGGCGGATTCTACCTCGGGACCTGGGGTGCCGACGTCGGCGATGGTCTCGAACTCGACTATTACGGGGGCTATCGCTTTGAGGTCGACCAATTCAGTTTCGGCATCGGCGGCACCGTTTACACTTACACCGGTGATTTCGACGACACGTACAAGGAAGTGAACTTCAGCGCAGGATGGAGTTTTCTGACCTTCGACGCAGCGGTCGGCAACTACGAAAACTTCAGCGGCCCGCAACTGGATTACGCGTACTACTCCCTGACGGCCGAACTCAATGGCTTTTTCGGACGCATCGCGACTTTTGCAGACGATTTCGACGGCACTTACTACGAAGCCGGCTACGGCAGCACGTTGACCGTCGAGGCCGCCAATCTGCTGGACTACGCCTTCACATTGATCTACAGCGACTCGACGCTGCTCGGCGGAGAATCTGACACGAATTTCGTCGTGACGCTATCGAAGTCATTCGACTTCTGATGGGCGACCGCGAAAGCGGGCAAAACAAGGTGTTCCGGAGCGGGCGCTTTCGATCAGAAGCGGGTCGGGAACGCCCTGCCATGGTGTCATTAGGGCCTTCGCAGGCGAGCGTTGTTCCGGGGGATGAAACCCCGCTGTGGAATCACGTCCGGTCTGATTCCATCGCCGCTTTTGCCCAACTCAGCGCGGCCATCATGCCAGGGAAACCCAGGGTCGTGACACCGAGAATGATCGCATGCTCGATCTCTTCAGTAACAGCGCCGGCTTCAAGTGCCCGGTGAGTATGAGACTTCACAGCGCTGACGGATTGGCTGGCCGCTGCCATACCCAGTTTGACCAACTCGCGGGTTTTATTGTCCAGGGGCCCTTCTCGCGACGCTGCCTCGCCCAGAGATTCGTAGGCACGTAAAACATCCGGATGTTGTTCACGGAAGGCTTGGTAAAAATCGGGTAATTCGCTCATGACACGCTCCTTTTTGGGGTTGAGCACTTTCGAAAAAACAGTTGCTGACGGAATGGATCAATTAATCAGGAGATTTGCAGTTTTTCCTCGAAAACGGGGTCAGAGAACCAATTTATTTATATCCTGACGCCTGACAACGCGTTTTTCCAACTAATTGGTATCTGTCCATAAACAGGCATCCCAGCCCTTTATGGATTCGCTGCGCAAAAGCGTGGTTTTGCTGCGCTCACATCCGTTTATGGATGGGCACTAATTGGTTCTCTGACCCCGTTTTTCTGACCGGTTATGCTCTGCGCCAGCTGACGTCGACGGGACGACAATGGCAGCGATCCCGGCGCTGAGTTAGACTCGACGTTTATTCCAGCAGAATTTCGAGGTGCAAAGTGAAGGCTTTTTCAGCATTGTTCGTCTCCATCGCGGCCTTGACGCTTGGTCAACCGGCTTCAGCTTCGAACGCCATTGCCCGCATGCATAACCCCGACGGAGAAAGTGTCGGAACCGTCGTGTTGCATTCCTCACCCTACGGCGTGCTGCTGCATTTGCGGCTGGCCTTCCTGCCTGCCGGCGCGCACGCCTTCCACGTACACGCAGTCGGCGAGTGCACACCGCCATTCACCTCCGCGGGAGGGCACTTCGACCCGAAAGGCTCGAATCACGGCTTTATGGACGACGACGGTATGCATGCCGGAGACATGCCGAACGTTCAGGTCTCGGCGGACGGCCTGGCTCATCTCGAGGTCTTCAATCAGAACCTGCGCCTCGATGAAGCGCTGTTCGACGAGGACGGTGCGTCCATCGTCATTCACGAAGGGCCCGACGACTATCGCAGCGACCCCGCAGGCGCTGCCGGACCCCGGCTCGCCTGCGGCGTCATCAAAAGGACGAACTGAACAAAAACCGGGGTCAGAGAACCATTTATCCTGGCGGGCGCCAGACTCCGCTATTTTCCGGATAAAATGGTTCTCTGGCCCCGGTTTTTCTAGATTGATGGTGGCGTATTGGCGCTGACGATGCACGCCGGAGTGTCTCCGCAGTTGCGGAAACGGTGCGGGAGGCGACTGTCGAAATAGTAGGCGTCGCCCGGCCCCAACTGCCAGGTCTTGCCTGCCACGGTGACTTCCAGTTCGCCTTCCACGACCACGCCCCCCTCTTCGCCCGAATGAGTCAGCAGATCCTCTCCGGTGTCCGCTTGCGGCCCATAGGTTTCAAACAGGATCGACATCTTGCGCTCCCGGCGCGAGGCGGCTACCAGCCGATACTCGATATCTCCGGTCCCGACGTCGGGTAAATCACCGGCCCGGAACACTACGTCCTCCCCACCGCCCATGTCACGCGTAAAAAATTCCGCCATGGTCATCGGTAATGCGGAGAGAATCTTCTGCAGCGAACCCACCGACGGGCTGACCCGATCCTGCTCGATCAGCGAGATCATGCCGTTGGTTACGCCCGCCCGCTTGGCGAGCTCACGCTGGCTCAGGCCGAAAGCCGTGCGCACTGCACGCAGTTGCTTGCCCACTTCGAGGCTCATCCGGAATGCCTGTTTATTAAAATAAACACGATACCGAATACTGCGGTCGCCTGACAAGCCGCCGGCAGAAAATCAATCGGACTGGGCAAGCGCCTCACGCGCAGGAACATACTCATAACCCAGATCGCGCGCGACGTCTTCGTGGGTCACCTGGCCGCGATGCACATTGAGGCCATTCAGCAAGTGAGGGTCGTCCATCATCGCCTGCTTCGGACCTTTGTTTGCCAACGCCAGCGTAAAAGGCAAAGTGGCGTTGTTCAGGGCGAAGGCGGAGGTTCGCGGCACGGCACCGGGCATGTTGGCCACGCAATAGTGCACGATGCCGTCGACGATGTAGGTTGGGTCCGCATGGGTTGTGGGCTTAGACGTCTCAAAACAACCACCCTGATCGATGGCCACATCCACCAGCACCGAACCATTGCGCATGATCTTCAGGTCCTCACGGCTCACCAATTTGGGTGCGGCAGCGCCCGGAATCAGCACCGCGCCGATCACCATGTCCGCATTGTGGATAAGTTTTTCGATCGATTCGACGTTCGAGTACACCGTCTCGATGCGGCTTTCGAAAGTGGAGTCGAGGAAGCGCAGCACTTCCAGGCTGCGATCCATCGCCACCACGCGCGCGCCCAGCCCGACCGCCATCTGGCAGGCATTGAAGCCGACCACGCCGCCGCCGATGATCACGACCGTCGCCGGTTCCACGCCCGGCACGCCGCCGAGCAGTACCCCTGAGCCACCGCGCGCCTTTTCCAGGCACCAGGCGCCGGCCTGCACCGACAGGCGGCCCGCGACTTCCGACATCGGTGCCAGCAGCGGCAGATGGCCACGATTGTCGGTTACGGTTTCGTAGGCGATGCAGGTCGCGCCGGACTTCAGCAGGTCTTCGGTCTGCGGCGCATCGGGTGCCAGGTGCAGGTAGGTAAAAAGCGTGTGGCGCTTCTCCAGCATTGCGCGCTCGCCGGCCTGCGGCTCCTTGACCTTGACGATCAGCTCCGCCGTATCGAACACTGCGCGGGCCTCAGGCAGGATCGTCGCCCCGGCGGCCTCATATTCCACGTCTTCGACGCCGATACCGGCCCCGGCGGTTGCCTGCACGTAGATCTCGTGTCCGCGCTGGGCCAGTTCCCGCACCGAAGCGGGAACCAGTCCGACCCGGTATTCGTGATTCTTGATTTCCTTGGGCACGCCGATCTTCATATGGCACTCCAGCTTTTAAGATGGGTTAATCTTCTAATTTTATCGCTTAACACGTGGATGATTATCCTGAATATGGTGATAATGAAGCATATTCATCCATTCTGGACCGGTTTGAGCAGGTGATTCATTGAAGAGAAAACGCGGCATACCCAAACCGCTGGACCGCACGAACCGCCTGATTCTCAGGCATCTGCAAAAAGACGGCCGAATCTCCAACGCGGCGCTGGCGAAGAAAGTGAACCTGACGGCGACGCCTTGCCTGGAACGGGTCCGCCGTCTCGAGCGTGACGGTTATATCCGCGGTTACACGGCCCTGCTGGAACCCTCGATGGTCGACGCCGGCCTACTGGTGTTCGTGGAAATCGACCTGCTGCGGACCTCGCCCGACGCCTTCCGCGATTTTCGCCGCGCAGCGGTCAAGCTCACCGAACTGCTGGAATGCCACCTTGTCTCCGGCAACTTCGATTACCTGCTCAAAGCCCGCGTCAAAGACATGCAGGAATACCGCCGCCTGCTCGGCGAAAAGATCCTGGCGTTGCCGGGCGTCAGCGACTCGCGCAGTTATGTGGTCATGGAAGAAGTCAAAGAATCCACGTGCATTCCCATTCCTTAGCGCCCAGACTATTTGGTCATGAAAACCCTGATCCTCCACCATGACGACTGCCAGAATCACGACACGGGGCCGCACCACCCCGAACGACCTGAGCGCGTGACCACGATATTGAGCGCCATCGCCGGACTCCCCGGCACCGAGCGTTTGGCGGCGCCCCTCGCCAGTGCTGAACAAGTGCTGCGGGCGCACGATCGAAGCTACTGGGCGGGGTTGCAGGCGCTCGACCCGGGGCCTGAACGCCTCGCCCTGGATGCGGACACCTACGTTTCCGCGGGTTCCCTCGAGGCCGCGCTGCGGGGCAGCGGCGGCACCTGCTTCGCGGTTGACCAGGTGCTTGCCGGCCAGTCGCGTAATGCCTTCGTCGTCACCCGGCCGCCAGGCCACCACGCCGAAGCGGCGACGGCCATGGGTTTTTGCCTGCTGAACCACGTCGCGATCGCCGCCCGGCACGCGCAGGCCGCGCACGGCATTAAGCGTGTCGCGATCCTCGACTTCGACGTGCACCATGGCAATGGCACGCAGGCGATCTTCGAAGACTCCCCCGATGTGATGTACCTTTCCAGCCACCAGGTTCCACTCTACCCGGGAACCGGTTTGCCGATGGAAACAGGCTGCGGCAACATCCTCAACCTGGCGCTCGAGCCCGGCGCCGGCAGCAAGGCGTTCCGCAAGCTGTGGTCCGCGGCCGGTTTTCCGGCCCTGAGGCATTTCCGTCCGGAACTGATTCTCGTATCGGCCGGTTTCGACGCACACAAACGCGACCCGCTCGGCCAACTCGAATTGGTCGACGACGATTTCGGCTGGATCACCTCCCAAATACGGGCTTACGCGGAAAGCGCCTGTAGCGGGCGTATGGTGTCCGTGCTGGAAGGCGGCTACGACCTGGAGGCGCTGGCCGGTGCCGCCGTGGCGCACGTCACGGCGCTGGCCGCCTGAGTGCCCGACACTGAGCGCCAGAACGCTGTTTCACCGCCGGGTTTTTCTGCTAATATTCAAGCGGTCGGGTTTGGTCCCGCACCGGCTCACGAAGTCAGGCCGGGACACCACAAGCGGGTGTCGTATAATGGTTATTACCCCAGCTTCCCAAGCTGGAGATGACGGTTCGATTCCGTTCACCCGCTCCATCACCCACTTCATCATCCGTCACACGCAGCTGTTTGAAACTTGATTTGCAACCCCAATGCTTTGGCAATTTTCGCCACTGTAGCAAAAGTGGGGTTGCCTTCTTCAGAAAGAGCCTTGTACAGCCCTTCTCTGGAAATACCAGCTTCTCTTGCAAGCTGGCTCATATTCTTCGCGCGTGCAATGACCCCGAGAGCATGGATGATATAAGCAGGATCATCACCTCCCTCTTCCAGCACGGCTTCCAGATATGCCTGGATATCTTCCTCAGTTTTCAAATATTCAGCGGAATCCCAACGGCTTAGCTTAACGGTCATCCTCTATACCTCCAGTTGCTGGGCCAATTCCTTCGCTTTCACGATAATCTTTACTCGGGGAACTTTTATTCCCCCCTGTTAGAAGTATCACGACAACTGAAGAGCGCTGGGTGAAGTAGACCCTATATCCCGGACCATAGAAAAGGCGTAGTTCATTGACTCCGTCCCCAACCGACTCGACATAGCCAAAATGACCCTGCCGAGTCGGTCTATTCGAGCCTGGATTCGCGCCTTGGCCTGACGGTCTCGAAGCTTCCTGAACCAGCGGGCGAACTCTTCCGTCTTATAGACTTCCAACATGTGCCCACTCTAGTTTACAGTATCTGATGTGTCAACTATGGTTAACAATGCCCAATTTCGGGCCTGCCCACAAACATAAAAGCCCTTTTGCCAAAATTCGGCGGCTACTGAACAGCCGCGCTTGCCCGCGTCGTCGAGCTCCACGCCGCGAAGGATGGCAACGTCCATCGCGTCGAAGTAGACACCAGCGACGTCCTCGACGAGCTGTTCGGTGGGATTCGACGGGATCATGCGTTCAACCACTCCTCGACCGGGCGCGACAGGAAGCTTTCCAGCTCAATGCCGTCGCCGCCAACCAGCAGGGTGCGATCGGGTGCAAAAGCATCGACAAAGGCAGCCATGCCGGGCAGTGCGTCGCGCCGGCGACCACTCTTGACCTCGATGGCCAGCAGGCGCTTGCCTGCACGCACCACGAAATCGACTTCACGGTTCCTGTCCCGCCAGTAGAACAGCTCGCAGTCACCGCGCTGCGCCGCGTTGGCCAGATGCGCGCCGACCGCGGATTCCACCAGCCGACCGTAGAAAGGTCGGTCCGCTCGAGCTTCTTCGGGAGACAAGCCTTCCACCGCGGTCATCAACGCCGTGTTCAGTACTTGGAGTTTGGGGCTGGAGGCGCGCCGCCGTACGGCCTGACCGGCAAACTTCTGAACGCCCGTCAGCATCCCGGCTGCGGCCAGCAAGTCGAGATAATGGGCCAGCGTGGTGGTGTTGCCGGCGTCCTGCAACTGGCCCAGCATCTTGGTATAGGACAGCACCTGCCCCGAGTAGCGGCAGCCCAGCTCGAACAGGCGGCGCAGCAGCGCTGGTTTGTCCACTCGAGTGAGCAGCAGCACATCGCGCGCGATGCTGGTCTCGATCAGCGAGTCCAGCACATAGCGCCGCCAGCGGGCCGGATCCGCGCTCAGCGGCGCTGCGCCGGGGTAGCCGCCAAAAAAGAGATAGTCCTCAAGGCTGTAGCTGAAAGCCGCACGCATCTCTGCCAAAGACCAGTGCGGCAGGTGCAGACGCTCGAAGCGCCCGGCCAGGCTCTCGGTGAGTCCGCGCTCGATGAGCAGCGGCGCGGAGCCCAGCAACACGACCTGCAGCGGCCGACGCTGGCGCGTGTCCGCGTCCCACAGGTGTTTGACGGTTTCCGACCAGCGCTCGACCTTCTGCACCTCGTCCACCACCAGCAGGCCACCAGCCGCGCCGGTTTCCAGGCGCGCCGCTTCCCACTGCTGACGCAGCCATGCCCCGTCGCGCAGCGTCGGCTCGTCGGCGCTGACAAAGCGCACGGGCCGCGCCAAGTCCTCGGTCACCTGCTGCACCAGCGTGGTCTTGCCCACCTGGCGGGCGCCTGTGATCACTTGCAAGAAACGGCGCGGCTCGGCCAGGCGACGTTGTAGCTCGCCGGCGTGCGGGCGCTGGTAGGGCTTTTTAGATTTACTCTCCATGTTGAGTGATTTTACTCAGTACATTGAGTGTGTCAAGGACGCCTGGGGTGCATCGGGCGCCACAGCGTGCGCACCCTCTTCGACCACGGATTCCTGCAACGCAAAGGCGCCAGGGCGCGAAGCGGCAAAGAATTCTTGCGCAGCTTCTTTGCGTCCTGGCGCCTTAGTCTCGCCCCTTATGGTCCGTTCACCACGCGATGGACAGCCCTGACGTTCTTGACGTTCCGACGGGGTGGTGGGCCGTGCCCACCCTGGGCTCGGGTTGCCGAGTTGCATAGGGGGCCGAAGCGCAGAGTGATGACGCAAGCCAGCATGAGAGCCAGCATGGGGTTCGTGTTTCCTTGACGGCCAAGGACCCCAAGGACACCAAGGGCGGCAAGGACACCAAGGGCGGCAAGGACACGGCTCCGTAGCCGGCAAGCGC
>JAVVFH010000370.1:0-2618 GCA_032250585.1 Lysobacterales bacterium
CGTGGTTTTCCTGCGCTCACATTTTCAATGGCTTACGTCATTGAAAATGGCGGCACTTCCATGTGCCGCATTAGTGCACATCCGTTTATGGATAGGCACGAGTTAACTCGGGGGCAGCGCCGTGCTGCCGGGCACGTGACTGAGCATGGAATCTTCAGCCGGGGTCGATCCGGCCACCGCCGGATCCGCCGGTGCTGCGTCTTCGCAGCTCCAGACGTCGAAGCCGTGACCGGCCAGTTCGGATTCTGCTGCCGTGATGACTGCGGGCGTCTTTGCACGACACAGCCACAACAAGCGCCTGCGGCAGCGCGAGAGCAACGCGCGGGCGGGTTCCGCGCCCGAGGCCAGCAGGCGGCGTGCCGTCCCGGGCCAGCTAACTCCATTCGCAAACTATGCCGTGCAGGTCCAGGCACGCCTCCAGGTGCGGGCTGTCCGGCCGTTCCCGAGAGGGCGTTTCCGGCGTACCCATGCGGCGCTGGACGAATACGTCCACCAGTGTCGCTTCGCGTCCGCTAGTCATGGTCAATCACACGGCCAGCCGCAGGGGGGGTGACCTGCCGCGGCGGCTCCCAGGTATCCGTGCAGGTGCCTGGCCAGATCCCGAACGTCATCCTCAGCACCGTGGATAAACGTGGATTTGCGCCGGCGCAGGAAGGGTAGGCCCAACACGTACAGGCCAGGCGCTTCGACCACGCCGCCGTCGTGCCGCAGCATGCCCTTGCCATCGAGGACCGGAACGTCCAGCCAGGCGTAGTCGGGTCGCATACCTGTGGCCCACACGACCGTCTGGATTTCGCCGTTTGCCAGATCCAGGCCCAGGCAGCTGCGCGCCGGCGTCCGGGTGGGCGCGAAGCGCTCTGGCGGTTCCGCGGCGCGGCCGCGACCTTCGGCTTCGATCCACGCGTCGACCCGGTCGAGCAGCCGGTTCATCTTGAGATCGGCCAGGTCACAGACATTGCGCAGCGAGCCGGAGGACTGCGCCCAGCCGTCGCGCACGCCGGCCAGCCGCCCGACGAGACGGACGCCCTGCGCGCTCAGTGCGTTTAAATCGAGGCTGCGATGCCCGGGCGTGCCGATCAGTTGCGGCGAGGGCACGCGGCGCGCCCGGATGAGGTCATCCACTTCGTCGTAGCGCTCGTCCAGCACGCCCACCGCGTCCATCCACCACTGGATGTCCCTCCCGCGGTAACGACGTGGCAGGCGCACGTGCTCTCCCGCAGACAGAGTGACCGGGCGGCCGGACCGATGAATTTCCTCGGCCAGCTGCAGGCCGGACGCCGACGCCCCGACGACCAGGACGCCACCCTCCGGCAGCTGGGCCGGATTGCGGTAGGCGAGTGTGCTCAGCTGTGCGACCGACGCAGGAATGGTCGACGCACAGGCCGGAATACTCTGGCGGTTGGCGGCACCGGTGGCGATGACGACGGCCCGTGCCCACCAATCACCGCGGTCCGTTTCAACGCGGTAGCTGCCGGCCGCACGGCCGTCACCCGCGTGTCGGTATAGACGGGGGCGGCGGTCCGTCCGGCATAGCGGTCCAGGAAGCGGATCAACTCCGGCATCGTCATGTAACCGTCGGGATCCGGGCCGTCGTAGGCCTGGCCCGGCAAGCGCGCCTGCCAGTTCGGGGTCAGAAGGCGCAGCGAATCCCAGCGTTCGTGACGCCAGGAATTCGCCACCGAACCGCGCTCGAGCACGAGGTGCTCGACGCCGCGTTCGGTCAGGCAATGGCTCATGGCCAGGCCTGAATGACCGGCACCGATGACGATGACGTCAACGGCGCCGGCTCCGGTCTTGTCAGCAAAACGGTTCATGCCGACTTCCTGACCTCGACCCAAACGTCGGTCGGATTGGTGACAACGTCGTACACGGCCGAGCGCTTCTGCGACTGCGCCACGATGGCGCGAATGTCGTCTTCGCTCGCGTTGGCGTCGATCTCGAAGCGCACGCGGATGCCATCGAAGCCGTTTCGCACGTCGCCGTCGATCCCCAGGATACCGGCCAGGTCCATACCGGCCTCCAGCGTCGTCTTCACTGAGCGCAACTGGATGCCGCGGTTCTGCGCTACGGTCGCGATGCCCGCGCCGAGACAGCCGGACAGGCCGACCAGCACCATTTCGACCGGCGTCGCGCCATGGTCCTCGGAAGCGAAGATGTCCGGGTGATCGGTATCGTAAATGAACGGTTGGCGGTGCGACTGTTCTTCTCCCAGGCCGAAGAACTTCTCGATCGTACTGCGGGTGTGCGTGCCGTTGACCCACTCGCTGTTCGCCCGCCACTGGAACTGCGCGGCTTCAGGCGCGGCGGTCAGCGCTTCGCGGGCGCCCAGCAGGGCTTCGATGTTGACACCGTTGTTCACGGTGCTCGTCTGGATTTCCATCATTGACTCTCCTGTGTATTTGGGTTCAATTCATAAAACCGGGCTTGCCGGCCGAGTACCAAATTGCGCCACAGGCGTTGAATCCAGCGTGGTAGAGACCGTGTTTTTTTCGCGAACCCTGGAACAACCGTGCTTCCACGGCAGAAAACCGATTGAAAAGTGAACAAGCCCTAACCCGCATAATTCACCAAGGCGGACCGAAAATTGCGATTTCATCTTAACAAACAATGCATTACGG
>JAVVFH010000371.1:0-2599 GCA_032250585.1 Lysobacterales bacterium
TGGGAAAGGGTGAAGGGGTGAAGGGGTGAAGGGGTGAAGGTGGGCCGAAGCGCTTTGTTGTTTTTGTGGGAGCAAGGATCAGGGAGCCAAAGGTGCGGCGTTGGCAGCACGATTCTTTCGCGGGGTGAAGGCCTTGAGGTTGTTGTTGGTTTTTAATCCGCGGGCTGCCGCGGGCCGGTCCGGCAAGCTGCTTGCTGAGATCGTCGGCCGCCTCGAGTGCTTTGCCGCGGTGGACGTATTGCAGTCCGCCGGGGCCGGCGAAGCCTGTCGGCAAGTGGCGCACACGGACCTGTCGGTGTACGACGGTGTGGTCGCGGCGGGCGGTGACGGCACTCTGTTCGCGGCACTGAACGGTCTCTATCGCCACCCATTGGCGCGCCGCCCGCCACTGGGCGTGATTCCCGCCGGCACCGGTAACGCCTTTGCCCGCGACCTGGGCCTGCGGCCCGATGACTGGCGCAAGGCGATCGGGATTATCGAAGCGGGTGGGCTTCGTGCGCTCGACGTCGGGCAGGTGCAAACGCCGACGGAAGCGTATTTTTTCCTGAACATCGTTGGAGTCGGTTTGCCGGTGGACGCCATGCGGACCGCGCGGCGACTCAAAGGACTGGGCCTCGGAGCCTATACGCTGGCGGTTCTGTGGCAGGTGTTGAAACTGAAAACCCACCGCTTCATGCTGGAGATCGACGGCGAGGATTTCAGCGGGGAGTACGTATTCGCCGAGATCTCGAACACCCGCTACACGGGCACATCCTTCCTTATCGCTCCGCAGGCAGTGCCCGTTGACGGCCTGCTGGATGTGACATTGCTGCGGCCGCTGAGACGCCGGCGCTTGCTGCGGCTGTTTCCGACCATCTACCGGGGTGGCCATACCGCTTACGCCGAGGTGCTCAGCCTGCGCGGCCGCAAACTCAGTATCACGGCGCCGCAAGCCATGACGCTGGCGCCGGACGGCGAATTCCGCGGTGCCACCCCGGCCACCATCCGCTGCCTGCATCGCGACCTGCGTTTTTTCTGGTCCGTTAGCCTGGATTAGTGCGTGGTGCGGGTTGATGCACGGTTCGGTTCACCCGATCCCTTCGATGGTTCCGTCGGGGTGGAAGATCACGTCCATCGCCATCGGATGTTTCGGCAGGCCGGGCATGCGCATGATCCTGCCGGTCAGCACAACCAGGAAGCCCGCGCCGGAATTGATCTGGACATTGCGTACAGTCACATGGAAATTCCGCGGTCGGCCGTGCAGGTCGGGGTCGTCGGAAAGTGAACTGGGCACCTTGGCAATGCAAACCGGCAGGCCGTTCAGCCCGAGCACATCGACCCACTGTAGATCTTTCTGGGCTTCCTTGGTGAACTCCACGTCGTCGGCACCGTACATTTTCTGGCAGATGGTACGGATTTTCTCGACCACCGGGATGTCGAGATCGTAGAGGGGCTGATACACGGTGGTGTTTTCCGCTGCTGAAATGACTGCGCGCGCCAGGTCAGTGGCGCCTTCGCCACCTTCTGCAAAGTGCCGTGCCTCCGCGAAGCGAACCCCGTGCTGCTCGGCGCGCTCCCTGACCAGACGGATCTCCGCGTCGGTATCGGAGTCAAAGCGGTTCAGCGCGACCACGGGCTGTTTGCCGAATTGGCTGACGCTCTCGATGTGTTTGTCGAGGTTGGCCAGGCCGTGCGCGACCGCTTCGGTGTCGGTTTCACCCAACAATTTGCCGTTTTTTCCGCCGTGAAATTTCAGCGCGCGGACGGTGGTCACCAGCACCACGGCATCTGGATTCATACCTGCCGACCGGCACTTGATGTCAAAGAACTTTTCCGCACCCAGATCGAAACCAAAGCCGGCCTCGGTGATGGTCCAGTCGGCGAAATGCATGGCCATCCGGGTCGCCAGTACGCTGTTGCAACCGTGTGCGATGTTGGCGAACGGACCGCCGTGCATGAACACCGGTACCCCTTCCAACGACTGTACGAGGTTGGGATGCACCGCGTCGCGAAGCAGTGCGAGCAGGGCGTCAGTGAGGCCCAGCGACTCCAGGAACACCGGGCGGCCGTCATAGGTGGTGCCGAGCAGCACGCGGTCGAGCCGCGCGCGCAGGTCGTCCATGTCGTTGGCCAGACACAGGATGGCCATGATTTCGGAAGCCGCGGTGATGTCGAAACCTCCCTCGCGCGGCATGCCCTGGAAGCGCCCCCCGAGACCGAGCACTATCTGGCGCAGGCTGCGGTCGTTCATGTCCATTGCGCGGCGCCAGGCAATCATGCGGGGGTCGAGGTTGAGGCCGTTGCCCCAGTAAATGTGGTTGTCGAGGGCGGCCGCGATCAGGTTGTTGGCCGCGGTGATGGCGTGAAAATCGCCCGTGAAATGCAGGTTGATCCGGTCGGCTGGTAGAACCTGCGAGTAACCGCCGCCGGTGGCGCCACCCTTGACGCCGAGACAGGGTCCCAGCGAAGGTTCGCGCAAAGCGACGCAGACCGATTCGCCGAGCTTGCCGAAAGCCTGGCCGAGCCCGATGGAAGTCGTGGTTTTGCCTTCGCCGGCGGAGGTTGGCGTGGTTGCCGAAACCAGTATCAGTTTGCCCGGTACGCGGCGGCTGCGCGGCCT
>JAVVFH010000372.1:0-2595 GCA_032250585.1 Lysobacterales bacterium
GGTTCGGACTCGATTCGCACATCGTCGGACACGTTGGGGAAGAAGCGCTCGATTCTCTTGATCTGCTCGCGCATGTCCTGGACCGACAGGTCGCGCTTGAGCGCCTGGCGAATGGTCAGCCGCCCGACAAGCTTGGCGGTTCTGGACTGCCAGCTGACCACGTCAGAGAATGCGGGCGAGAATATTCATTAGCAGCTGATCATAAGCCAATCAACCCCCCACGTTGATGATGCGTCGATCGTGACGAGCCATGGATCAGCCCCGGGCCGTCGCTTGCTCGAGCTCGCGCCAGGCCCGCGCCACGTGTTCGGCCAGCGCCGGCAGGTTCTGCAGGCTGGCGCCGTTGCCGACGAAGCCGAAGTTCATGCTTCCATTGCAGGAGATGACGGTGGCGTTCAGGCCCACCCCGGCGGCGATCGCCGATAACGGGTAGACGCCTGCCAACTTTGCGCCGTTGAGGTAGAGCGGGCGCTCCCAGCCGGGAATGTTTGAAATGACCAGGTTGGCCGACGGCCGGGCGACCTGGTCGGCGTGAGTGATCGCCCCCAGGCCGGCAATCACCATCATGCCGGCGGCATGTCCCAGCGCGGTTTCCCTGGACATGGTGCGGATATCTTCCTTGGCCTCGTTCATCGATTGGGTCACCTGCGCGATCCGTTCGACCACGGAAACGTCGGGACGGCCCATGCGCACAAATACTGCCGAGACCTTGGTGCCGTCGGATGCGTCATCGGTCTCCCGCAGCGAGACCGGGCACATGGCCACCAGGCGGTGTGCGAACGGCTGGTCCTGCCCGGCCAGGTAACGATGCACGCCGGCATCGATCACGGTTATCGCCACGTCGTTGAGCGTGGCACCGTAATGCTTGCCGATCCGCCGCATGACCTCCAGGGGTAGCGAAAGTGTGGCCACCGAGCGGGCGTTGGCCACCGGCTCGTTCATCGGCCCGCGATGTGCCGCGAATGGCACGCTGCCCTGGGTGGCCAGCCCGATCCGATTCCACAAACCTTTTCGCAGGCTGCCGAGCAGCGCCATGTACTGGCTGGTAGCGTTGCTGCCCAGGCCGACCAGTCGCTCGACAAGCGCCTTTGGCGGGCGCGGCTTGCGCACCGGCACGTCGACGGCGAAAAGTGGTTTCGGCACGCCCTTGTGTCGCGTCGCGCGCAGGCTTGCGTTGACCCGCCGCGCCGCGCAGACGCCGTCGACGATGGCGTGGTGCATCTTGGCGAACACCGCGAATCGCCCGCCCGGCACCTGGTCGATGACCCAGACCCGAAACAGCGGGCGGCCACGATCGAGCATGGTCTCGTGGAGATCGCCTGCCAGGTAGAGCAGATCCTCGTAGCGTGCGCCTTCCGGCATGGCGATGTGCTGGACGTGATAGCGCGGGTCGTAGTTGGTGGCCTGCAGCCAGCGCGGCGTATGGGTGCCGGACAGTTCCGGCACGCAGTCGAACGGCGGCGCTGGCCGGGCGGCGCGATAGGCTTCGACGATTTCTCTGACCAGCCCGCGCCGGCCTTTCGGCTTTTCGAACAGCATCAGGCCACAGACATGCATCGGGCTGGCCTGCGTTTCGGCCAGCAGCATGATCACGTCCATCAGCGGGATCGATTGCGGCAAGACGCTTTCCGGATTGTTGAAGAGGATTCAGTATAGCCACCCGGATCAACCGAACATTCCGGAGCGCTCCACGAACGCGGAAGGTTGTGCCTGTCCTCGTTATATCGCCGTTTTACTTTCGGTCCTTTTGTGCGCTTTCAGACGATGCCGCGCAGGACCGCGATGTGCGTCGTGCCGACCTCGCAGCAGTCGCCGACGATGGCTGCGCCGGCATCCGGCCAGCGCTGCGGGTGCTCGGCGTAGTGCGCCGGGGCCAGTTCTTTGCGCCGGTCGGGGATGTTGGCGCCGTCGAATTCCGCTCCGATTTCGCTGAAACCGTTGGCGTAGGCGCCGAACGCGCGCATGCCATGTTCGGCAAGCGCCGGCAGGGCCCCTCGACGCTTTCGGGCATCAAGAGGTTGAACAGCAGGGCCTCGACCTCGGCCCGTCCAGCGTATCAAAGCGCCTCCGCTATCAGCATCTCCGGCTGAGCGAGACTTTGGCGATATTGCTGTAGGCACCTTCATCAAAAAGAGATTGTTTTTAGGGAACTTTTCGAAGTGCTCGGCATATGCCTTGAGCTTATCCAGCTCTCCGAGCGCATTGGCGAAGCCGAATCCCGGTTTTCTGATGGAGGCCAGCTACTGATCGGGTCGCATGTTCAGGCGTTTGAGGATCGGCGGCAGGTGTTCCGGGGTCGCGCCCTCTTGCCCTCGAAGATGACGCGCCCGGCAACGGCGCCGCGCCTGGTTTTTGCCAACCGCATGGCGTTGATCGGGCCACGTCCCGATCCGGCAGGCGTCACGGCATCCGGCAGAAGCGCTCAAACACTCGATCGTGAGCTGGATTTGAGCGCGCCCTTGATTTATTTGGGACTTTCGCATATAATTATATATAGGTCTGAGAAGCACACCTTCGCGGCTGCCGTGCGTTGAAATCAGTCGTGGATCGAGTCGCTCTCCGACACGCGCTGCGCGTCGCAACCCGACGAGGCGC
>JAVVFH010000373.1:0-2549 GCA_032250585.1 Lysobacterales bacterium
GATGATGATCGAGCCTACCTCGCCACCGATCTGCAGCCCCGCCAGGCTATCGTCGGTGTACACGCGCTGCTCGCGCAAGTGCTTGCCGACCGGTGCCCCGGCGATTCTCAGCAGGTCACGCAGGCCGTAATTCGCCTGCACCAGAACCCCGATCGTGAAGCGGCCGTCCACGCCCTCGACACGGCGCGAGGCCGTACCGATGCCGCATTTGAATTCGTGGCAGACCATGCCGGTACCGCCGCCGACGCTGCCCTCGGCCACCGGGCCGGAAGCGGCGACCTCGAGCGCCTGCCAGGCGTGCTCCGGCTTGACGTGAAAGCCGTTGATATCGTTCAGGTAGCCGTCCCAGGTTTCTGCGACGACGGGCAGCGACCACCAGTAGCCGGAGTCGTCCGCCTCGCCGATGCCGACGCGCCACTGAATGACGGCATCGCGAACCACGCCGACGCTGTGGGTGTTGGTGATCATCACCGGGCCTTCCAGCATACCGGACTCTTCCACCCACGCCATGCCCGTCATTTCACCGTTGCCGTTCAGCGCAAAAGTCCCGGCGAACACCGGTTGCGCCAAACTGGCGCGCCCGCGCGGCAGAATGGCCGTGACCCCGGTGCGGACCGCGCGAGCGCCGTCGAGATCCGCGATCAGTGTGGCGTGGCCGACCGTGACGCCCGCCACGTCGGTGATGGCGTTCAGGGGCCCCGGCGTGCCGTCGAAGGGTATCCCAAGGTCGCGGGCCCGCGGCGGCGCCTGTGCGGCTGCAGTCGTGGCGCTGTCCGCCGCAAGAAGTGCGCCGTAAGCAAGGCCACACAGGATGAACGGTAACAAAAACATTTTCACGCGACTCTCCAGGTTTTTCGAAACGCTGGCCCCAATGGCACTGTGCGCAGGCTTCGCTGGCGACATTCTTGACGCAAAGCCCTTCGCAGTCAAAGGCTTTGACGCCTGTCGTCCAATCTTCTGCGCGTTCGCAGTTGCTTTGCTCCGGGCCTTTCGCGGCCGGGCGTGTGTGCTATCATTCCCCGGCCGAATGTCCAGTCAGCGAACATGAGCTCGAGCGAAGACGAACCACGCATCCCGCTGTGGCTCGCCCTGCTGCCACTCGGGCTGCTGATCTTGATGCTGACCGTTTCGGTCAATCTTTTCGGCGACGATTCGTCTTACGGACCCAACCAGATCGCCCTGATGCTCGCCGCCGGCATCGCCAGCCTGGTGGGCCTCTACCTGCGCATTCCCTGGGTCGACCTCGAAAACGCGATGATCGAAGGCATCACGCTGGCGCTGAAGGCCTGTCTGATCCTGCTCGCGGTGGGTTCATTGATCGGCAGCTGGATGCTCGCGGGCACAGCCCCCGCGGTGATTTACTTCGGGCTCAGCATTCTCGACCCGGCCTGGTTTTACCCGGCGGCGATGATCATCTGCTCACTGGTGGCGCTGTCCATCGGCAGTTCCTGGACTACCGCGGGCACGATCGGCCTGGCGCTGATCGGCATCGCCCAAATCATGGATCTGTCCCTGCCGATAACAGCCGGCGCGGTCATCTCCGGCGCCTATTTGGGCGACAAGATGTCGCCCTTGTCAGACACCACCAACCTGGCGCCGGCGATGGCCGGCACGGACCTGTTCGTTCACATCCGCCACATGGTCTGGACCACCGGGCCTTCCTCCGTGATCGCCCTGGTGCTGTTCACCGTGATTGGCTGGAACGCGCCCTCGGGACAGGCTTCGGCCGCTGACATCAGCGCTGCGCAGTCGCTGCTGAAGGAGCACTACGCGATCGGGCTCCCGGCCATTCTTCCGCTGCTGCTGCTGCTGGGCCTGGCGGTGCGCAAAGTGGCGGCTTTTCCGTCGATCTCGATCGGCGCGTTGGCCGGCTGTGTTGTCGCATTAATCTGGCAGCCGGAACTGCTGCGGAATTTCGGTGATCCCGAAAGCGTCCTGCAGCCGGCCGCCGCCAGCATCAAAGGCTTGTTCATGGCCCTCGCGGACGGTTTCCGGATCGATACCGGCGACGCCTCCCTGAACGAACTGCTGTCGCGTGGCGGCATGTCCAGCATGCTCAATACCATCTGGCTGATTCTCTCGGCGATGTGTTTCGGTGGCGTGATGGAACGCACCGGGCTGCTGCAGCGCATTGTCGAGGCACTGATGAAAGGCGTGCGCGGCACCGGCTCGTTGATCGCGACCACCGTGCTCACCGCCATCGGGATGAACATCGTTGCCGCGGACCAGTACATTGCGATCGTCATACCGGGGCGCATGTACCGCCTCGAATTCGAGCGCCGCGGCCTGGCGCCGGAAAACCTGTCCCGGACGCTGGAAGATGCCGGCACCATGACCTCGGCGAACGCCGAGACCGGCTTCGCCTCGCCCCCTCGGTAGTCGATCCCGAATCCGCCTCCCATGTTGCACCACCGGATTTCGAAGCCCATCCCGTGCAACTGGCCGATCAGGTCGGCGGCCTTCTCGGCGGCGGAGGCGTGGGGCTCGGTCGTCGTGATCTGCGATCCAATGTGCATATGAACGCCGATCAAGTCGAGATTCCTGGCGCT
>JAVVFH010000374.1:0-2544 GCA_032250585.1 Lysobacterales bacterium
GGATACGCCCCGTTATGAAATCCTGGCGCCACCTGCCGACAATCCCCTCTTGGGACTGGCCGCATTACCGCCGGCCTCGGACCTCGACGTGTTCTTCGACATGGAGGGCTACCCGGCCAAAAACGATTGGTTGGAGTACTTGTTCGGCGCCGATTACCTGGACAACGGCAAGCCGCGCTTCCGGGACTGGTGGGCGCACAACGAAATCCAGGAAAAGGCGGCATTCGAGGCCTTCCTCGATTGGGTGTACGAGCGCTGGACCGCCGATCCCGGCATGCACGTTTATCACTACGCCGCCTATGAAACCACGGCGATCAAGCGGCTGATGGGCAAGTACGGCACGCGCGAGGACACGGTCGACGCGCTACTGCGCGCGGGCGTCTTCGTGGACCTCTACGCGATCGTCAGGCGCAGCCTGCTGGTGGGCGAGCCGGCTTACTCGCTCAAGAACCTCGAGCACCTCTACATGGCGCAACGCGGCGGCGACGTAACGACGGCCGCGTCCTCCGTGGTGTATTACGACGCCTGGTGCGAGTCGGGGGAGTCGGAGGACTGGCGCGCGTCGCCCTTGCTGAAGTCCATTCGCGATTACAACAAAGACGATTGCGTCTCCACGCGGTTGTTGGCCGATTGGTTACGCGCGAGACAGGCGGAGGCCGGTATCGCCTATGCGACAGGCGAACCGGACGCCGCGCCAGAAGCCGCGCATGAGGTAAAGAAAGAAGTACAAGTCCGTCTGGATCTGGCCGATGCGATGCTGGCCAGGCTCCCGGCAGAACGGTCAGCAAATTCGGAGACGGCCGAAAACGAATGCATCACGGAACTGCTGGCCTGGCTGCTCGATTTTCATCGGCGCTGCGACAAGCCAATGTGGTGGAGGAAGTTCGAGCGCCAGGAGATGTCGGTGCAGGAATTGTGGGAGGACATGGACTGCCTGGCCGGCCTGCAGCAGCAAGGCCCACCGCGGCGGGTTGCACGTTCTTTTGAATTCGAATTCTGCTTTGACCCGGACCAGGACAGCAAACTTACCTCGGGGAAGCGCGTGTGGTTCAGCCCCGATAACGGCTGCAGCGCGACGATCACCGCGTTGGACCCGAACGGATGGCTGACCCTCAAGACAAGCAGAGCCCAACTGGACAAATACGAACTGGAAAGCCTGCCCGCCCAGACGTCCATTATCCCGAACGAATACGTCGGGGCGGAGGTCATCACCGAATCCATTTTTCGCGTCGTGACCGACTACTCCGAAACCGGCGCACTGGCGCCCTGCCTGAGTGATTTTCTCAGGCGCGCACGACCCCGCCTGGATCCGCCGGCCGACGGGGCCTTGGTCCAACCCGGCGAGGACGTCATCGCCGCCGGCATCCGCATTGCCAGCCAGATGCAGAACACCTGCCTGTGCATCCAGGGCCCGCCCGGAACCGGCAAGACCTATACCTCCGCGCGCATCATCAAGGCGCTGCTGGAAGACGGCAAGCGGGTCGGCATCAGCTCGAACAGCCACAAGGCCATTCTCAACCTGATGAAGGAAGTTTGCGCCGCCGGCTATGCAGGCCCCGGAGCGAAGGTCGGCGGGGACAAGGATGAGGACATTTTCAGCACGTATCGCAACATCGACTTCGAGGCATCTACGGCAGAGGCCGCAGCCGTCTATCGGGAAGGGCTGATCGGCGGCACCGCCTGGCTCTTTTCCCGCGAGGACATTGCCGGCAAGCTGGACTATCTGTTCGTCGACGAGGCCGGACAGGTGTCCCTGGCCAACCTGGTCGGCATGTCCCCGAGCACCCGCAACATCGTGCTGATGGGCGACCAGATGCAGTTGGGCCAGCCGATCCAGGGCTCCCACCCCGGTGAGAGCGGCCAGTCCATCCTCGAGTACTACCTGCAGGGTCACGCAACCATTCCGAACGACCTGGGCATCTTCCTGGCCACCACCTGGCGCATGCACCCGGACGTCTGCTCGTTCATCTCCGAAGCGGTTTACGAGGGCCGCCTGCAGCCCGAACCGGGCAACGTCAATCGGGTGATTGAGTGCCCCGCAGGTGCCGCAGGGCTGGTCAACGCCGAGGCCGGGATCGTGTTCATCCCGGTAGAACACGAAGGCAACACCCAGGGCAGTGACGAGGAGGTCGCCACGATTGCGCAACTGGTGGCCGAACTGGTCGGGCGTACCCGCTACGACAAAGCAGGCAAAAATGCCGGGGCAGTGACCGTCGCGGATGGCATGATCTTCGTCTCGCCGTACAATCTGCAGGTGAGGAAACTCAAGCGGGCGCTGCCCGAGGGCGCGCGCATCGCCTCAGTGGACAAGTTCCAGGGCCAGGAGGCGCCGATCGTGGTGGTTTCGATGTGCTGCAGCCCTGGGGAGTACGGCACAAGAGGGTTGAAGTTCCTGCTTGATCCGAATCGGCTGAACGTGGCGATCTCCAGAGCGGAGTCGCTGGCGATTGTGGTGGGTGATCCGCGTTTGGCGGAGTCGGCGGCGGGGGATATCGAAGATATGCGCAGACTGAATTTGTACTGCTGGTTGCAGACAATAGGCAG
>JAVVFH010000375.1:0-2503 GCA_032250585.1 Lysobacterales bacterium
ATGGGCATGGCCCACCGCGGACGCCTCAACGTGCTGGCAAACATCCTCGGCAAGAGCTATGAGAAGATTTTCACCGAGTTCGACGGCGACCTCGATCCCGATTCCATGCAGGGATCGGGCGACGTGAAGTATCACCTCGGCTACGCATCCGACATCGAGACGCCCGGCGGACTGGTGCACATGGCCATGGCATTCAACCCATCTCACCTGGAGATTGTCGATCCCGTCGTAGTGGGCTCGGCCAAGGCCCGGCAGGTCCGGCGCAAGGACGACCAGCACGACAAGGTCATGCCCATACTGATTCACGGTGACGCAGCGTTCTCCGGCCAGGGCGTCGTGATGGAACTGTTCCAGATGTCGGAGGCGCGCGGCTTCGGCGTCGGCGGCAGTCTGCACATCGTGGTGAACAACCAGGTCGGTTTTACCACCAGCGACCCCACCGACCTGCGCTCGACCCTGTACTGCACGACGGTCGCGAAAATGGTTCACGCGCCGATCTTTCACGTCAATGCCGATGACCCGGAAGCTGTCCACCACGTGATGAAGATCGCCTGTGACTTCCGCACCACCTTCAAGCGCGACGTGGTGATCGACCTCGTCTGCTATCGCCGCCACGGCCACAACGAGGCCGACGAACCCGCCGCCACACAACCGCTGATGTACCGGAAAATCCGCGCCATGAAGACCACCCGGGAGAAGTACGCTCAGCGCCTCATCGCGTCCGGACACATCGACAAGGATCTTCCCGGAAGATTGATGGACGAGTACCGCGAAGACCTCGACCGCGGGGAACGGGTAGCCGAAGTCAGGACCGAACCGCGGAGAAACGAATACGCCGCCGATTGGCACCGTTTCGAACACGTCGACGATCCCTGTGACATCGACACCACGGTGCCACTGGAAACCATCCGGACCCTGTCCGCAAAGCTCACCACGCTGCCCAACGGGTTCGAGCTCCATCCGCGCGTCAGGCGGATCATCGAAGACCGCAAAAAAATGGCCACCGGCGAACAACCGCTGGACTGGGGCTTCGCCGAAACGATGGCCTACGCGACCCTGATCGACGCCGGCACCAAGTTCCGGCTGGTCGGACAGGACTCCGGGCGCGGCACCTTCTTTCACCGCCACGCCGTGCTGTACAACCAGACCGACGCCCGCAGCATCGTGCCGCTGGCGACCATCGACCCGGATCGCGAGGTCCGCATCGTCGACTCGCTGCTGTCGGAGGAGGCGGTGCTGGCCTTTGAATACGGCTACGCGACCGCCGCGCCCGAAACGCTGGTGATCTGGGAGGCACAGTTCGGCGATTTCGCCAACGGCGCGCAGGTGGTGATCGACCAGTTCATCACCTCTGGCGAAGCCAAGTGGGGCAGGCTGTGCGGCCTGGTTCTGTTCCTGCCCCACGGCTACGAAGGCCAGGGACCGGAGCACTCCAGCGCCCGTCTCGAGCGCTTTTTACAACTCTGCGCCAACCACAACATCCAGGTCTGCGTGCCGTCCACGCCCGGCCAGATGTTTCACATGCTGCGCCGCCAGGTGCTGCAGCCTACGCGCAAGCCGCTGATCGTGATGACGCCGAAGAGCCTGCTGCGCAGCAAGGCATCGACCTCCGCGCTGGAAATTCTCACCGACGGCAAATTCCAGTTGGTAATCGGTGACCGCGGCCCGGGCGCAGCGAAGGAAATAAAACGCGTGGTGTTCTGTGCAGGCAAGGTCTACTACGATCTGGCAGAAAAGCGTGACGACCTGGAGATTCGCGAAGTCGCCGTGATGCGGGTCGAGCAACTCTATCCGTTTCCCGAGGCTGCGCTGACCAGTTTCGTAAACGAATTCCCCAACGCGACCGATATCGTGTGGTGTCAGGAAGAACCGCAAAACCAGGGTGCCTGGTACCAGATCCGCCATCATCTGCAGGCCTGCATCTCCCCGCAGCACGAACTCAGATACGTGGGCCGGGCGCATTCGGCGTCGCCCGCGACAGGCTACCACGCGGTCCATGTCGAGGAACAGCGCAGCCTGGTCGAAAAGGCCATCCTGCCGCCCGAGGACACGGGTTGAGGCCCGCGCAGTGCAAAGGGCGACAGGACAGGAGCCATTGAGCCGACCGGGAAACTCCGGGATGCGTCCCGGCTTTTACAATTGAATTGACTGACCGGCGATCGAACGATTCACCGGCCTCACAGGAAAAGAGAATGACGATCGAAATCAAAGTACCCGTGCTTCCCGAGTCCGTCGAAGATGCGACCATCGCCGCCTGGCACAAGCAAGCCGGTGACACGATCCGGCGCGACGAGAACCTCGTCGACCTGGAAACGGACAAGGTCGTGCTCGAAGTGCCTGCGTCGGCCAGCGGCACGGTCAAGGAAATCAAGGTCGACGAGGGCGAGATCGTACACAGCGGCGATGTTCTCGCCCTGATCGAGGAAGGCGAAGTCGAAGACGAAACCCCCGGCAGCGACAACGGTGATGGCGCCAAAACTGAAAAATCTGCTGAAGAATCCCC
>JAVVFH010000376.1:0-2501 GCA_032250585.1 Lysobacterales bacterium
TGGTGACGCTGGAAAACGTCCTCGTCGCGCCTTTCGTCGCCGCGGCCACATTCATCGGCTTCGTGGGCAACATTCCGCTGGCCACGGTGCTGGCCGGCAGCAGGGTCGGATTCGCCGGCCTGATGGTGCCGCCGCTGGTCAAGGTCAACGCGCGCTACTACGGCTGGGGGGTCGCGCTGTTCATCGCCGGGATCATGTACGTTAGCATCGTTGCCACGGCGCTGTTGCTCGACACCGGTGCATCCCAGGGCAAATCTGTTCTCGCACCAATTTCTTGAATTCTCGTCATTTCCGCGCCAGCTGCTCGTCGCTGAGCGCAGCCAACGGCCCACCGGCCAGTTGCGCAGAAATTTCCCGCAAGCGCTCGATGCTCACCTCCGCGCCCTGCTCGGCCAGGGTCCGCGCCACGTCGTCCAGGCTGTATCGGCCTTTGGTGCGCCGGCGCAACTCGGCGTCCAGGGCCCGCATCACGGTGACCCCTTTGGCTGTGCGGGCACCGGTCGAGTGGTCGCCTTCGAGGCCTTTGCTGCGCTCGGCCCACTGTTCGAGCCTGGCGAACCCCCGGTCGCGGCGCTGCCGGGTAAGCGTTCCGCTCCGATGCATGATCTCCAGCGTGTAATACTCGGCGATCGCTTCTACGATCCAGTCTTCGCCGCGCGCGGCCCGGTAGTCCTGCGCCACATGAACCAGTTCGTGGAGCAAGGTACTGGTGCCGTTGGCGCTGATCAACGGCCGGTCGGCGTGAAGAAAAAGCGAACGCGGCCCGGACAGCCCGCCCCGCCACATGGGATCACCGGCGGAAACCAGCAACAGCCGGTCGGGAAACCCGGGGAACACCAGCGTCAGAGCCGGCAGGTTCCAGTTCAGGAACGCCAGCATGTCGAGGCGCCGCACGCCCTGCCCGGTGGGGCCGGCAATCGCGACCTTGCGCCCGGCAATCTCCTCCCGGCGCACGCCCAGACGTCCGGCGGCCATCCAGCCGACGGGGCGGTCGAAGCGCCGATCCGGCCAGTCGATCCGGTACCACTGAGAGGACTTGCGCAGCCGCGGATAGGCGGTGACGAAGGACCAGCCCTCCGGGCCTGCCAGGTGCAGGCGCGCCTTCGCATGAGCACCCTTGAGGGCTGTTACGGCCGCCGGCGGAAACAGGTCGTCACCGCGAAACAGGGCCCAGTCCTTTCGCATCAGGCTGTCGAAGCCGCCGCCCCTGCGCTGGTGGTCAAGCAGCACCGAGAAGCGCAGCGACCCGCCATCGTCCGGCGGCCGCCAGCGTAGCTGCTTGCCATCGATATCGAGCTGACCGTCGCCGCCAAAATCACGGTAGCGGCCCGGATCGAAACGAAAGCGAACCTCGCGCAGCAAATAGCGCGGCTGGCGCACGGTGGCGGTTACCAGCACCCGCCCGTCCGCCGGCAAAAAGCGCAGCCGGTAGTCCAGGTCGTATTGGCTCGATGGGGCGGGAATCACCACGTCCGGCGCCGGCGGTTCGACCACCGCCGCGGCAGAATCCATTCTCGGGAGGCACAGCGCAAACAGCAAACAGGCCGCTCCACGGCTGCGCGGAAACCTATGCCCGTTGCCTGCCCACGCGCACTGGCCTGCGATCGAATTATGCCCGAATGCCCCGCTGATAGGCCGGAGCAGGAACCGGAAAATCGCGCTCGAGGCCGCAGCGGACCACGATTTGAACGCGCCTTGCGGCTTCGGTTCGAACTTTGCGCTGCGGGCCGCTTGGGTGGGCTTGCCGGCGCGCGTTGGCTTCGACATCGAGATCAGCGGTTCCAGTGGCGTTGCGGTCGGTATTGCGGTTCGGGCCTTGGCCACGATAAGAGTTAGGTTCGCGGGCTGTCAAGAACCAGCCTTGTCCAACATGAAATGAGTCTGGGGCCGGGTGTGGTGAATGCTTACCGCAAGAGCCTGTTACGATGAACTGATGGAAGGCTTCCTGATCACTTATGGAGAGGCGTCCAAGACCGCGCTCGGGTTCTTCTGGAAGGCCGGTTGGGCGTTCGTGCTGGGATACGCGATCAGCGCGATGATCCAGACCTTCGTGCCGAAGAAGCGACTGACCCGTCACATGGGCGACTTCAGTCTGCGCAGCACCGGCATCGCTACCGGTTTCGGCGCCATTTCGTCGTCGTGTTCGTTCGCCGCGCTGGCCGCGGCGCGCTCGCTGATCCTGAAAGGTGCGAGCTGGATCGCCGCGGTCGCGTTCATGTTCGCCTCGACCAACCTGGTCATCGAACTGGGCATTCTGATCTACATCTTTCTCGGCTGGCAGTACGTGGTTGCCGAAATCATCGGCGGCCTGGTGCTGATCGCGATCAGTTCGCTGCTGATCCGGCTGTTCTACCCGCGCCGGTGGCTTGACGAGGCGCGCCAGAAGGTCAAGGAAGAGGCACCCGCAGAGGAAGAGGATTTCGACCCGTGGCAGCGCATGACCAGCCACGCCGGCTGGTACCGCGTCGGCCATCAGTTCGTGATGGAATGGAAAATGGTCT
>JAVVFH010000377.1:0-2489 GCA_032250585.1 Lysobacterales bacterium
GGCCGCACCATTCCCGCGGCACCGCAAACACGTTTCCGCCGAAACGCCGTGCTGCTCCGGCGCCGGAACCGCGAATCCGGCCTGGACATCAGCCCGGAAACGACAATACCGCTCTGGGAAGGCGAAAAAATGGACAGCAGCATGGCGATCGAGGCATTGCTGTGGCTGGAAACCGACGCCGGCGGCAGTCAAGACACGCGGACCAAATGATTTTACCGGGGACGAAACATCGCCACAGTCGCGTTTTGCCTGTTGACACGGCTGGGCTAATGGGTGACCCCAATGACCTACGCACGCTATGCGCACACGCTATGGATGTCCACGTTCGCGGTCCACGTTCGCGCTGCACCTGGCCCCGCTCAGCTATGGTCCTGGATTATCGTTCCATTTGCGAACGGATTGACGACCCGCACCGAGTCGTAGATCTGGCCGTCGTTGAGGTCCTCGCTGTAGAGGACCGCCGCACCGGCGCGTCGGGCACCGGCAATCACGGCGCCGTCCCAATAGCTGATTCGATACCGCTCACTGATCTCGGCGGCAATCTTGACCAACGCCGCATCGACGGGCATGCACGGAAACGTCTCGAACTGCTCGATCCATTCCATGGCCTGGGCGCCCGACAACGTCCGATCGAGCTTGCGCGTGACCGTCACATAGAACTCCTGCAGCACTTGGGCCGAAAGCGCAAATTCTTCACGTTCGATTAACGCGAGTGCGGCTGCACGCTTGTTCTTTTGGGCGGGATCGGACGCCACCGCATACACCAGTACGTTGGTGTCGAGGAAGCAGTCAGCGTTCATGCAACTCGGCACGGCGCCAGGTGGCCGAGCCGATCCGGGCTTCCGATGCTTCGCTGAATTCCCGGATCTTTTTTCGTGCCAGGGCGGCACGGTCGGCGTGTTCGGCCAGCCGCGTCAGATGCTCGCGCACGATCGCGTTGACCGTGGTGCCCTGATCGGCGGCGATCCGCCGCATCGCGGCCAGCACCCTTTCATCGACACTCAGCGTGATGTTTTTCATGAACACAGTATATGTGTGACTGTGGCCCGGTGCAAGCCCCCTGGCGCTGCAAAGGGGCTCAGCGATGGATGTCCGGGCTCGACGGGGCTGGCCAGAAACAAGACCCGTTGGGCAGATGAGAATGATTGCGATTTAAAAAGCGTTCCCGCTGAAATGTTTCTGTGTTGAAGCTGCATAATCGGCGGATCGGCCAGGAAATCCATGCGGTAACGACGATTCCGAGGCGGGAGGGGGCGGATGGACCACGCAATGGCGATGGAGGGTTGTTGCAGAAGGAATAGCGCGTTGCTGCCCGGGAGATTCTCGGTTCGGAGGTCGTCCGATGGCCCGGTGTCCCTGCCGATGCACGATACACGACCTGACCCTCGATTCTCTCGATTCTCCTCGGGCAGGCCCTGCTCATACGGGTTGACGCCCCGGATCGCTTCCACCACCGCGTGGTATAGCGCCCGTCGCTCCGGGTCATCCTGGCTATCCCGGTAAATCGCTCTCAGGCGTTCGAGCACCGGCTCGTACTGGTAGCTCAACTCACCCAGCATCACCACCAGCCGCACCCGCTGCGCATCCGATTCGGCAGCATCCAGCTCCTCGAGCAGGATATCGATATAGCCATGACGCCCCGCGCGACGTCCTTGTGACAGCAGCCGTTCCCGCGCCTCGCTCACCGCCGCCGGCTCCTCGTCAGCGACGTACACCCGCGCGGCCTCTTTCAACGCCATGCCTTCATGCGCACTCGGAATCAGGGAGATCACCACAGGGATTACCAGCACCGCCAGCAACACTCCCCTTACGCGTCCCGGGCGCATCCCAAAACTGAAAGCCAGCCAGGCCGTGCCGTAAACATACACCACGGCGGCCAGAAACATCAGCACATAGGATTGCCGACCGAAACCTTCCCATAAACCGCCGATCAGCAAACCAAGCAACACCAGCGTGCCCAGTGCAAGATAGGCTGCAAATACCGCGAATCCGCTGACCTGCGCCAACATGCGTAACCATGATCTCCCTTTGACTGCACTGTCGCGCGTTTCTGTCATCATCATTCCCCATTACAGTCGACAGACACCCGCCGAGCAGGTGGCCGAAGTCCAGCCGTGTCAACAGGCAAAACACGCCTTTGGCGATTCTTTGCCCATCCTAATACCATCTGACCAGTCCGCAATAGCCGCGCAACAGATCGATTACGGCTCGGGCCAATCAGGGCTCAGAGATGGGAGGGCTCAGCGATGGGTGTCCGGGCTTTTGACCCGACCCCAACCATCGTCTTATCCCGTACGGGACAATATCCTCTCAACCGAGGCTGATCGTCATAAAGATTACCGAACGGGATAAATTAGTGTACAATCGGTCGGAATTCGCAGAATTATCCCGATCGGTAAAATCATGGCACCCCACGCAAGCCCCAACACCCCCCTGCGCACGCCTGCCCAATTGGGCGCAGCCCTGCGAGCCCAGCGCAAGGCACAAGG
>JAVVFH010000378.1:0-2484 GCA_032250585.1 Lysobacterales bacterium
GGACAAGTTCGCAGAAGAAGCACTGGAAATGCGCGACGCGATGCGTTCAGGCAATCGCGACGAGATGGAGGACGAACTGGGCGACCTGCTGTTCGTGGTCGCCAACCTGGCGCGGCAGCTGAAGCTCGATCCGGCGAAGGCGCTGCGCCGCGCCAACGCGAAGTTCGAACGGCGTTTTCGGGCGATCGAGGAGGCCGTGGGCAGCCGCGAGAAGCTCGAGCGGATGAGCCTGGAAGAAATGGAAGCGCTGTGGCAGCAGGTGAAATTGCATCAGCGCGGCGGGCATGTCGATGAATGAATGGCTGATGGCGCAGGGCGTGAGCAATCCGCAGGCCGGCCTGGTGCTGGGTTTGCTGCTCGGTTTGTTGATTGGGCTGATCCTGGCGGTGGGCGTTTCCAGGCGCAGCGCGCGCGCTGAGGCCGAACGGCTGCGCCCCGAAATCGAAGCGCTGGAAGGCCTGCTCGCAGAGGCCCGCGCGGCGCAGGTCGATTCGGCGCAGCGGGCGGCGGTGCTGGAGGCGCGTACCGCCGACCGCGAGCAGCACCATCGCGAACAGGTCGAAAAACTGGAAGCCGCCGAACAGCGCCTGGCGGAGAATTTCGAGCGCCTGGCTGGCAAAATTTTCGAGGACCGTTCGGCGAAACTCTCGGAGCTGAATACGAAGCAGCTGGACGTGCTGCTCAAGCCGCTGGGCGAAAAGCTCACCGAGTTCCGCAACACGGTGGAGCAGGCCCACCGCCAGGAGACGGCGCAGCACGAGGTCATGAAGGGCAAGATCGTCGATCTCGAGCGCCTCAACGACCGCCTGCACGAGGACGCGACCAACCTGTCGCGGGCGCTGACCACCAACGTCAAGGCGCAGGGCAGTTGGGGCGAGCAGCAACTCGAGCGGCTGCTGGAGATCGCCGGGCTGCAGAAGGGCAGGGAGTACTCCACGCAGTTTTCGGTCACCACCGAGGGCGGTCAGCGCATTCAGCCGGATCTCGTGCTGCACCTGCCGGAGGGCAAATCGATCGTGCTCGACTCCAAGGTATCGCTGCTGTCCTGGACCCGCTACCAGGCCTGCCTGGACGACGAGAGCCGGGCGCTGGAGATGAAGAACCACATCCAGTCGCTGCGCCAGCACATCAAAGACCTTGGCGAGAAGCGCTACGCGGAAATCCCCGAACTCGACTCACTGGATTTCGTGCTGCTGTTCGTGCCCATCGAGGCGGCGCTGATCGCGGCGCTGCAGGCGGACCCGGAGTTGCCGGAATTCGCCTTGCGCAACAAGGTGGCCCTGCTGTCGCCGACCAATTTCCTGGCCACGATGCGCACGGTCGGCTCGGTGTGGTTGGTGCACCGGCAAAACCAGAACGCGCAGGAAATCGCCCGGCGCGCCGGATTCCTCTACGACAAGTTCGCGGGCTTCGTCGCCAATCTTCAGCAGGTCGGCCAGCGCCTGCGCCAGGCCCGCCACAGTTACGACACGGCCTTCAGCCAGCTCTCGACAGGCCCGGGCAACCTGCTGCGCCAGACCGAGCAGCTGCGGGAACTGGGCGCGCGCAACAGTCGCCAGCTGGATCAGAAACTCGTCGAGCAGGCGGACGGCGGCCCGGAGGAAGCGGATGCGGAGGACGGCAACCGCGCACGCCGCTAATAAGTTCTGGGACCGCAAGCTCATCCGTCTCCCAGGAACAATCGAGCCGTTCAGGCCGTTTGTTTAATGAAACCCTATGACTGCTGCTGATTCGGCGATGGAAAGCCATGGCTGCCCGGTTGGTGGCCCGATTCAGTCTTGACAATAATTTACTTGCTTTTTATACTGAGTGCGCAGAACAACACTCTCGCGCAGTGGAACTTGGGTCACGGGAGTTTTTTGGACTTGCTTCGATGAACTGGCCTGAATGGCCAAGGGAGAGGAAAGACATCATGAAGTCTTCAAGTAAGCGCATTACTATTCGGTCAACGGTTTTTGCAGGCCTTTTTTTCCTGTTTTCAGCAACAGCAAACGCGGCCAGCATCGCCTTTTTCGATAATGACACCTATACGGACGTGGATCAGGAGTCTGTAAATCTCATCGCATCTCTTGAATCCCTGGGGCATACGGTAAACGTGTTTTCCGGTATTGCGGCGGCGGATTGGGAAACCGCGACGCAAGCGAATGACCTGCTGGTGATTCCGGAACTCGATAACGGTGGTCTCTTTCCGGACCTCGATGCAGAGGCACAAGACGCAATTTTTGATTATGTCACGGGCGGCGGTGGCCTGATCATGTTCAATCGGACATCCAGGACTTTGCCGGTACTCAACGGGATTTTCGGCTACAGCCTTTCTGGTAGTGGCAGGGGGGGATCAACGACGCTGAATGTGGCTGCCGCGGCGGGTACGGCTTTCGAGGGTGGCCCCGCCACGCTGCCTCCCTCTGATGCGGTGGACACGGTGACCACGGCGAGTCTTCCGGCTGGCGCACTGGATCTATACAACGACGCTGGTGACACGAG
>JAVVFH010000379.1:0-2466 GCA_032250585.1 Lysobacterales bacterium
CCTTGCCAGCCTGCAAGCGATACTCGGACTCGCGCTTCTCGTTATCGCCGGTGACATTCTGGTGCGCGGCGCGGCGGCGTTGGCGGAGATATTCGGCGTGCCGGCGCTCCTCGTCCAGCGTGCCCATCCAGACAGCGGCCAGGAAACTGATCACGGTCAGCAGGCCCGTCAACCAGCCACCGTGGTCGTAGGCTTCCGGCAGCATGGTCTGCGCGATCATCGCCAGCATCGCGCCGGCCGCCATACCCTCCAGCAAAGCCTGAACGTGCTGCGGCGTTGCGGCGATGAACACGTTGCCCATCGCCGCGCCTACCGCCGTCATGATCATCAGCGATGCCCGCATGCCGATGATGAACCAGGCCGAAGTGCCCTGTTTTTTCATGACCACCGCACTGGACATGCTTTCCGGGAAGTTGGCCAGGAACAGGCCGCCGATCAGCGCGATGCTGACGGCAGCGCCGTCCATGGTCGAGCCGATGATCAGCGATTCCGGTATGCCGTCCAGCGCGATGCCGAGCCAGATGGCCAACGCCACGTTGCTGCCGCTGCGCTTCTGTGCGCTTGCGGCCTGCATGATCTCGGCCTCGGTCGGTCGGCCCACCTCGCTTTCGATGTCCTGCCGTGCGGCGGCCAGCCAGGCGCGGGATTCCTCCGGGTGGAAACGCTCCGCGGGCAAGTCCCTGCGATGCGCGCCCGCCAGTCGCGCCAGGCGCTTCTGCAGACCGGGAGACACCGCCACCACCTCGCTGAAATCGTCTTTGTGGATCTCCCACAGCACCGTGTCTTCGATCGCCTCGGCACGTGTCACCGCGGGCGCGCCGCTGACCAGCGCGAACTCGCCAAACGCCTCGCCCTCGCCCAGCACCGCCGGCGTTTCGCCAACAGGGCCCGGCCGGCGACCGCGCACTTCCACACGCCCGGACTCGATCAAAAAAAGCGCATCGCAAGGCAGGTCCTCGTGGCAGATCAGGTCGCCTTTTGAAAAGGACCGTTTTTCGATGTCACTGACGACCCGGCGGATGTCGGCGGGCGGCAGGCAGGTCATCAGGTCCAGTACCGAAAGTTTGCCCAGCAGCTTTTGATAGTGGCTTTTTTTCAAGCGCTTGAGGCGCGCCGAGATGGTGGCGGCCTTGCGCAGATAAGCGCCCATGCCGGCCAGGGCGTGGTCGAGCCCAGCGGCAGCGAAGCGGCGCTCAGGCCGCCGAACAGGAACGCGAGCGTGACCGGTTCCATGGAGATGGTTCCCTTTCGTGACGGTCCCCAGTCTCGCATTTTTGGCGCGGAGAGTCAGCCACGCCACAGGGCTGGATTTCGCGCTCCGCATTAGGGAAATCGCGGCTGAAGCCGCGATGGCTGTGGCTTTTGGAATGCGAAGAGCCAGGTGCGGCTGGTGTAATGTTCGGCTTAGATCGACGGCGTGCGGTTCCCGGCGTGGGTGCTTTCGTGCACTGCCTGGCAGGGCCGGCAGCGTTTCGCCGTCGGGTGCACCCGCAAGCGCTCCGGTTCGATATCATCCCCGCATTTCTGGCAGATACCATAGTCGCCCGATGCAATGCGCATCAGGGCCGCGTCGATCTCGCGTATTTCGTCGATGTGCAGGTCAATGATCGCCAGGTCCAGATCCACCAGCAGGTCGGCAACCGATTGTTCTTCCAGGTCGTGGACCTGCCCCGCCAGATCGATGTAATGTTCGTCGTCCGATTCAAGCAACTCGGCCCGGATTTCTTCGCGCAGATCGTAATAGCGCTTATCGAGTATTTTCTTGAATTCACGGAGCTGTTCCTGGTTCAGCATGAAGATTCTCCTTTGCGTGCGTGATCTCTGGCTGTCTTTCACACCATAGCTGGAAGCGCCCTGCTCAACAATGATTTCGCTCAGATCGATCCGCTGCAGGGGCAGGCGGTTCAAGACATGATTTGCAGCCCGGATCCTTCACAACCGGTAGCTCAGCAGGGCGTACAGCGCCTGCCACAGCCGCCAGCCGTCAGCACCGCTGAACTCGCGATCCACGTGTTGCAGGCCCTCGAGCAGGTACAGCTCGGCCTGCCCTGGCGGCAGCGCGCCGGCCAGCGCAACGCTTTCGGTATAGGGAATGATGTCGTCGCCCCGGCCGTGAATCAGGATGACATCCGCCTCGAGCGCAGACAAGTCTCTGGCTGCCAGGTCGAGTGCCTTGATGTCGCCGCGCACCGCGTCCGGCAAGGCCTCGATCAGGGCGCGCACGTGCTGCGGGTTGGTGTTGGCGATGAATTCATGGACGGCACGACCGGACGGGCCGAGTTGATGCAACAGGTCGTCGACCCCGGCATCGGGATCTTCCAGCTTGCGACGCGCCAGGGCCGTCAGCACTTCGCGATCGGCGTCGCGCTCGAGCAAATCCGCGTTGCTCAGCGCGTACACCCACTTTCCGTACGGGTTGGGCTCGCGGTACGGCGCACCTTCTCCCTCTCCCGCGTAACCGGTCGT
>JAVVFH010000037.1:0-20007 GCA_032250585.1 Lysobacterales bacterium
GCCTTGCACTGTCGGCTCAGGCGCACTCTGAATGTCACAGCAATAGCGGCGGGGTACACCAGCTACCGCTACCAATTTCAGTCCAGCCCGTTGCCCAGCCGTACCTGTCCTGCGCCATCATCCAGGATACTGGTGTAATGTTCGGGCTGATCCGGGCAGTTCGGGCCTGGCCCGGCGCTCAATCGAGCGTTTCGATGAGCCGGCAAATGGTGTCGACGATCTCTTCGGCCTGTTCCGCGTCGATAATCAGCGGCGGCAACAGGCGGATCACGCGGTCCCGCGTGACGTTTATCAGCAGGCCGCTGTCGAGGGCAGTCTGTTTGAGGTGACTGGCCTCACGGCCCAGTTCCAGACCGATCATCAGCCCGCGGCCGCGGACTTCGCGAACGCGGGCGTCGCCTTCCAGGCGTTTGCGGAAGGACCGCAGGATGTCCTGGCCGGTCTGTGCGGCGCGGTCGGGAAGGTCTTCCGCCCGCATGATATCGAGCACCGTGCAGGCGGCGCGCGCGACCAGCGGGTTGCCGCCGAAAGTCGAACCGTGTTGGCCGGGAACGAAAGCCTCGGCGGCCGCGCCGCTGGCCACGCAGGCGCCGACCGGCAGCCCGTTCGCAAGGGCTTTGGCTGTTGTCAGGATGTCCGGTTGTACGGCCTCGTGCTCGTACGCGTACCAAGCGCCGGTGCGACACAGTCCGCATTGGATTTCGTCGAAGATCAGCAGCCATCCCTGACGGTCGCAGATCGCTCGCAAGTCTCGCAGGTACCCGTGCTCAGGCACGCAGATACCGGCCTCGCCCTGGATCGGTTCCACCAACACCGCGGCCACTTCCTTGCCGCTGCGCGCAATTTCCTCGACCGCTTGCGCATCGTTGAACGGTGCGCGGATGAAGCCACCGACCAGGGGTTCGAAGCCCGCCTGCGCTTTGCGGCTGCCCGTGGCCGAGAGGGCGGCCATCGTGCGGCCGTGAAAACTGTTTTCCATGACGATGACAGCCGGGTCCGCCAGGCCGCGCTGGTGGCCGATCAGTCGCACAATTTTCAAGGCGGCCTCGATGGCTTCAGCACCTGAATTGCCGACGAAAACACGGTCCATGCCAGTGATTTTTACGAGTTGATGGGCCAACTGTTCCTGCCAGGGGATGCGCACGAGGTTGCCGGTATGGACCAGGGTGCCGGCCTGTTCGCAGATTGCACGCGCGACGCCCGGGTGAGCGTGTCCCAGCGCGCATACTCCCAGGCCACTGATGGCGTCCAGGTAGCGTTTCCCGTCCTCGTCCCAAAGCCATGCGCCTTCACCCCTTTCGAAGGCGACCGGCAAGGGCACATAGGTGTTCATCAGGTAGTTTTTCATGGCGTGATCCGGTCAGAACCCGGTAGCAATTTTCCAGCGGTTGACGATGGAGCAAAACAGTGCCGCGGTCTTTTCAGTATCGTAAATCGCCGAATGCGCCTCGGCCTCGTTCCAGTCGATGCCAGCCGCCTGCACGGCTCGCGATAACACCGTCTGTCCGAAAGCGAGCCCTGCCAGCGTGGCGGTGTCGAAGGAACTGAAGGGATGGAAGGGGCTGCGCTTGAAATCGGTCCGGCTGATCGCCGCATTCAGGAAGGAGAGGTCGAAAAAAGAGTTGTGTCCGACCAGAATGGCGCGCTGACAGGTGGTGTCCTTGAGTTCTTTGCGGATCGGCCGCGAAAACTGAGTTAAAGCTTCTTTCTCCGGCAGCGCGTTACGTAGTGGGCTGTCGAGCTTGATGCCGGTGATTTCCAGGGATTTCGACTCGATGTTGGCGCCGTCGAAAGGTTCCACATTGAAGGCGATCGTATCGGCAACGAACAGACGACCGAAGTCATCCATGCGAACGATGCACGCAGCAATTTCGAGCAGAGCGTCCCGCCGCGCGTCGAAACCACCGGTCTCGACATCCACGACGACGGGTAGAAATCCTCTGAATCGATCGGCGATGCGGGGCATAATAGCTCCTGTTGAATCAGCCGGGAAGCATAAGTGATTGGATTGGAAATTGCCACGTACAGACCGCTGCGATGGCGGCCCCCCAGTCTGGCGCATTTCGTTCGCATGGCGCGGCTGTTGACCCCGCATGCCTTGTTGCTGACCGCGCTTGTTGTTTTGCTGCTGCCGGTCGATCTGGCTGCGGACGAGGACACCGCCCTTTTCTGGGCTTTGCAGCGGAAAGGTGAACCGGTCGGTTATCTGCTTGGAACCATCCACAGCGAGGACCCGAGAGTGCTCGACTTTCCGGATGAGTTCATGCGGCAATTGTCCGGCAGCGAGGTATTCGCCATGGAGATGGTGCCGGACTTGCCGACTTTGGCACGCCTGACGGAATACATGCAGTACCAGGATGGTACGACTTTGGAAAGCCGAATAGGCCCGGAACGTTACGCCAGGCTTGGCCTAGCGCTCGAGCGCTACAGAATTCCGCAAGACTGGTTGACCCGGATGAAAGTCTGGGCGGCGATGATGACGCTCAGTGTGCCCCCACCCGAAACCGGACTGTTCATGGATTTCTCACTGTCACTGCGCGCCGCCGGGGCGGGATTGCAGGTTGTCGGGCTGGAAACCCTGGAGCAGCAGCTGTCATTTCTGGAAAACATGCCGCTGGAGCAACAGATTATCTTGTTGGACGAGGCACTCGAGGAATTCGAACAGGTAGCTGAATCGCATCGCAAGATGGTTGACAGCTACCTGCAAGGCGACGTGCGCGAACTCGAGCGCATGGTCACAGAACAGCTTGACCGACTCGAGCCGGCGGCCCGCGATTACTTCATGAAGGAGGGCATCGAGGTGCGGAACCATCGCATGCTGGAGGCAGTGTTGGAGCAGCTTGCTCAATCGCGGGTTTTTATCGCCATCGGCGCCCTGCACCTGCCTGGCGATAACGGCCTGATCGAACTGCTGCGCCGGAGCGGTTACGAGATGGTTCCGTTACCGCTGCCGCTGCCAAGCGAGCCCAATCAGGCTGAATAGCGCATCAGTGGAACCGGTCAGCGCCTGAGCGCGGGTGTCAGGCCGAGCGCGATCGCGATGACGAAAAACGTAGCGCCCCAGGTCCATTCCACGAAAATCGTGCTGACCCCGAGTACGGCGAATACCAGCGCTGCACTGATCCCGTCGCCAATGCGTTCATTCACGCAGTTATCGCGGCCGGTCAGTTGCAACAACAGGTGATCAAGGCTCAGTTTGCCACCGCCATGGAACACCAGAGGTAAAAGGATCACGATGAACAGCAGGGCCAACTTGAAATTTCCGCCGCCTTTGGCGGTTATCACGTAGCCTTCCCAAAGCTCCGCCAGCGAAGACCACCCGGCCGGCCAGTGCACGGCGGCGGCAGCCACCGCGGTGATCACGATCAATGAGATCGCGGCAAAGCGCGTGAACAGTCCGAGCAGAATCATCACGGCAAAGACGAGTTCGCCCCAGGTAGCCGCAAACCAGTTAAGTTCCGGCGGGATGCTGTTGAAAGGGAAAGGAAAGCCTTTTTGCCAGTCCGCCCACGGAATGTCCGCGAACCAGTTGCTGCCATTCAGTTTCGTGATGCCCGATTCCCAGAATTCCCAAAACATGATCAGCCGCAGAACCAGCGGCCAGGCATAGTCGCCACCGGCACGCAGCCGGGCGGTGAGGTTGTCGTAGAGGTCGAACATAAAGGCTCCTTGGTTTTTTTCTGGATTCGCGTGTGTCGTTTTATATTCAGTCGCGCCGGGTTCCAAGCACAACGTCTTTGTGTCGCAAGTCGTTCAACAACTGTATGCCGCCTGATAGCACGGCGTCGGAATTCGGGTGACCGCTGAGCGTAACGATCTTCTCCAGCAATTGCTGACCGGTTTGCTGCCGGTTCTCTTGCAGCAGAATCAGCAATTGGTGACTGAACGCGTTCAGCTTCATGAACTTCACGTCGTCCGAGGCGTTTCTGTAGACGAGAAGGTGGGTTGCTTCCGATGGGGGTTCTTCGGGTCGGTAATCCGGTTTGATCAGGTGCACCGGGTATTTGTACGTCAGCGGCCAGGCAAGTGGGGAAAGCACGGGTATGCCGCTCAGGAGATCACCTTCCGGATCACAGGCACACTCGCCGATTTCGCGTTCATCCATGGACAGTGCAAGCTCTACCCACTCATAATGTGCCAGCTCGTGGAGGAAGCCGGGGTCCTCGCTGTGACCTTTGCGTTCGTCTTGCAGGTAGCGCAGGAATTCTTTGGGCAACTCTGGAAAAAGGGGCGTATGCGAATGGTGTCGGCTATAGAAATCTCGCACGATCGCGGCCCATTGCGCCTGGTCGTAGAGTTGGCGCAGCACCGGAAAGTTGTTGCCGAGAAGAGACTTGATGTTGTTGAAAAACAGATCACGGTAGATCTGCATGCGCCGGTTCTCAACGTCCACTGGTGCCGGTTGGCCATCCGGATTGCGGAGGTGGCCGGCAAAGTCCATCTGCATCCGATGCAGACGTTCAGGCGTGTTGGCGCTGCTGTTTCGTCTGGGCATGGTCACGCCATTTTTCCTGGAGGCGACTGATTTTCGTTACCTCGTTCATCAGCTCGGCCACCGGCGGCAGGTTGAAATCCCGCTCCAGCAAGGTGGGGAATGCACCGAAGAGTTCATAAGCGCGATCCAGCAAACTCCAAACGTCCGGAATGACGTCGGCGCCATGGGTATCCACGAGCAGGTCCTCCGCCTCGTTATAGTGTCCGGCGATGTGCCCGTATGCGATCCGGTGCCCCGGCAGACGTTCGAGAAAGCCGAGGGCATCGTAGCGATGGTTGACGCTGTTGACATAAATGTTATTGACGTCGAGCAACAAGTCACAGTCCGCCTCTTCAAGAATGGCGGTCAAAAACTCGATCTCGGACAGTTCGGCTCCGGGCGCGGCGTAGTAGGAAACATTTTCAACGGCGATGCGCCGCTCCAGGGTGTCCTGCACCTCCCGGATCCTGCCGGCGACGTAATGCACGGCCTCGCTGGTAAAAGGGATCGGCATCAGGTCATAGAGATGCCCATCGTCGGTGCAGTAACTCAGGTGCTCGCTATAGCAGCGGATTGCATGTTCATCGAGAAACTTGCGCAAGCGGTGCAAAAACGTATGGTCAAGCGGCGATGGTCCGCCGATCGACAGGGAAAGCCCGTGGCAGACGAACGGAAGCTTGTGGGTAAACTCCCGGAACGCGCGGCCATAACGGCCGCCCACACCCATCCAGTTTTCCGGCGCAACCTCCATGAATTCCACGGGACCGAGGCCATGAGAACGAAGCGGGCTCAAAAGAGCCCGCCTCAGTCCCAGGCCGGCACCGTGGACGGGATAATTGCCGGCAATCACAGGGCTTGACCCGTGTGGAAAAAACGTGACATTACAGCCTTAGCTGTTGCCGCCGCATTTGCCTTCGCCACACTTGCCTTCTTCGCCCTTGTCTTCACCACAAGAGCCTTCTTCGCCCTTGTCTTCACCACAAGAGCCTTCTTCGCCCTTGTCACCGCCGCACTTGCCTTCGCCACACTTGCCTTCTTCGCCGGCCTTGTCGCCAGCGAGCATGTAGCCGGTATCGAGTTCAGCAGCTTCGAAAGGATTGCTGTCGGCGACTGCGATCGTGGCGGCAGCCATGGAAGAAACGAATGCGACGCCGATTGCGGCGGCTACGGGTTTGTTGATCATCGATTTATCAGCCATTTTGAAAAACCTCCAAGTTTTAGATTGGGCTCCAAGCCCGTCATTGTTCAAATAGATCGTCATGGTGCCAGCCCGCGCTTCCGAATCTTGTCAGGAAGAAACGACCGCTACCGGCAGCGCGGCAAATAAATCCCGTTTGTCAACGAGCAAAGCCTGCGCTTCCAGTACATGTGACCGGCAACCACTAGGGATTATTACACTCATCTCGTGATGGCAACAAATACTCGTGATGCCGTGATCGGGTTTTGCGTTAAAGCAGGGCGTTTTGTTTGCGCACTCAGGCCTTCACGTCCGGAGTAGTTTTCGATTTGAAATCACACAGATCCCGGACCACGCATTGCGGACAATTGGGTTTTCGCGCCTTGCAGGTATAGCGCCCATGGAGGATCAGCCAATGATGGGCGTTACGAATAAACTCTTCTGGTACGACCTTCATCAGTTTTTTTTCGACGGCCAGCGGGGTTTTGCCGGGCGCCAGTCCTGTCCGGTTGCAGACCCGGAAGATGTGGGTGTCGACGGCGATCGTTGGCTCGCCGAAAGCCGTGTTAAGCACGACATTCGCTGTTTTTCTGCCGACGCCCGGTAAAGCCTCCAGTGACGCGCGCTCGCGCGGTACCTCGCTGCCATGCGTTTCGACAAGTATTCGGCAGGTTTGGATGATGTTCTTCGCTTTGCTGTTGAAAAGCCCAATGGTGCGGATCTGGTCTCGCAGGCCTTCCTCGCCGAGACCGAGAATCGCTGTCGGGCTGTTGGCTGTGGAAAACAGCTTGCGGGTCGCCTTGTTGACGCTCACGTCGGTGGCCTGCGCGGACAGAATGACCGCGATAAGTAACTCGAAGGTACTGTTGTATTCGAGTTCGGTTTCGGGCTCGGGAATGACGGACTGCAGACGTTTGAAGAACTCGTGACGGGCGGCTTTGTTCATGTCGCGGCCGGCGCGTCCGTGCCTGATGCGTTAGTTGCTGCGTTCGCCTGTCTGACCAGGCGGCGACGACAGTCCAGCCAGTTGCGCGCTGCCACCAGCAAACCCAGCCCGATAAACGCGCCGGGCGGAAGCATTGCCAGCAGGAAGCCGGTGTGACCCGGAATCAGGGTCAGTTCAAGTTGTTCCCCGTAGTCGCCGAACATCAGCCTGGCCTCGCTGAACAGCGTACCGCGACCGGTGATTTCACGGAACGCGCCGAGCGCCAGCAACGAGATGCAGAAGCCCAGCCCGGTGGCTAAACCGTCCATGAGAGAGGGCAATGGGCCATTGCGCGAGGCGAAGGACTCTGCGCGTCCGATGATCGCGCAGTTGGTGACAATCAGCGGGATGAAAATACCCAGCACCCGATAAAGGTCGTAGAACCAGGCCTGCATCAGCATTTGGATCGCCGTTACGACGGACGCGATGATCAGGACGTAGGCGGGAATCCTGATCTCGGGCCGCAGCGCGCCGCGGGCGAGCGACACGGCGAGATTGGAGAGCAGCAGGGTAAGCAGGGTCGCCAGCCCGAGGCCCAGCGCGTTGATGGCGGTACCGGTCACCGCGAGTAAGGGGCACAGACCCAGCAAGACCACCAGGCCGGTATTCTGGTGCCAGAGGCCGTCGGCGAAAATTTTGCGATAGTTGACGTCGCGGTTTCTGACGCTTACGGCCTGGTTCATGAAGTGGCCCCGTTTACGGGTTGGGTCTCGCTATTGAACAGCATATCGCGCTGCGCTTCAAAGAACGTCAGGGCGCGGCGAATGGCCTCGACCACGGCCCGCGGCGTAATGGTGGCGCCGGTGAATTGGTCGAACGCGCCGCCATCGCGGCGTACTGCCCAGCCGGCTGGTTTCGGATTGGCCAGTGACTTGCCCCTGAACTGTCGAATCCAGTCGCTCTTTTCCGCTTCGATCGGGTCGCCGAGCCCCGGCGTTTCCCTATGGGAGGTCACGCGCACGCCGGTCAGCGTGCCATCGGCATTGATACCCGCCAGCAGCCCGATCTTGCCGTTGTAACCGTTCACCGCCTGAAATTCGAGAATCACGGCGACCGGTTCACCCTCACGCCGAGCCCGGTATGCGACCACGGTCTGGCCGTTCGGGAAGTAGGCTTCGTTCTGAAACTCGAAGCGGTCTTCGTGCAGCGCGTTGTCGTAACGCTCGGGTGGCAGGATTTCGCCGAGGCGCTGCAGCACCAACCGCCGCTCCTGTGCGGCGATCCGTTCGGCCGTGAGCTTATGCACGCCGGCAATCAGCGCGGTGCCGATGACGGCTACCAGCCCGAGCGCGGCAGCGCTTTTCATCACGCTTCTGACAGCGTGCGGCCAGTCTGTTGCCGGCTCATTGCCCATAAATACGAGGCCTTGTGAAGCGGTCGATCAGCGGTGCGGCCATGTTCATCAGCAGCACCGCGAAAGCCACACCGTCGGGATAGCCGCCCCAACGGCGGATGGCCAGCGTGATCACGCCCACTCCGGCCCCGAAAACGAGTTTGCCGCGAGTGCTGGTGCAGCCGCTGACCGGATCGGTCGCGATAAAGAAGGCACCGAGGATCAGTGCGCCTGAGAACACGTGCTGCAGGGGAACGGGATTGCTGCCGGGATCAATCAGATAGGCTGCTAGCCCGAGGGCGACAACCGTGCCGATCATCGTCAGCGGTACATGCCAGCTGATCACGCGCCGCCACAGCAGCCAGATACCCCCCAGCGCATACCAGTTCGCGATCCACTCCCAGCCCAGCCCACCGAAATCCCCGAAAATGGCCGCTTGCCGGGCTTCGGTAACTGTTTGGCCGGAGGCGACCGCGGTTCGGATGGTGTCCAGCGGCGTGGCCTGGGTGATGGCATCCCAGCCGAGAGATCCGGGCGGATGGCCGGTCGCAATCGTGACCAGGCTGTCGACCAGGGACAGGTCGTGGACGGACAGGGACGCAGGTGGCAGCCAGGCCGTCATCGCTTGCGGGAAACTGATCAACACCACCACGTAAGCTGCCATCGCGGGATTGAAGAGATTGTGCCCCAGCCCGCCGTAGAGATGCTTGGCAAAAACGATTGCAAACAGCATGCCCACCAAAGCGATCCACCAGGGGGCCAGGGGTGGGATGCAAAGTGCGAACAGCACGGCGGTGACCAGCGCGCTGCCATCGCCCAGAAACAGCCCTATCGGTTTGTTGCGCAGACGCAGCATCATCGCCTCGAGCAATGTTGCGAACAAGCCGGCGAGGGCGATCTGGATGAGAACGCCGGGACCGAAGTACCACGCGTAAGCAATGGTGCCGGGCGCCAGGGCGTACAGGACCTGCAGCATGACGCCGCGGACGGTGGCAGGCGGCGGAAGATGCGGTGCGGCGCCGATGTCGAAGTGACGGTTCATGAGTCGTGTTTGCGCCGCGCGCGCTCGACCGCGTCGGCTATGCGGCGTTGCTTTTCCTGGTCGTTCCCCAGCGCACGTTTTTTTTCTTCCCTGCGCCTTTTACGCTCCGTGTTTTCCTGTTCGAGTCGCGCCTCCCGGGCTTCGAATCGCTGTCGGGCGCACTCCGCTTCGCGTCGCTCGCGAGCCCGCAAACGAAGTTCCGCCTTGCCATATCGGAACCAGTCGACCAGTGGAATCTGGCTGGGACAGACGAAATCACAGCAGCCGCATTCGATGCAGTCTTTCAAACCATAATCGGCCGCCTCGCTCCACAGTCCGTTGCGGACAAAGCGGTTGAGCTCTTGCGGCAGCAGCATCGCCGGGCAGACGCGTCCGCATTCCCCGCAGCGGATACAGGGCATTTCCGGTTGCGGCGCCTGCAACTCCGCTTCGGTAAGCACGAGCACGCAATTGGCTGCTGCGGTCACCGGGTTCGCGTCGGAGCGCAGCGCGTAACCCATCATCGGTCCGCCGAGCACGAGCCTGGTGGCGGTCGGTGTGTAGCCTCCGCACTCGTTGATCAGCAACTCGATGGGGGTGCCAATAAGCGCCAGGAGATTGCGTGGCCGCAGGACGCCATTGCCTGTGACCGTCACGATTCGCTCGATCAAGGGCTTGCCCTCGACCACGGCCTGCGCCGCGGCGGCGGCAGTCGCCACGTTCTGGCACAGCAGGCCAAGGTCGAGCGGCGTTCCGCCGGAGGGAACCTCGAGCCCGGTCAGGATCTGGACCAACTGCTTTTCGCCACCTTCGGGATAAATCGTCGTGACTTTCACCAGGTCGATGTCGCTGGCCCCTGCCGCGTTCAGCGCCCGTTGCAGTGCATCACTGACGGCGCCCATTCGATCTTCGATGGCAATCACCGTGCGGCTGGCGCCGACCGCACGCTGGAGAACCTGAGCGCCCAGCACGACTGCAGCGGGCTGCTCACGCATCAGCATTTCATCGCAACTGATGAAGGGCTCGCATTCGGCGCCGTTCAGAATCAGGGTGTGCACGTCCCGGACGCTGCCGCTATCGACCTTGGCGGAGGTCGGGAACATCGCTCCACCGAGGCCAACGATGCCGGCATCGCGGATTTTTTTCCGCAGCAGCGATGGTTCCGCCTGGCGCCAGCCTGCCAGCGGCTGGAGGTCTTTCCAGCGATCGGCGCCGTCCGTTTCGATCACGATAGAAAGTCCGTCCAGCCCTGACGGATGACTGGCCGGACGGGGCTCGATGGCGACGATCGTGCCGGAAGTCGGCGCATGCAGCGGCGTGGCGTGCGGATGGCTGGATGCCGCGATTTCCTCGCCCTTCAATACCGACTGCCCGGAACTCACGATTGGCTTGGCCTCATCGCCCGAATACTGGAGCAGCGGAACGGAAAGCTGCGCTGGCAGCGGAGCCAGGGCAATCGGGAGTTCGCAGGAAATCCTTTTGTTGTGTCGCAGATGCAGGCCGCCAGGGAAGTGATGCATTTGTTCGCCGGCGCGGCGCGCCTGTTCGAGGGTCTCGCGGTCCGTCATCGGGGGTTCCGCCGGAGGTCTGCCCGGACCCCGGCGACGTGCAGTGGCCTGCGTGCGTCCGGTCTCGGCCACGCCCATTCGGCGGGTCCGGACTCGGGTACGATCATGTCGATGCAATCGACCGGGCAGGGCGAAACGCAGAGATCGCAGCCCGTGCACTCGGAATCGATGACCGTATGCATCTGTTTGGCCGCACCGAGTATGGCGTCGACCGGACAGGCCTGGATGCAGAGCGTGCAACCGATGCAGACGGATTCGTCGATCACTGCGACGGTCTTGATCTGCTGCCGGCCGTTTTCGGGGTTCAGCGGAACCGCCTCCTCGCCGAGCAGGTCCGCAAGCGCCCGGATCCCGGTTTCGCCGCCCGGTGGGCACTGGTTGATCGGCGCCTCGCCGGCAGCGATCGCCTCTGCGTAGGGCCGACAGCCGGGGTAGTTGCACTGGCCGCACTGGGTTTGCGGAAGGATTGCGTTGATCTGCTCGACGACCGGGTCTGTCTCGACCCGGAAATACCGCGTGGCCCAGCCCAGGCCCAGGCCGAACAGGGCCCCCAGCAAGGTGATTGTCAGTATGGCGGCAAGCATCACGAACGCGTCTCAGAGCTTGGCCAGGCCGGTAAAGCCCATGAAAGCCAGCGCCATCAGCCCGGCGGTGATGAGGCCGATCGGCGCGCCTCGAAAATGAACCGGGACGTCGGCGCATGCAAGCCGCTCGCGCATGGCCGCGAAGCAGGTCAGCACGAGTCCGAAACCCGCCGCGGCGCCAAAGCCGTAAAGGGCCGACTGCAACAGGTTGTGTTGTTCCTGCACGTTCAAAAGGGCGACGCCGAGCACCGCGCAGTTCGTTGTGATCAGCGGCAAAAAGATGCCCAGGATCCGATACAGCAGCGGGCTGGCTTTGCGCATGGCCATTTCAGTAAGCTGAACCACGGTAGCGATGATCAGGATGAACCCCAGCGTCGACAGGTATTGGAGATCCAGCGGCTGCAGAACGTAGGTATTCAGCAGGTAGCTGGACACCGAGGAAAGTGTCAGTACAAAAAGAGTCGCCACCGACATGCCGAGCGCACCTTCCAGCGTGTTGGAGACACCCATGAACGGGCACAGGCCAAGAAAACGCACCAGCACGAAGTTGTTGGCCAGCACCGTGCTGACCAGAATCAGCAGGTAGTCAGTCATGATTCGGAGCCGTTTTCACAAGCTCAAGTGACGCGCAGGCCCGGCGTCGCACCTTCGTCTGGCTCGAGAATGTAAAGATCGCGACCGCCCGGACCCGCCGCGAGCACCATGCCCTCGGAAATGCCGAAACGCATCTTGCGTGGCTTGAGATTGGCGACCATCACCGTGTATCGGCCCTCGAGATCTGCGGGTTCGTAGGCTGACTTGATGCCGGCGAACACCGTGCGAGTTTCCTCGCCGATATCCAGTTTCAGTTTGAGCAGCTTGGCGGCGCCTTCGACCGCCTCGGCCGAGACGATTCGGGCGATGCGCAGGTCCACCTTCTGAAAGTCCTCGATCGTGATTTCCGCGGCCAACGGCTCAATGGCGGATGCCGTTTCTGCGGTCGGCAGCAGCGATTCGCGGGACTCCTCGACCATTGTCCTGACCCTGAGTGGATCGATGCGGGTCAGCAACGGCTGGAATGTGTTTACCGGTGCGCCAAGCAGCGGTTCGTCGAGGTGGCTCCAGTTAGCGATCTTCACGCCCAGGAAGTCGCCGGCGCGCTCTGCCGTGAACGGCATGACCGGCGCGAGATAGGTCATCAATACCCGGAACAGGTTAAGGCCAAGCGTGCAAACACCGTGTACAAGCGATTCCTTCCCTGCTTCCTTGATCGTCTGCCAGGGCTTTTCATCATCGATATAGCGATTGGCTTTGTCGGCGAGCGCCATGATGCGCCGAATGGCGGACTGGTAATTGCGCGATTCGAAATCGGCTGCGATGTCCTCCCTCCGCGCGACGAAGGCGCGATAGAGTTCCTCGTCCGGCAATTGGGCTGCCAGGGTTCCGTCGAATTTTCGCTGGATGAACCCCGCGCAGCGGCTGGCGATATTGACCACCTTGCCGACCACGTCCGCGTTGACGCGCTGCACGAAGTCTTCGAGATTCAGGTCGATGTCGGCGGTTCCGGGCCCGAGCTTGGCCGCGAAGTAGTAGCGCAGATAATCGGGATGCAGGTGCTCAAGGTAGGTGCGGGCTCGGATGTAGGTGCCGCGGGACTTGGACATCTTGGCACCGTCCACCATCAGGAATCCGTGGGCGTATACCGCGGTGGGCGTTCGCAGCCCGGCGCCTATCAGCATTGCCGGCCAGAACAGCGTGTGGAAATAGACGATGTCCTTGCCAATGAATTGATGCAGTTCGGTCTTCGAACCGGGGCTCCACCAGGCGTCGAAATCGAGGCCCTCGCGTTCGCAGAGTTCACGAAAACTGGAAATGTATCCGATCGGCGCGTCGACCCAGACATAAAAGTACTTGTCGCTGGTGCCCGGGATCTTGAATCCGAAGTAGGGCGCGTCCCGCGAAATGTCCCAATCCCTGAGACCATCGCTGAACCATTCCTGCAGCTTGTTGTTGATTTCCGGCTGCAGCGCGCCGGATTCCGTCCAGGCCTTCAGCTGCGCCTCGAAGTCGGAAAGACGCATGAAATAGTGTTCCGATTCCTTCATCACCGGCTTGGTGCCGGTAACGGCCGAGCGCGGATCGACGAGATCGGTGGGCTGATAGGTGCTGCCGCAGGCCTCGCAGCTGTCGCCGTATTGATCCGGCGCGCCACATTTCGGGCAATTGCCGCGGATAAAGCGGTCGGGCAGGAACATGCCTTCCTGTTCGTCATACAGCTGCTCGATGGTGCGCCGTTCGATGTGGCCGTTTGCGTCCAGGCGTTGGTAGATTTTCTCCACTTGCTGCCGGTTGTACTCGCTGTTGGTGGAGGAATAGTTGTCGAAGCTGATACCGAAATCACGAAAGTCCGTTTTGTGCTGCTCGTTCATCCTGTCGATCAGTTCTTCGGGTGGCTTCCCCTCGGCCCGTGCCCACAGCATGACCGGTGTTCCGTGCGCGTCGTCCGCCCAGGCGAAATAGCACTCGTGGCCGCGCGCGCGCTGGAAGCGCGCCCAGATGTCTGTCTGGATGTACTCCAGCATGTGCCCCAGATGGATTGCGCCATTGGCGTAAGGCAGCGCGCTGGTAACCAGTATCTGTCTTTTCTGCTTCGTCATTGATTTTTTCCGGCGCCCGGAAGACCCTCGGTCATCGGTCCGCGCCTGTTTCAAGTGGATCGGGAATTATGGCATGGCGCGCCACGCGACAGAACCTCCAGCTGGATTTTTCCATGCCCGAATCCCGGACAGGAGGTTCCCGTTGCGGGGGCAATGCAGCTACAATGTAGCGCTTGATTCCACTAAACAGACAGGTATGGCGCCTAATGACGAAGCTCTCCGAAAACCATGTGCGTGATCTGCTCGCCCGAATTGAGGATCCACACGCACAATCCGACCTGGTGAGCCTTGGCTGGGTCCGCGGAATAGGCATTGACGGGAACCGCGTGTCGGTGGATCTGCGAGCAGGTTACCCGCTGGAGAGCATCCGCGACGAAATGGCGGCGCGCATCGCTGCTGAGCTGGAAGCCGACGAGTCCATCGAAAAGGCGACAGTCAATATTGGATGGAAGGTATTTGCCCACCAGGTTCAGGGCGATCTCAAACCTTTCGAGCAGATCAAGAACGTTATTGCCGTCGGTTCCGGAAAAGGCGGTGTGGGCAAGTCGGCGACCGCGGTCAATCTGGCTTTGGCCCTGCGTGCCGACGGCGCACGGGTCGGGGTGCTTGATGCGGATATTTATGGGCCAAGCATGCCGCGCATGCTTGGCGTGTCGGGCCGCCCCCGAACCGATGGCAATCGCATTATCCCGCAGCGGGCGCATGGTCTGCAGGTCATGTCGATCGGTTTCATGATCGAGGAAGAGACGCCGATGATCTGGCGCGGTCCGATGGTGACCTCGGCCTTGCAGCAATTGTTGACGGAAACCAATTGGGAAGGCCTGGATTACCTGGTCGTCGATCTGCCGCCCGGCACCGGCGACATCCAGCTTACGCTTGCACAAAAAGTGCCGGTCAGCGGCTGCGTTATCGTAACGACACCGCAGGATATCGCTCTCCTGGACGCACGCAAAGCAGTGCAAATGTTCCGTAAAGTGGAAATGACGGTGCTCGGGGTCGTGGAAAACATGAGTACCCACATTTGCAGCCAGTGCGGACACGAAGAGCCCATCTTCGGATCCGGGGGTGGAGTCCGCATGGCCGCGCAATATGATATTCCGCTGCTGGGGCAATTGCCCCTGGCGTTGCGCATCCGTGAAGACCTCGATCTTGGCATGCCGACCGTGGTGGCCGCTCCTGATTCCAGCCTCGCGGAGCGTTATCGCGAAGTGGCGCGCAATACCGTCGCGCGCCTGTCCGCGCAACCGCGCAGCCTGGAAATGAACCTGCCGCAAATCAACATCCTGAACACGTGATGAGGGTGGGGGACGTGTCAAGTCAGCCGGCAGCAGTTCTTTGAGCATTAAATCCGACCGCTGGATCAGGCAGATGGCCGGGTCCGAAGGCATGATAGCGCCGTTCGAAGCGGGACAGGTGCGACACGGCCCGGACGGGCAGCGCTGCGTTTCCTATGGAACGTCCAGTTACGGCTACGATGTCCGCTGCGCACGGGATTTCAAAATCTTTACCAACATCAATTCCGCGATCGTCGATCCGAAGCATTTCGACGAAAACAGTTTCGTCGATTTTTCCGGCGACGTGTGCATCATACCGCCCAACTCTTTCGCGCTGGCGCATACCGTTGAGTACTTTCGTATCCCCCGCAACGTCTTGACCATTTGCCTCGGCAAGTCGACTTATGCGCGCTGTGGCATCATCGTGAACGTGACACCGCTGGAACCGGAGTGGGAGGGGCATGTCACGTTGGAGTTTTCGAATACGACGCCGCTGCCGGCACGTATTTATGCGAACGAAGGTGTCGCACAGTTCCTGTTCTTCGAGTCGGACGAGGTCTGTGAGATGTCTTACGCGGATCGCGCCGGTAAATACCAGGGCCAGCGTGGCGTGACTTTGCCCAAGGCCTGACCGGGCCCTATTCCAGCGGCGGTTGCTGGATGAGGGTGGCATAGGTCTCGAAGGTCTCCGCGCCCCGGGCTACGAGCAATTCGACCTGGCTGCCCGGTTCGCGCTGCGAAATCTGGAAAAAAAACTGGCTCGCATCGGTCACCGTCTCACCGTCCAGCGCGAGGATTACATCCCCCTGGCGAATTCCCGCCGACCAGGCCGGTCCGCCGCGCGCTACCTCAAGTACGCTGATGCCGCGGCGCTTGGTGCTTCCATCCGCCATGCGCGTGGGGCGCAAATCGCTGAAACTGGCGCCCAGCCAGCCCCTGCGCACGGATCCATACTCAATGATCTGGTTCATGACGTTGTGCGCCAATCCGATGGGAATCGCGAAACCGATGTTTTCGGCACCCGCGATGATTCCCAGGTTGCGCGTACTGATGCCCACGAGGTCCCCCTTGGCGTTGATCAGAGCCCCGCCGCTGTTGCCGGCATTGATGGCTGCGTCGGTCTGGATGAAATCTTCGTAGAGTTGCGAGCGAAGTTCGTTTCTTCCGGTTGCACTGACGATGCCCATTGTTACCGTATGGCTCAAGCCGAGAGCGTTGCCGATGGCCAGCACGACATCGCCGACTCGCACCTCGTGTCCCTCGAGGATCGGCGCCACCGGTAGGTCGGTGAGCTCCACTTTCAATACCGCGAGATCGGTTTCCGGGTCCGAGCCGACCACGCGTGCCGGCACGACGCGACCGTCCCAGAGGGCGACCCGTATGTTCTGCACCTGCGCGATCACGTGGTGATTGGTAACAATGTAACCGTCGTCACTGAGCAATACGCCCGAGCCCATGTCCTGTCGCATCCGGTAGAGATAGCGCGGCCCGAGCCGTCGCTGGATATTCGGATCCGCCGATTGCGGCATCAGTGAGCGTGTGTAAATGCTGACGACGGCCGGTGCGGCGCGGTTCACAGCCTCTGCATAGGAATCAGGTGCGGTGGCAACAGCGGCTTGCGGCTGCTCTGGCTGGGCCTCGCTGGTGATGCGCACGGCCAGAGAAGGCCACAAATAGACGATGACAAAGGCGAGTGCCAGCCCCACGGTGATGGTGCGCAGCAAAAAAACCAGAATTTCGTTTGCTTTGGACATGGATTAAGTCGATGTTCCTTATTTGCGTCCGCTGAAAGGGCCGGGACGCAGCGGATCGCCCATTCTATCGGCAAATACATTGTTTCACACCGCGCGTTTCGGATAAAATGGGCGTTTGCTGACAGCTGGGGCCGGGGAATAAAGGCTTACTGCAACAGGAGGCCAAAAATGACACCGCCCTGGCTTATGATTACTCGGAATAAACAGACCCTGCAGGGTTCTCATCCAGCTGGAGAAACTAATGCCTACTGATGGCGTGAACAAGGGCAGGCGCCGACTATTGGTCGCCACGACCTCGGTCGTCGGTGCGGTCGGAGTCGGATTTGCCGCCGTACCATTCATTGAGTCATGGAAACCGAGCGCCCGCGCCCGCGCCGTCGGCGCTCCGGTCCAGGTGACTCTGGATGAACTCGAACCGGGCCAGTTGCTGAAAGTGCAGTGGCGCGGCCAGACCATCGGCGTGCTGCGACGCACCGAAGACACGATTAAACTGCTCTCCGCAGTGGTCGATGACCTTCGGGATCCGGAATCGCTGGAGTCCGAGCAGCCACCCTTCGCCCAGACCGAGGGTCGGGCATTAAATGACGAATATCTCGTGGTCAACATGCACTGTACGCACCTGGGCTGTGTTCCCCAGTTGCTGCCCCAGGTTGGGCCGCAGCCATTCGAGGAGAACTGGAAGGGTGGGTTTTACTGCCCCTGCCACAAATCGAAATTCGACATGGCCGGCCGAGTTTACAAGGGTGTGCCGGCACCGACCAACCTGAAAATCCCGCCCTACAGTTTTCTTGACCCCCGCACGCTGGTCATCGGCGTGAACCCTGAAGGAGTTGCATGATGGCCAAGCCCGCCAGCAGTTTTTCGAAGCGCGCCGGTTCAGTCATGAGTTGGATCGACAAGCGTTTGCCGGTCACTGCGTTCTGGAACGCGACGATGACAGGCTATCAGGCACCAAAGAATTTCAATTTCTGGTATTACATGGGTTCTCTGGCCTTGCTGGTGCTGGTCATCCAGATCCTGTCAGGGATTTTTCTGACCATGCACTACAAGCCTTCCGCGACCGAGGCCTTTGCGTCGGTCGAATACATCATGCGCGACGTCGAGTGGGGCTGGCTGATTCGCTACATGCACTCAACCGGCGCATCGTTCTTCTTTATTGTCGTGTATCTTCACATGTTTCGCAGCCTGCTTTATGGCTCGCATCGCGAGCCACGTGAGTTGGTATGGATTTTCGGTATGCTGATTTACCTGGTCCTGATGGCTGAAGCCTTCATGGGCTACGTGCTTCCGTGGGGCCAGATGTCCTACTGGGGCGCTCAGGTGATCATCAACCTGTTTGGTGCGATCCCGACAATCGGGGAACCGCTGACCGAGTGGATTCGCGGCGACTATTTCATTTCTGACGCCACGCTGAACCGTTTCTTTGCGCTGCACGTGATCGCAATTCCTCTGGCGCTGTTGGGGCTCATTTTGCTGCATCTTGTTGCGCTTCGCGAAAACGGCTCCAATAATCCGGACGGTATCGAAATCAAGGAAAACAAAGACGAGCACGGTATTCCGAAAGACGGCGTGCCGTTCCACCCCTATTACACCGTCAAGGATATTTTTGGCGTTGCGATGTTGCTGCTGGTATTTGCTTTCGTGCTGTTTTTCTGGCCCGAGGCGGGCGGCCTGTTCCTGGAGCATGACAACTTCGTACCGGCCAGTCCGCTGGTCACGCCGGAGCACATCAAGCCCGTCTGGTATTTCACGCCGTACTACGCGATCCTCAAGGCGGTCCCTGACAAGCTGATGGGCGTGCTGTTGATGGGCGCGTCGGTGATGATCCTTTTCTTCCTGCCATGGCTGGATCGCTCGCCCGTGAAATCAATCCGCTACAAGGGCCTCTGGTACAAAATCCTGCTTACCCTGTTTGTGATTTCTTTCATACGATTGGGCATGCTCGGAATGGCCGAAGGCACGCCGGCGCAGACCGTGGAGATGCGGATCTGGACCTTCGTTTATTTCTCATTTTTTGTCTTGCTGTTTTTCATGAGTCCGCGTGGCAAGACCAAACCCGTTCCAGAGAGGTTGACGCACTGATGAACAAGAGTCTTGTGGCCGCTGTTTTCGGTTTGGTCGGCTTGCTCGCAGGGGTCGAGCCGGCTCTGGCTGCGGGCGGCGGCGACCTGGAGCACGCCAGAATCAATGTCCGCGACACGGCCGCCATTCAGCGGGGTGCCAAGCTATTCGTGAACTATTGCCTGCCCTGCCACAGCGCCAATTACATGCGCTACAACCGGCTGTCCGAGGATCTTGGTCTGGACCAAAACATGGTGCTGCAAAACTTCGTTTTCACGGATGCCCAGATCGGCGATCGGATGACCGTGTCGATGCGGCCGAAAGACGCGCAGGCATGGCTCGGAAAAGCGCCCCCGGACCTGTCTGTAACGGCTCGTTCGCGGGGCGCCGACTGGCTGTATACCTACATGAAGACGTTTTATCGTGACGGTACCGGCTCCTGGAACAACGTGGTGTTGCCGAACGCGTCGATGCCGCATGTTCTGTGGGACCTGCAGGGAATCCAGGAGCCAGTGTATGTCGCTCATGGCGAGGAGCAGGTTCTGGATCATCTCAAACTCGTCGAACCCGGTCTGCAGACACCGGGAGAATATGAAACGACCGTCCGGGATCTGGTAACGTTCATGGTGTACCTGTCGGAGCCGTCGCAGGTCAAGCGGAAAAATATTGGCGTTTGGGTGCTGCTGTTTCTTGTCGTCTTCGCCATGGTCGCCTATCTGTTGAAAGCGGAATACTGGCGAGACGTGCACTGACGGCATCCGTGATTCCGGTTGTTGCCGCCTGGCGGCGAAAACGATTCATTTAGGAGAAAACTGTGGCTGTATCCGTACGAGGTCGTTCAACCATGGCGTTGTATTCGTCCGAAACGTCGCTGGATTGCCACCGGGTGCGTTTCGTACTCGCTGAAAAAGGAATTAACGTCGACATTGTCAACATCTCGGCCGACAAATCAGCCGCTGAGGATCTGGCGGAACTGAGCCCTTACAATGAAGCCCCGACGCTGGTTGACCGGGATCTGGTCCTCTACGATGCCGGCGTCATCAACGATTATCTCGATGAGCGATACCCGCATCCGCCGTTAATGCCCGTGGATCCGGTTTCGCGCGCCCAGCTGAGGCTGGTTCACTACCGCATACTCAG
>JAVVFH010000380.1:0-2416 GCA_032250585.1 Lysobacterales bacterium
GTACGCGCATCGCCACATAGCGGTTTTCGTATCCCCAGGTAGGCACCAGCGGGCCATGCACGCCGCGCTGCAGCCGGCGATAGGAATTGCGGTGCGGTGCCAGCAGCAGCATGGAGTCGGCCATCACGTCGGCCAGGCCGGCAATGCCGTTCCTCAGCAGGTCGCTGCCCAAATCGCTGCCGTCGTCGAAAAGGTTGTTGCCGCCGGAATCCAGCAGGCTGACGTGCGTGTGAAAGCCGTTGCCGTCGCGGTCGCCAAAAGGCTTCGCCATGAAACTCGCGATGTAGCCGTGCCGCCGCGCGACGCTCTTGATGACCTGCTTGAGCAGTTGGGCACTGTCCGCCGCGTGCAGCGGGTCGGCGACGTGATGCAGGTTCAGCTCGTACTGGCCGGGCGCGAGTTCCTTCAGCAGGCCGTCGAGCGGCACCGACATGCGCTCGCAGGCGTCGCGGATTTCATGCATCAGCTCGGCGTTTTCCTGCATCAACTCCGTGCTGTAAAGCTGCCCGCCGATGCGGCACTCGCCATTGGCCCGGCTGGCCGGGATGATGGGGTGGCCGTTGCCGTCGCGGCCTTCACGGAACAGGTAGAACTCGAGTTCCGGTGCGCAGACGGGCGTCAGGCCGCGCGCTGCGTAGCGCTCGGCAACGGATTTCAGCACCACGCGCGGATCGAACTGCCATGGCTGGCCGTCCTCGGTGTTGAGCTGCAGGAACATCTGCGCGGTGGGGCGCTCCAGCCACGGCAGCGGGCGAATGCTGTCTTCGATGGCGGTGCAGATGCCATCGCCGTCGCCCGTCTGCCGGCACAGTGCCGGTACGTCGCGGCCCCAGATGTCGCAGGAGACCGAGGTCAGGGGCATTTTGAATTTGCCTTCCAGGACTTTGCCGACCGCGTCCACCGGCAGCCATTTGCCGCGGTAGATGCCGTTCAGATCGGACAGAACGACTTCGACGATTTCCGTCTCGGGGTGCTCGGCGAGGTAGCGCTTGACGGGTGAGTCCCGGTAACTGTTTTTGCTCATGGCGGCGTCGCTAATGGGTTTTCGGCGTGATTTTACCCGCTTGGGCCGGTTTCCGGGTATTTTGTTTTTCCGGCGGTGGGGTACACTAGCCTGCGTCGAGTAAACGGGAAGTGCGCCATGTCGGCATACGCAGAAATAACGGGTTGGGGCAAATGCATGCCGCCCGCCGTGATGACCAACGACGACATGGCGACGGTGCTCGACACCTCCGACGAGTGGATCCGCACGCGCAGCGGGATTCGGGAACGGCGGGTGTCGCACGTGCCGCTCAGCGACTTGGCTGCAGTGGCCGGTCTGCGGGCGCTGGCCGCGGCGGGCGCAACCCCGGCGGAAATTGACCTGCTGATCGTCGCGACCTGCAGCCCCGATACGGTCATTCCCAGTACCGCGGCCCACGTGCAGAAAAAGATGGTCGCGCCGAACGCCGCGGTGTTCGATCTGAACGCAGGCTGCAGTGGCTTCATCTACAGCCTGTCGGTGGCCACCGCACTGCTGCGTTCCGGCGGCTACCGCAAGGCGCTGGTGATCGGCGGCGAGCGCCTGACGTGGCTGCTCAACTGGTCGCTGCGCGATACCGCGGTGCTGTTCGGTGACGGGGCGGGTGCCGTCGTGCTCGAGCCCAGCCGCCGCAAGGTGGGCTTGCTGTCTTCTCACCTGGGCTGTGAAGGCGATGCCCTCGAGGCGCTGCTGGTGCCCAATTTCGGCACCGCCGGTAATCGTTTTGTCGACAACTACGGGGTCTTCGACGTCAGCTTCGACGGCCGGGAAATCTTTCGCAGGGCGGTCAAAGGCATGGCCGGCGAGATCCGCATCGTGCTCGACGACCTGGGCATGAAAAAGGAAGACGTCGACCTGGTCATCCCGCACCAGGCCAACGCGCGCATCATCGAGTCCCTGGCACACCATTTGGGCTTGCCCATGACGCAGGTCGTCATGAACATCGAGAGCTACGGCAACACGTCGGCTGCCACCATTCCCGTCGCGATCTGCGAGGCTCTGGAAGACGGCCGCATCCATCCCGGCAGCGATCTGCTGCTCGCCGCTTTCGGCGCCGGCCTGACGCGGGGTGCCGGCCTGGTGCGTTGGGGGGAAAGGGTGACTCCGCTGGCTTCAAGCGACGCCGAGTTGCCGCCCTGCGAGCAGACCGCCCTGGAAATCATGAGTGAAGCCATCCAGCGCACCGGCCGTTGAATCCCGACTGAGCAAGGCGCATCGCGGCATGATACGGGGCATCACCTTTCCGCTGCTGGCGCCGCCGGTTTCGCGATGGGCCCCTTGCTGCTGATCCTGGCCGGCTCGGAAGGCATGCGTCCCTTTTACGCCACCAGCGTGCTGGTCCTGAGTGCCGGACTGCTGCTGCTTGGTTATGGGTGCAATAAATGAAATTAGAAC
>JAVVFH010000381.1:0-2347 GCA_032250585.1 Lysobacterales bacterium
AATAGTTGTCGTCAACCGGCCAAAGTAATTGTCGTCTAACAACGTCGCTATTTACTTGTAATATCGCGGCAACATATACTTTTATAAACACGTCACATTAGACTTGTAAGAGACCTCAGGAAACCCATGGTCACGCCTAACGAAAAACTCGCCGCATCGCTGGCGCAGCTCGAAAAGCTCCAGCAAGGGGGGCGACGGGTCTTTCGCTCCGTCGAGCTGACGCGCGTTCACCGCGAGCGTCTGGTCAATAACGGTTTTTTGCGCGAGGTCATGAAGGGCTGGCTGATCTCCTCCGGCCCGGATGCCGATCCTGGCGACACAACCCCGTGGTTTGCTTCTTTCTGGGAATTCTGTGCCGCTTACGGCACGGCGCGGTTCGCGCAGAGTTGGCATCTGTCGCCGGAACAGTCCCTGTTGCTGCACGCGGAAAACACTGCTATCCCGCGACAGGTCATTATCTATACGCCCAAGGGCACCAACAATACGGTCGAACTGCCATTCGGTACGTCGATCTACGACCTCAAACAAAAAGACATGCCGCCGGTTGCCGATCTGGTCGCACGCGACGGGCACAGGCTTTTCGTGCCGGAAGCGGCGCTGATCCGGGTTCCCGAGGCGTTCTTTGCCCGTAACCCGGTCGAGGCGCATCTTATCCTCTCCGGTGTGCGTGATTCAGCCGACGTTCTGGGCCGGTTGCTCGATGGCGGTCATTCGGCCATCGCCGGGCGTCTCGCCGGCGCCTTCCGCCGCATTGGCCGCGCTGCTGTCGCCGATGAAATTCTGACTGTCATGAAGCGCGCCGGTTACGATGTGCGGGAATCCGATCCGTTCGAACCGGCGAAGACCTTCGGCACGCTGAGCCGGACGATGTCGCCGATTACCGGCCGTTTGCAATCACTATGGGAGACTATGCGGGAGCCGGTGATTGCGGCCTTCCCGCAAGTGCCCGGACTGCCGCAGGATACCAAGGCGTATCTGTCCTTCGTTGACGACATCTACCTGAATGACGCCTATCACTCCCTGTCGATCGAGGGCTACCGCGTTACGCCCGAGCTGATCGAACGGGTGCGAGCGGGTAACTGGGACCCAGACAATCATGATGCTGACCGGCAGGGTCGCGACGCGCTTGCCGCGCGTGGCTACTGGCAGGCCTTCCAGCTTGTCCGCGCGACGGTCGGGGAAGTGATTGCCGGCAGCGATCCCGGCACTCTTGTGCGCGAGGCCCACCGGGACTGGTATCGTGAATTGTTCCAGCCTTGTGTTGCCGCCGGCCTGATCGCAGCCTCGGCGCTGGCAGGCTACCGGAATGATGCCGTGTACCTGCGCGGATCACGCCATGTGCCGCCACGCTGGGAAGCGGTGCGTGACGCCATGCCGGCACTGTTTGATTTGCTTGAAAACGAAACCGAGCCGTCCGTGCGAGCCGTACTCGGACACTGGCTGTTCGGCTATATCCATCCTTACCCGGATGGCAACGGGCGTATGGCGCGTTTTGTCATGAATGCGATGCTCGCTTCCGGTGGCTATCCGTGGACCGTCATACGGGTCGAGGACCGCGACGCGTATCTTACTGCACTTGAAACCGCCAGTATCGACCAAGACATCGAGCCCTTCGCGCGGTTTGTGGCGGAGCGGGTGCAGTGGTCACTGGAGCGGGCAGCATGAAATTCCCGAAGCGAACAGCCGAGGCGCTGCTATACACGGAACGCGGAAAGAACTGGTTGGCCCAGTTTGGCACCGATGATCGGAAAGCTGCATGAACAATATAACCACGACGTGGTTCGATTTTCTCGAAAGTCGGTCAGGAAGAAGGGCGGATATTGTGGTGCCCAGGGGCGGAATCGAACCACCGACACGCGGATTTTCAGTCCGCTGCTCTACCGACTGAGCTACCTGGGCGCTGCATCTGATTCTACCTGCTGGGGCAAAACCAGTCGATCAATGATCTGTAATTTCCTGGGCGAAGGGGGAGTCCGCACAGGCGCGGTATTAAACCGCTCCGGGGCGCCCGAGTCAAGGCGGTGGTTCAGGCGGGTAGTGTGGGAGCGGCTTTAGCCGCGAATGGGGTGGCTTTGGGCTGAAAAGATCGCGGCTGAAGCCGCTCCCACAAAGTCGGCTCCCACAGGGTTGGCTGCCTAAAGGTCCGGTCTTTAAATGCCCGGTCCTACATCAAGCCGAAGATGAGGCCGTAGAGGGTGAACTGGATCGAGTGGTAGCCGCCGTTGACCAACCACAGGCGCAGGGGCTTGAGTTCGAAGAGGTAGTTGATGCCGAAAGATCCCGCTACCCAGAAGATGCCGGCGGCCGCACCGGCGCCGATGCCGAAGGCGATTGATGGGTCGGGTCC
>JAVVFH010000382.1:0-2346 GCA_032250585.1 Lysobacterales bacterium
TGACGGGAATTCAAGAAATTGGCGTGAGAACAAATTTGCCCTGGGGATATGGGTTACAGTTCCCGGATGCCGCCCTCTCCCGCCCCCAGTGACGAGCAACTGCCCCGCATGGCCGCCGCTCTGGTGCCGCGCGAATTGATGAGTTGGTCATTGATCGCCGTGGCGCTGGGTGCGCTGGAAGGGGGATTGCTGGGCGTGATCGTTAAAAACCAGTTCAGTGAGGCGGCCGCGCCCGGCCTGGTGAACCTCGCGGTCGCGATCGTTGTCGGCGCCCCCTCGTTTGCCAACCTGATGAGTTTCTTTTTTGCTTCGCTGGCGATGGGCCGGGACAAGGTGATGTTGATCAGCCGCCTGATGCTGTTGATGGGTCTGTGCCTGTTCATCATGTCGATTCCGGGCACCAGTGGTCCCGGGCTAGCGCTGTTCGTGGTGATGACTTTTGTCGCCCGCTCCGCCTGGTCGGGTATTTTGACCATTCGCGCGGCGGTTTGGCGGGTGAATTACGAACGGCGCTGGCGTGGGCACGTGACGGCCCGGATCGTGCAGATCGCTTCCCTGGTGATCGCGGCGTTCAGTGCCGTAGTCGGCTTGATGCTGGATTGGCAGGGAGAGGCCTGGAGACTGCTGTTTCCGGTGGCCGGCGCTTGCGCCGTGGCGGGTTTTTTTGTTTACCAGCGTTCGCGTGTCCGACGCCACCGGCACTTGCTGCGTCGCGAAAAAACGGAAAAAAGCCTGCGCGGAAGCCAGTTTTCGGCGCGCTCGATGATCGGAATCCTGCGTTCCAATTCCGACTTCAGGCAGTACATGCTGGGCATGATGGTGTTCGGTAGCGGCAACCTGATGATCATCGCGATGCTCGTGTTGTTGATGAACGAACATTTTGGCATGGTACGCCTGCACCAGGTGATGATTACTTCTTCGGTGCCGTTGCTGGTATTGTGTTTCTCAATCCGTCGGTGGGCGAAAGTACTTGCCACCCGGCATATATTCACCTATCGCGCCATTCACAGCTGGAATTTCGTTGCTTGCTTCGTCTGTTTCGCGTTGGCCGCGATTTTGGAACTGTCGGCTCTTTTGTGGCTGGGTTCGATCCTGCTTGGCAGTGCCTATGCAGGCGGACACCTCGGTTGGAACCTGGGTCACAACGATTTTACGGACGACACGAACTCTTCCCTCTATATGGCGATCCACGTCGGTTTTACCGGTGCCAGGGGCCTGGTCATGCCGATTGTCGGCGTGATGTTTTTTCAATACATGGAAACCGTCGCGCCGGGCGGCGGGGCGTATGCGATGCTGTTGCCGCTGAGCCTCTCGATCCTGGGTTCCTGCTGGTTCGTGTACCTTCATCGGCGGCGCGTGGTGAACGGCTGACCGTTCAACGCAGGTCATCACCTTTGCAGGCACCGGGTTCAAAATGCGGAACACCGGCCATGCGCGCGTGGCAGGCATTGGGATAGGTCTTGCCGTCACAGCCGCAGACCGGGTCGTATTCCATCGTGCAGTGCACAGGTTCGGCGGGTGGGTCGAGTTCGCAAGCGGCTGACTTTTCGGGCTGACCGGCAGCCGGGTTTTTCTGCTGTGCGTCGCTGGCGTCGCCCAGGCAGGCTGTGAGGCATAGCAGGAGCAGCAGGGACGCCAGCCTTGGCAAAGTATTTCTTAAAAAGCGTTTTTCCACGCGATCGACACCCAGCAGAGCCCGGTCAACAACAGGCAGAAAAAGACGGCTGCGGAACCCATATCCTTGGCCTTGGCGGACAATGGATTGAATTCGCTGCCGATCCGGTCCACGGTGTTTTCGATCGCGGTGTTGAGCAATTCGACCACCAGTAGCAGAAACAGCGGAAACACCAACAGCAGCCATTGTTCTATGGTCTGTGCCAGGACAAAGGAGATCGGCATCAGCACCGCCGCCAGCGCGGCGTCCTGGCGAAAAGCCGCCTCGTTCCGCCAGCAGGCCCGGATACCGCTCATCGAGTAGGAGGCGGCATCGCGCAGGCGACTGACACCGGTTTTTCCCGGTTTCACTCCCTGGAGTCCGCTTTGAGATAGTGGCCATCGAAAAGAACACTCCAGTTGCTGCCGTCGTCCCGGCTGACCTCCCAGAGTTGGCGCACGCTGCCATCATCGCAGGAGTGCGCGGCCGCCGGGCTGCCCGCGTCCTTGGCGGCATCCTCAGCAAGGACCGCCAGCGGGAGCATCAGCATGAAGCTTAACAGGAGTTTCATCGTAAATTCCTCGCCGGGCACTCCGGCAGCTTGAACGCGGGGTACTAGTGGCCTGTAACACAAATTATGACGCATTCAGCGAGGCAAGAAGCGGCCAGCTGTTAGGCGCGCGAGCGCAGGA
>JAVVFH010000383.1:0-2337 GCA_032250585.1 Lysobacterales bacterium
CAACTGGAAGAGCAGCATGCGGCCATCCTGCGCGAGCGCGAATCCGTCGCCGCTCGCACTGCCCAGATGGAACAGGACATGCAAACCCTGAAGAGCAAGCTGGCGGAAGCGAAATCCCGGCTGAAGCAAAACCATGGCAAGGCCTCCCACCGACCGGCGAGCAGCCCGCGGCTGACACGCGGAGAACGCCGCATGCAACAGGTCATGGGGCGCTTCGAGCGACTGCAGGCCCAGGTCGAAAATCTCGAAGCCCGCGTGCGCTCATACGACACCGGCGGTCCACCGGCGCCCGTATGGACAGCCGGTCCGGTCGGCCGGGTGATCGAAGAAGAACTGCAGCAACTGAAAGCGCGCCTGGCCGGCACGAGCGAGGGTATGGAACCGTCGGCCGCCGGACCCGGGGCGGCGCGGGAAGCCTGAGCCATGAGGACAGCCAGGGCAAAACACCCGGGTGAGCTGCTGGCCGGCGTCTGCGCCGGCATCGCCGCACGGCTTGGCTGGAACGTCTGGGCCTTGCGGATCCTGTTCGTCGCCTTGCTGCTGATCAAGACACTGTGGGCGATCGGAGCATACCTCGCCCTGGCGGTGATTTTCCGTGTGCTGGATGCGGGTTTGGGTGGCCGGCAGACGCCGCCGGGCGGCCTCGGCTCCCCGGAGCTCGCAAAGCGCAATCACCGCATCAGTGAATTGGAACGTAAATTCAGGGAGCTGGAGAACGGAGACCGGCAGTCCGGATAGCCGCTACACGACGGTTCCCGGCGCCCGCGTCCGTGCTATCAGCCGCTTGCTGGTGTAGTTGAAGCGCAGCATCATCAGCACCGCCGCGACCGTCAACCCCGCGATCATTCCGACCCACATGCCGGCGGGGCCCATGCCGACATTGAAGGTCAGGGTATAACCCAGGGTCATGCCGATGATCCAGAATGCGATGATCATGATCACCACCGGCACTCGTGTGTCCTTGTAGCCACGCAAGGCGCCCGCAGCCACCATCTGCAGTCCGTCGGGATACTGGAAAACGGCTGCGTAAAACAGCAAACTGACCGCCAACGGCGCCACCACGGCATCGTCGGTGTATATGCGGACGATCAACTCCGGAAAAGCAAACATCGCGCTGGCACTGATGGTCTGGAAACCCAGCACGATCAGGAAGCCAATCCAGCCGGCGTAACGGGCCTGTTCCGGTTCGCGCCGGCCGATGGCGTTGCCCACCCGTATCGCGACGGCACTGGACAGCCCGATGGGTATCATGAACACAAGGGCGGCGAAATTGAGCGCGATCAGGTGGGCGGCACTCGGTACCGGCCCTAGACGGCCGATCAGCAGGGCCGCGCCGGTGAACAGGCTGCCCTCCACGAAAATCGCCGCAGCGATCGGCAGGCCGAGCTTGAGCAGGTCGCGCAATGCCTGCCAATCCGGGCGGTCGATGCCCGACATCAGGCGGTAGGGAACAAAGTGGCGATGAGCACCCACGTAGACGAACAGCATGACGACCTGCAGCCAGATCACGATGGAGGTGGCGTAGCCGCAACCCACCGTGCCCAGGGCCGGCACGCCGAGCTTGCCGAACATCAGCACGTAGTTCAGCGGAATATTCAGCAGCGCCCCGGCCACGCCGTAAAACATCGTGGGCTTGGTATGACCGCTGCCCTCGCTGAAAAACCGCAGCAAAAACACCAGGCAGATACCCGGCGCGCCCCAGGACAGTGCGCGCAGGTAGCCCGCGGCGACCGGTACGATGAGCTCGTCGATTTTGAACAGCAGCAGCAGCGGTTCACTGAACCGGCACAGCAGCCAGAAGGGCAGCGCCAGCCCCAGCGCGATCCACAGCGCCTGCCGGGTCTGCGCACCGGCTTCTTCGTGTTCCCCGGCGCCGTCGAGTTGGGCGACCGTCGGCTGCACGATCATCAACGTGCCGATGGTGAGCATGAGCATCGCCGACCAGACGGCACCGCCAATGCCCAACGCCGCCAACGCGATTTCCTTCTCCGGCAGGCGGCCAGCCATGACGGTGTCGACGAAATTCATGCTGAAGACGGCCAGCTGACCGATGATCACCGGTGCCGCCAGCTGCATGGTCCGCAGGATTTCCGCCGGGTGATTTTTACCTTTCGCTATACTGGTCATCTGCTTGAATCACGGGCCTGCTCACGCCGCGCAATCAAGGGCGATCGGCCAGGGCGGTGAATCATTGTACAGGAGAGCGGCGCAACGATAAGCGCAACGACGGTTCCGGCCCGGGGCAAATTTGTTCTACCACAAATACCGTCATTCCCGCGCAGGCGGGAATCCAGGAATTTCAATCCCATCCGCGGCTTGGCGAATCCAGCGGTGTTG
>JAVVFH010000384.1:0-2302 GCA_032250585.1 Lysobacterales bacterium
CCAGAGCGCGCTCGCCAACGTGCTGCTCGGCCGCATCGGTTACCACGCCGCGTGGCGCAGCCTGTTCCCGCTGCCACTCGCGGAGCGGCGCATCGCCCTCGAATGCCTGGAACGCGTCGGCCTGCTGCATAAGGCACTGGAGCGCGCCGATCGGTTGAGCGGTGGTCAGCAGCAGCGCGTTGGTATCGCTCGTGCGCTTGCGCAGCAGCCACGCTTAATGCTCGCCGACGAACCGGTGGCGAGCCTTGACCCCGCCACCTCGCACAACGTTTTGGCGCAACTGCGCCGCATCGGCCACGAGGACGGCATCACCACCGTGGTGAGTTTGCATCAGGTGGATTTAGCGCAGACCTATGCCGACCGCGTGATCGGTCTCGCCCACGGGCGCGTGGTGTTCGACGGCGCCCCAGCCGGGCTCACGCCGGCCACGCAGCAGGCCATTTACCAACAGGCCGATCACAGCAAAACTGAGTCGACCGCGCCCATCGCCCCAATGCTACCTGCTTACAACTTTACAACCATCGAGGACTAACCATGAAAAAGCTACTGACCATCATCACCGTCGCCCTATTTAGCCTGTCGCTTCCTGCGTTCGTGCAAGCCGCTGCCGACCCGGACCCCCAGACCCTGAAGGTGGCGCTACTGCCGGACGAAAACGCCTCCACCATCATCAAGAACAACCAGGGCCTCAAGGATTACCTCGAGGCGCAGCTTGGCAAGAAGGTTGAACTGATTGTCACCACCGACTACTCGTCGATGATCGAGGCCATGCGTCACGGTCGCCTGGACCTGGCCTACTTCGGACCGTTGTCCTACGTGCTGGCGCGGCAAAAGAGCGAGATCGAGCCGTTTGCGGTGCTCAAAGTCAAGGGCAGCACCACTTACCAATCGGTGGTGATTGCAAACATCTCATCCGGCGTGAAGGCAATCGGCGATATCAAGGGCAAGAATATGGCCTTTGGCGACATGGTCTCGACCTCCAGTCATCTGATCCCGAAATCGGTGCTGGCCGAGCAAGGTCTCAATGCTGGGCGCGACTATAAGGAACACTTTGTCGGTTCGCACGATGCGGTGGCCCTGGCGGTGCAGAATGGTCACGCCCAGGCCGGGGGCCTGAGCCGTCCGATTTTCGAGTCGATGGTCGAACGCAAAATGGTGAGCCTCGACAAGGTAAAAGTGCTGACGTACTCCAAGCCGTTCCCGCAGTACCCATGGACTATGCGCTCTAACCTGAAGCCGGAGCTCAAGGAAAAGATCCGCAGCGCGTTCCTGAACCTCAAGGACCCTGCGGTGCTCAAGGCGTTCAAGGCCGATGGTTTCGAGGCTATCACTGACAAACAGTACGATGTGGTGCGTAACTTGGGGCCTTTGCTGAAAATAGACTTGGCTAAGTTTCAATAAGCACATTGGAGAATTAGCATGTCACAAACCTACGATCAGCTACTAGTCGCCGAGCAGCGCGCCTGGAACCGCGACGCACTGCGGCTCGCCGCGGTGCTCGCCGTTATCCTGGTGTGCGCCTATTACGTTGGGTTGTTCGACGGCGCGCGCCTGGCGGAAGGTGTGCCCAGTCTGTTCAGTCTGCTGGGCGAGATGCTGCCGCCCAACTTCAGCGACTGGCGCAACTGGATCAAGCCGCTGTTCGACACGCTCGCCATGAGCGTGGCCGGCACGGCGCTGGCGGTGCTGTTCTCGGTGCCGCTCGCATTTCTGGCGGCACGCAATACCACACCGCACCCGGTCGTGTATCAGGTGGCGCGCGGGATGCTGAACGCCCTGCGCTCAGTCCCGGAACTGATCATGGGCATCATTTTCGTCGCCGCGGTCGGCTTCGGCGCACTGCCCGGCGTGCTGGCGCTCGGCCTGCACTCGATCGGCATGGTTGGAAAATTCTTTGCCGAAGCCATCGAACACACCGATGCGGCGCCGATCGAGGCGGCGCGCGCCGCCGGCGGCACGCCGCTGCAGGTGATCCTGCACGGTGTGCTGCCACAGGTGCTGCCGCAGATGGCGGACATTTCCATTTACCGCTGGGAGTACAACTTCCGCGCCTCCACCGTGATGGGCATGGTCGGCGCCGGCGGCATCGGCTTCGAATTGATGGGCTCGCTGCGCATCATGCAGTACCAAGACGTCTCGGCAATCCTGCTGGTGATTTTGGCGATGGTGACGCTGGTAGATGCCTTCAGCGGCGCGCTTAGAAAACGATTCAAATAAAACTGGAGTAAGAACAAATGAAACCAAAAGTCATCCTCACCCACAGCGTACATCCCGAGGTTATCGAACTTCTGGCCGACCATTG